>NZ_PPPD01000001.1:1277500-1577500 GCF_002901445.1 Deinococcus koreensis
GCGTCGAGGTCGGCGTGAGCCTGGGCATCCAGGCTGATCAGGCCGCCACCGTGGACGTGGTGCGCCGGCATGTGGAGCAGGGCTACCGGCGCCTCAAGCTCAAAATCAAACCCGGCTGGGATGTGCAGCCGGTGCGCGCGACCCGCGAGGCCTTTCCCGACATCCGCCTGACCGTGGACGCCAACTCGGCCTACACGCTGGCCGACAGCGGGCGGGTGCGCGCGCTGGACGATTTCGACCTGACCTATATCGAGCAGCCGCTGGCCTGGGACGATCTGGTCGACCACGCCGAGCTGCAGCGCCGCGTGCTGACCCCGCTGTGCCTGGACGAGAGCGTGGCGAGCGCGCAGGACGCCCGCAAGGGCCTGGCGCTGGGGGCCGGACGGGTGATCAACGTGAAGGTGGCGCGGGTCGGTGGTCACGCCGAGGCCCGGCGCGTGCATGACGTCGCGCAGGCGTTCGGCGTGCCGGTGTGGTGCGGTGGGATGCTCGAAAGCGGGGTGGGCCGGGCGCACAACATCCACCTCTCGACCCTGCCGAATTTCACGCTGCCGGGCGATACCAGTTCGGCCAGCCGCTACTGGGCCACCGACGTGATCAACGAGCCGCTGGAAGCCGAGGACGGCCTGATGCAAGTTCCGACGGGGGCGGGCATCGGCGTAAGCCTGAACCGGGAGTTCATAGGGCAGGTGGCCGAACTGCACGAGGAGATGCGCCCCTGATGCCGGAGGGGGAGGCCGCCGCGCCCCGTCCTCACGCCACCGGGCCCTACGTCATCCGGGACGTGACCGATCCCTGGGCCCTGCGGGCGCTGGAGGGGGTTCAGGTGGCGGCGTGGGGCTACGCCGACCGCGAGGTCACGCCAGGCACGCTGCTGCGGATCAGCGCCGTGACCGGCGGGATCGTTCTGGGGGCCTACCCGGCGCAGGGAGAGGATCAGCAGACCCCGGTCGGGCTGGCCTTCGGCTTCCCGGCGCTGGCCGGCGGGCAGGCGTGGCACCACTCGCACCTGCTGGCGGTGCGGCCTGGGTGGCGGGGCAGCGGGCTGGCGGTGGCCCTGAAGCTCGCCCAGCGGGAACGGGCGCTGGCCCAGGGCCTGACGCGCATGACCTGGACCTTCGATCCGCTGCTGGCGCGCAACGCCCGCCTGAACCTGGGCAAGCTGGGCGCGGTCGCGGTGAGCTACCACCCCGACTGGTACGCGCTCTCGGACGACCGCGACTCGGCCTTCCCCGCCGACCGCCTGATGGTGGAGTGGGATCTGACCCGGCCCCACGCCGGGCGCCCCGCCCCGCCGCCGGACGGGCGGGTGGTGCTGGAGCGGCAGGGGGCCGGGCCGGGAACACCCCGCCTGGATCACGGGGGCGGGCCGCTGCTGGCCGAGGTGCCGACCTCGCTGGAGGCCCTCGACGAGGAGCAGCAGCGGGCCTGGCGCCTGGCCCTGCGCGGCGTGCTCATGGCCGCCCTGGAACGCGGCTACGCCGTGAGCGATCTGGCCCGCGAGGGCGACCGGGCCTACTACGTGCTGTCTCGCCGCTGACCCCTCCGACCCGGCCGCCCTGCCCGGCTGCCCTGTCCGGAGGGCGGTCAGTCCACCCCCATCCACCTCCCGGATGTGTTATGTTATTTACATAAGGAGGGCCTGTGTTACATATCGAATTCATCACGGATCTGGGGGCGCGAGTCATTGTGGATGTGGACAGCGCCGACAAGCTGCTGGATGTCCAGCGTCAGTACGGCCGGCTGGGCTGGACGAGCGGCGAGATTCCCAGCGGCGGCTATCAGTTCCCACACGACAACGAGCCCGATTTCGACTGGTCGCTGATCGGCGCCCGCAGGTGGACGAGTCCCGACGGCGAGGAGCTGGTGATCCACAGGGGCCACGCCTACCGCCGCCGCGAACTGGAAGCCGTGGACAGCCGCAAGATGAAGCTGCCGGCCGCCGTCAAGTACTCACGCGGCGCCAAGAGCACCGATCCCGAGCAGGTGCGCGAGAAGTCCGACGGCGAGTTCGAGTACGTGACGCTGGCGATCTTCCGGGGCGGCAAGCGCCAGGAGCGCTACGCCCAGCCCGGCCAGGGCCGTCCGGCCACCGGGCCGGCGCCGCGCCCCGCGCCCGCCCGCGCTCCCCAGGCGGCCGCCCCGCCAGCCGGGCCGGCCCCGGCCCAGCGCACTGCCGTCCTGGAGGCCCCCCCCGAGGACGAGACGCCGTTCTGAGCTCCGTGGCCTGACCACGCTCCGCCGCCGCCTGGAGATCACCCCAGGCGGCGGGTTCTCCTTTTCCTGGTCTACTCTCCCTGCCGCGACAGCACGCCTGCGACGTCGGCGGGCTGCCAGCCCTCCGGCTTGAGCAGTTTGCCGTCGGCGCGCCGGGGGCCGCTGACCTTGCTCAGATTGGCGCGGTGAACCTCGGCGAACACGGCGTCCGCATCTACCCCCAGCGTATCGAGCGCTCCGTAGGTGACATATAGCAGGTCGGCCAGCTCATGCGCCAGCGCCGCGAGGTCGCCGGGTTCCGCCCCCTCGCCCGCGTCCAGACGGGCGGCCAGCGCCGCAAACTCCGCCCGCACCTCGGCCACTTCCTCGTCGATCAGGGTGCGGCGCAGGGCCAGCTGCTGCGGGGTGGGCAGCGCCGGGCGCTCGGGCGAGGGCAGGCCGATCAGGCGGTGGAAGTCCCGCAGCTTCCGGGCGTTCGAGGTCATGGGCCATGCTAGGGGATCGGGCCTCCGTACCGGGGAGGGCGCGGACGGCGCAGGCGCCAGGCACGGCCTCCGTGCCCCACTCCATGCCCCCCAACAGAAACAGCGGCCAGGATCGCTCCTTGCCGCTGGACACTTCTGGAGTCGGCGGGTGGAGGGACTCGAACCCCCCAGAGGCCAGCATCAGCCCGCTCGCACGCCCGTTGGTAAAGGGGTGGGCGTCTCCCCCTCTGGCGTCCTGGCCGCGCCCCCCGACGCTCTGGTCAGGTGCGGGACAGGTTGCTTGCCAGGCGGAAGTATGGCCCGCTGGACGACTTACAGCGTGTGTTCTGTCCACAGCTAATCTTTAGCCACCTGAAGCAGACCCTTCATGCGGCGGCCGCGCCGGCTTCCACCCCCCAGGCTCCAGCCTGACCCGGACGCCTCCGCGCCACATGAGGGGTTCCCTGTCGACCCAGCGCTGGACATCCCGGCCCAGACGGTTCTGGACAGAGGGCAGGGGGCCGGAACGCGCTTCAGACCTCAATGACCCGGTAGCCGTAGGCGTTGATCACCCGCGCCCCCGAGGTCTCGTCCTGGTATTCGAGCTTCTTGCCCTCGTACTCGTGGATGTGGCCGTGGACGACCAGACCGGGCCGGCGGCGGTTCATGAAGCGGGTGATCTCCCGGCAGCCCCGGTGGGCGAAATCCGTGCCCGCATGTGGCCCCAGGGGCGGGGCGTGCGTGAGCAGCACGTCCACCCCCCGGCGTGCCCGCAGCGCCAGCAGGCCCAGCCCCCGCCAGGCCTCGAACTCGCTGTACTGTCCCTGTCCGTCGCGGCGGTAGCGGGGCGCGCCCCCCCAGCCCGCGATCCGCAGCCCCGCCTCCTCGACCACCCGGCCGTGTGCGGGAATCACGCCGCGCGGGGGAATGCGGCCATCGCCCTCGTTGACGTACTCGTTGGCGTGGTTGCCGTGCACGTACACGATGGGCACGGTGAGTTTGCTGGCCAGGAATTCCAGGTAGTAACCCGGCAGGTCGCCGGCCGCCAGCACGGCGTCCACGGGCGGGGCGCCCTGCGGAAACCCTTCCCGGTACACGAAGGGGTGCACGTAATCCGCCAGCAGCATCAGCCGCTTGCCCAGCGGCGGCGAGGCGTCCGGGCGGATCGGGGAGGGCTGGGGGGCAGGATCGGTCATGGAGGGGGGGCGGGCACCGGGGCAGGGCGGTGATTGACCCTACCGCATCTGGCCGGAGGGGGCCCGTGCGGGGCGCCAGCAGGTCGGCGAAAGACCGAGTTTATCCTGCGCCTGTGCCCCCGCTCTTTACACCCCGTTTAGTCCTGCTGCCCCTGAGCCGCGCCATGCTGGAGCAGCGGCTGATGCGGCCGTCGTTCGACCTGCGCTGCGAGACGCCTCAGGGCGCGCTGGACGTGCACTTCCCGCCCCAGTGGCCCGGCGACCCCCTGCCCCTCTACCCGGCCCTGCTGGCTGGCCTGCCCCCAGATCAGGACGAACTCCGCCTCACCTTCGCGGTCGTGACCCGCGCGGCCCCGGAGGCCATCGGACAGATCGGCACCCACGCGCCGCCCGACGATACGGGCGCGGTCGAGATCGGCTACGGCCTGAGCCCCTCCGCCCGGGGCCGGGGCTACGCCACCGAGGCCGTGGGTGCCCTGGTGCAGCACCTGCACGGCCAGGAGCGTATCCGGACGGTCACGGCCCAGACGGCCCTCGGCAACCGCGCCAGCGAGCGCGTGCTGGAAAAGCTGGGCTTCGTGCAGACCGGACTGGGCTGGAGCCCGGAGGACGGCGACCTGACGCTCTGGGCGCACTGAGGCTCTGGGCGAACTGAGGCTCTGGACACACCGGCCAGCATGAATATTCACCTGAATATCGGCGCCGGCGTGACACGCAGACGGCCAGAAAATATTGATGCAGCCGTAAGGCATAGCCCGGGCCAGCCCCTAAGCTGGTATTCATGGACATCTCCATTCTCGGCATTCCGATGGATCTGGGCGCGGGTCGGCGCGGCGTGGACATGGGCGCCTCGGCCCTGCGCAACGCCCAGCTGGCGCGCACGCTGCGCGACCTGGGCCACTCGGTCAGCGACCTGGGCGACGTGGGGGTCGCCATTCCCGAAACCCTGGACAAGCACGCCAACGGCGGCCTGGTCTTCCTGGAGCCCATCGTGGACGCCTGCCGCAGCGCCGCCGAGCGGATCGCGGCGCTGCCGGAGACCGCCTTTCCGCTGACGCTGGGCGGCGACCACAGCGTCAGCATGGGCACGGTGACGGGCAACGCCCTGCGCGGCGCTCCGGCAGGCCAGGGAGCGGGCACGCGGCTGGGCCTGATCTGGGTCGACGCCCACACCGACTACAACACGCCGACAAGCAGCCCCAGCGGCAACATCCACGGGATGCCGGTCGCGCACCTGACCGGCCTGGGCGACCCGCGCCTGACCGGCCTGGGCGGCGGCTGGCACATGCGGCCCGAGGACATCGTGATGATCGGCATCCGCTCGGTGGACACCCGTGAACGGGAGGCGCTGCGGGAGGCCGGGATCCGCGCCTACACCATGAAGGACGTGGATCAGCTGGGGATCACGCGGATCGTGGCCGAGACGCTAGAACGCCTGGGCGGCGTGGAGCGCCTGCACGTGTCCTTCGACGCCGACGCCCTCGACCCCGGCGTGTGCCCCGGCGTGGGTACCCCGGTGCCCGGCGGCCTGACCTACCGCGAGGGCCACCTGCTGATGGAACTGCTCTCCGAGTCCGGCCGCGTGACCTCGATGGACATCGTGGAGGTCAACCCGATCCTCGACACCCACAACCAGACGGCCGAGGTGATGGTGAGCATGGCCGCCAGCCTGCTGGGCCAGCGGATCCTGTAGGGAATGACGACAGCCGCCGGAGGCGCGTTCCCGGCGGCTGGTGCTAGAGGTGTGGGGAGCGAACCCGACTCCGCCCCCCCTGTGCAGGCTCAGCCCTCGTCGTCGGGGTCGTCCAGGCCCAGGCCCTCGACGCCGCCGCTCTGGGCGGCCGTGACGTGCGGGCGGGCGTAGCGCATGTAGTCCAGCCAGGGCGGCGTGTGGCCGAGCTGCCGGATCATCAGGGCGATCTGGGCGGTGTGGCGCACCTCGTGGGTCATGACGTGCCACAGCAGCTGATCGAGCGAGACCGTGTCGCTGGCGGGGTCGTCCTGCACCAGCTTGACCGAACGGTTCATGTCGGGTTCGCTGTCTAAGAAGGCCTGCGTCCGTTCGTTGACCTCGCGGCCGTAGTCGATGATCCAGGCCAGGTCGTACTGCGCCGCGTTCGGGGTCACCCAGTCGTGCGAGAAGCGGCCCTCGCGGGTCACGCCGTCGCCCCGCGCGATGTTGTGCACCCAGTGATCCTCCACGTCGGTCACGTGCAGCACCAGATCCTTGATGGTGTGGAAGCGGTCGCCGGACTCGATCAGGTCGCGGTCAAGATCGGCGGGCGGCAGGGCCCGCAGGAAGTTCCACAGTTGCGTGCGCGCAGCGGACAGGTAGGCGTAATACTCGCGGACGTTCATGAGTGATGCACAGCATACCCCGGCGCGGGCGGGCTGGCCGTCTCAGGTCCAGTTGGGGCTGCTCGATCTGCATCGTCCAGCAGCGGCGCCAGCACCCGGCGCACGTCCCCGGCCGTCACGACCTGCACCAGCGCGTCCCGCAGCTCGGGGAATTCGGGCAGGTAGGCGGGCAGCACCTTGCGCAGCGGGCGCAGGGTCAGACGGCCGCTCTCGTCGTCGTAGAAGGCGGTCTGCAGTTCGGCGTGGCGCAGGGCGGTGCGGGCGCGGGTGCGGGCGTCCGGCCAGGCGTCCTCGCCCGTGGCGAGCGTGCGGAAGATCCAGGGGTTGCCCACCGCGCCGCGCCCGATCATGACCGCCGCCACGCCCGTCTTCTTCCGTGCGTTGGCCTGGGCGGCGGTGGTCACGTCGCCGCTGCCCACCACCGGCACCGGTACGCTGGCGGCCACCCGCGCGATCGCGTCCCAGTCGGCCTCGCCCGTGTAGCGCTGGGCGCTGGTGCGGCCGTGCACCGTGATCAGCGCCGCGCCGGCCTCGGCCAGCCCCTGCGCGACCTCCAGCGAGCGGTCGCTGTCCCAGCCCAGGCGGATCTTGGCGCTCACGTCCAGCCCGGTCGCTTCCCTCATGGCGCGGATCAGCGTGAAGGCGACCTCCGGGGTCTGGAGCAGGCAGGCGCCGCCCTTGCCCCGGATCTTGGGCACCGGACAGCCCATGTTGAGGTCGATGGCCGCCGGGGCGAACCAGGCCTCGGCCCGCGCCACCGCCGCCGCGAGCACCTCCGGCTCGGCGCCGAAGAGCTGCACCACGCGGCCCTGCTCGCCGGGATAGGGGCGGCCCAGGTTCAGCTTCTCGGTGTCGCCGCCGCCCATCAGCCCGCGCGCGCTGATCATCTCAGAGACGGTCCACAGTGCTCCGTGTTCGCTGGCGAGCTGCCGCATGGGCGCGTCGGAGTAGCCCGCCATGGGGGCCATCACCGCGCCGGCGCGGGTCAGTCGGGAGGCGTAGAAACCAGCGGTCATCCCGAGAGGGTAGCGTACCCCCTCCCCCCGGATGTGAACCCAGTCTCAATCCCCCCGAACGGCGGATTTCACCGATGCCTGACCCTGGCGGGCGTATGCTCAGAGACGTCCAGTCATGACCACATCACAGACCGCTTTTGCTGGACGGGAGGCTCGCCCTTGATCGCCACCCCGCTGGCGCTGCACCACGCGCCACTGCTGCACGCCCTCTACACCGCCACTCCCGGATACTTCGCGCTGCTGGGCACCCGCGTTCCCAGCCTGAGCGACGTGCAGCGCGACGTGGAAATCGCCCTGCTCGATCCCCGCCGCCACCTTGAACTGCTGCACGACGACCAGGGTGAGCTGATCGGCAGCCTGGATTCCAAGGTGGATTACCCCGAGGCCGGCGACCTGACCATCAACCTGCTGCTGATCCGCGAAGACCACCAGTCGCGGGGCCTGGGCAAGCAGGCCGTGAGGCACCTGGAGCGGCGCGTGCCCGCCCGCACCACCCGCGTCCTGGCCTCCGTGCTGGGCGACAACCCGCGCGGCGCCCGCTTCTGGGAACGCCTGGGCTACGCCTTCACCCTGGACGCCCGGCCCGCCATGACCTGGTACGCCAAGTCCGTCAACCAGCTCGCCCGCCGCCCCGACGAGAAGCGGCCAGCAGAAAAACGGCCCGGCGACAAGCAGATCCGCGTCGCCAGCGACTGAACCGCCCGGCACCAGGGGCCAGGGGCCGCCCCGGACGACCACCACGGTCATCCCGAGCGGCCCCCGTTACTTTGGAGTCATGACCGAGCCCCCGCAGACCGCGCCCACCCTGCTCACCATCGGCTACGAGAACGCCGACCTGCACGCCTTCCTGGCGACCCTGAGCGGGCATGGCGTGACCCTGCTGGTCGACACCCGCGAGCGTGCCCAGAGCCGCCGCCGGGGCTACAGCAAGACGGCCCTGGGCAGCGCGCTGCAAGAACAGGACATCGGCTACCGCCACCTGCGCGACCTGGGTACGCCGCCCGGCATCCGCAAGGCGTACAAGCTGGACAAGGATTTCGGCGCGCTGAAGGCCGGCTACACCCTGCACCTCGCCACACAGCAGGCCGCGCTGGAGGAACTGGGCGCCCTGGCCGCGCGGGAACGGGTCTGCCTGCTGTGCTACGAGGCCGACCCCCAGGAATGCCACCGTTCGCTGATCGCCGCGCGGCTGCGCGAGCTGGGGCTGGTGGGCGCGGTGGAAGACCTGACGGTAACGGGCTAAGCGCCCGCCGCCCCGACGCTCACGGCCAGCCGCCCTCGTTCAGCGGGGTCACGATGACCTCGTTCAGGACGAGTTCAGAGGGTGCGGCGCACATCCAGACCAGCAGGGCCGCCACGCGATCCGGTGGCAGCGAGTCGCTGGGCGCCTGGGGTTTGCGGTCATCGCCATGGCGGTCGTCCGGGCTCCACTGGCCCCACGAGGTCGCCATGCCGCCCGGATACACCACCGAGGCGCGGATGCCGTGCGCCTTCCCCTCAGCAGCCAGCGACTGCGTGAAGCCCCCGAGCGCGAACTTGGAGGCACAGTACGCGCTGGCGTTCGCCCAGCCGCGCTTGCCCGCCACCGACGACACGTTGATGATGGTGCCGCCGCCCCGCCGCTGCATCGGCCCGAACGCCGCTTTTGCCAGCAGAAAGGGAGCGCGCAGGTTCACGTCCAGCACGCGATCCCAGTCCTCGGCGCTGAGCTGAGCCACCGGCCCCGGCACGTCGGTGCCCGCGTTGTTGATCAGGATGTCGAGGCCGCCCAGCTCGGCCATTCCAGCCTCGGCGGCCCCCGTGAGTGCCCCGGCATCGGCCAGATCGACCGCCGCCACATGGGCACGGCGGCCCAGGGCGCGTACCTCGGCGGCCACGGCGTCCAGATCGCTCTCGCTGCGGGCGAGCAGGATCAGGTCGGCCCCCGCCCCCGCCAGAGCCAGCGCCACCGCGCGGCCCAGCCCACTGCTGGCCCCCGTGACCAGCGCCACTTTCCCGCTCAGGGTGCCGGGCGCGACTTCATACGGTGTCTGTGTCATGCGGGAAGTCTGGCAGAGGCGGGCCAGGTGGGGGCGGGAGGCTAAGGATGGGTGAGGGTTCGGGCGTAAGCTGAAGCATGAGCGAGGACGACGCCCGGACAAAACAGGATGGACGTGCGATCTTTGCCGCCCTGACCAGCTTTGAAGAGATGCCAGAGCGTGAGCAACCGGAGCAGCAGGAACGGGACTGGTCGCTGTGGGATGGGTCGGACGAGGCGCTTGCCCGTGCCTACGCCGATGCCGCTGAGGAGATGAGGCAAGACCCACCGCTCGATATGGACGTGTCACACGGGCTAGAACCGGAAGACTCACCGTGGACGTAGGACTGCGGGCACGTCACATACCTTCTGCCCGATTTCGGTCAAAGTAGGGTATGACTGCCAGACCACACTACGATCTGAAACTCCAGGCACAGGGGCGCGTCGTCGTTCCGCAGGCTGTTCGCACCGATCTGGGTGTGCAGGAAGGTGACGACCTGCTCCTAGTCAAGACCGATGACGGCTACCGCCTGACCACCCGCAGGGCGCTGATCCAGAGTGCCGTGGGCATGTTGGCGCGCGACGATGGACGCGACATGACTCAGGAACTGCTGGACGAACGACGCCAGGAAGCGCAGGCGAAGGGATGGTAAAACAGCCTCCCTCGACACCCGCATTGCTGGACGCCAGCGCCATCCTGGCCCTCTTACGTGGCGAAGTCGGGAAGGACGCCGTTCTAGCAGCATTGGAACAGCGCCCCTGCTCGGTCAGCAGCGTGACCCTGACGGAACTGGAGGGTAAAGTGATCGGTCGGGGAGAGTACACGCCCATGCAGATTCGCGCCGCACTGGAGACTGTAGCCCCCCTGATGACCGAGCTGGCGTTCGACGCTGCCTGCCGGGAGAAGGCCACCTTCTACTACGCCCGCAAGAATCCCTACAACCTGAGCCTGGGCGACGCGGCGTGCCTGGGCACCGCCGAAGCACATGGCATGAGCGTGCTGACCGCTGAGGGCAACTGGGCGAACTTACCTGACCTGGGCGTAAACGTGGAACTGATCCGGTAGCCCGCCCAGCCCACCCGCACAAGCCCCAGCATGGGCTGGAAATTACTAATTTTTTCTACATTACTTCGATGGCTTACTATGCGAATAACAGTCTGAACGACTTAATGACATTTACTCTGAGTTAACAATTGTTTTTATTCTTCTCATCTCTTCTTTATCTTTTTCACTATCCATCATATACTCCGCATGGCGGAACATTAACTTTAGTGCGGGCTTCATTCGTCTGAGTAGACCCTGTCTCGACGTATCTAAAGTATGTATCGTTATTTCACCATTTTCGGAGATTGCGCCTTTAAGAATAACTATATTCATGACAGTTCCGGCTAAGACTTTCAGAATTAGCATGGCAATATAAAACAGTACAACCATACAAACTACAAAATATACTTGTTCCCAGATCGCCGCTCCTTCTATGGCCATGGTTTTCTTTACTGGAAGTAGTAGGAGTGATATTATACCAGCCTGAATACAAGTAATTAGCATTCTAAATTGCTCATTACCAATTTTCATGATCCGCAATGCTAAATCCTCAGCAGATTTTTCGTAGTTTCTTGCAAGCGCGTATGTATTACTTACAGTTAATCCGACAGACGCCGCCAAACCAAAGATAAAAACTGGTAGAAGCACTGATGTATCAAATACAGCCATAGCAAGAAACCAACAGGCATATACAATAAAGAGTAATACAAACATAACAAACATGAACTCAAACCATTCATAAATTCCGTGTAAAAATTTCAGCATTCTGCCTCCACTAGCTAACTCGGTGCGCTATGCTCGCATTCCCCCGCCCCCGTTCTGCTTGTTCATCCACGCCGGCGGCTTCGGCGCGAAGCGGCCCAGGATGGTCTGCTGGTCATAGGCGAGGTAGGCGTCGGCCCAGGGGAAGGTCTGGTTCAGCACCCGGATGGCGTCGGGGCTGCCCATGCCGTGGTCGAGCTGGTAGATCACGAACTGCTCGGGCGTCTCCAGACGCAGGTAGGTGGGCATCGAGCCCGCGTGTTCGTCCAGCACGCTCTGGAACTCTCCCACGGCGTCGGGGCTGGCGGTTTCCAGGTCGATGGTCACGTACATGACCTTGGGCACCTCGGCCAGCTGCTCCACACTGACCAGTTCCTCGGCGATGGCGCGCAGGCCGCCGTCCTCGGATTCCAGTTCCACGATCACCAGGGCGGGCGTGTCGTTCACCAGCTTGTCCTGAATGCGGTCGTAGGCGCGGGAAAAGGCGACCAGCTCGGTCTGCCCGGACTCGTCGGCCAGGATGAAGCGGGCCATCATGCCGCCGGACTTGGTGGGCTTCTTGACCACGCTCTCGACCATGCCCGCCAGCACGGCTTTAATCCGCTTGCCGGGGGCGACGTTCTGGGTGGTGAACCACGTGTCGAGGTCGGAGATGCGGCAACTGGCGGCCTCGCGCAGCCCCTCGTGCTGCTCCAGCGGGTGCCCGGAGATGTACAAGCCCAGCGCCTCCTTCTCGATGGCGAGGCGTTCGAGGTCGGTGTACGGCGGCACGCCCGTTTTCAGGGCCGGTTCCGGGGCGACTTCCTGCGCGCCGAACAGGGCGTCCATGCCGCTGGAGGCCATCGCGGCGGCGCCCTGCGCCCAGGTCATGGACTCTTCCAGGCTCAGCGAGAGCTGCCTGCGCTCGCCGAACTGGTCGAAGGCCCCCGACTTGATCAGGCTTTCCATGGCCTTGCGGTTGCAGACCTTGTGGCCCAGGCGCGAGCAGAAGTCCGCGAGGCTCTTGAAGCGCCCGGCGCGCTCGCGTTCCTCCAGAATCCTCAGCACCGCGCCCTCGCCTAATCCCTTGATGGCGTACAGCCCGAACAGGATCTCCGCGCCCTGCACCACGAAGTCCGCCCCCGAGCGGTTGATGTCCGGCGGCAGCACCTTCACGTCCATCTTGCGGGCGTCGCTGATGTACTCGGCCACCTTGTCGGAATCCTTGCGCTCGACGGTGAGCAGGGCTGCCATGAACTCGACGGGGTAGTTGGCCTTGAGCCAGGCGGTCTGGTAGGTGATGACGCCGTAGGCGGCCGAGTGGCTGTTGTGAACGATCAGGTCGTTCGCCACGAAGTTATGCGTGCCAGGCACTTCCAGATCGTAGGTCTGTGCCTCGCCGGCAGGTTCGATAGACGTGATCGTGTCCCAGTACAAGTCGTCCGAACAGGCATCCAGCAGTTCCGGGGACTCGAAGAACTCGCCCAGGGTCTGGATGGTCGTGCGGCGGAAGCCCTTCTTGTGGGCTTTGGGCGTGCCGTAGAACTCCTTGGTACACACTCCGCTCCGGGCCTCAATCTCTCGCCAGCCCAGGCCACTCGCGACCTTCGCGGTCTGCACAAGAGCTTTGACGCTGGCAGGTAGGGTGTCGATGGTCTCACGGCCCAGCGGCGCGGCGGCGTAATAAGCGCGCAGCGCATCCAGTTGGGTCTCGCGGCCCACCAGATGCGGCGCGACGACCTCCAGAAAGCGGTCGACACTGCGGCGCCCGACCAGATGCACGGTGTAGCCGATACGCCCGGCCGTGTCCTCGCCCCGCGTGTAGGTGAAGTGCTTCTGCGTGACCTTGCCGATCATGCCCAGGCGCAGCAGCACATGCGCCAGATCGTCGGCCAGTTGCCGCGAGGAAGTGGCCGCGTAGGGCGTCGTGTTGCCCACTCCGAACAGGAAGCCGTCGCCCGACCAGTAGCGGCCCAGCAGCACGGCCAACGAGGCGTTGGTCATGCGGAACGCGGCGGCGGGCAGGCCCTTCTCGGTGGCCTTCACGTCGACCATGCCCAGGTCTTCCAGCCACAGCCGCACGCCCGACTTGCCGCCCGCACTGCCCCGGATGCCGCTGCCCAGGTAGACGTCGTGGACGTTCTGGCGGTCGGCGCGCAGCTTCACGCTGGGGCGGGTATTCGGGAACGCTTCGGCCAACGCCACCATATCGGCCACCTGCACGGGGCTCTGGCTGTACAGATAGGCGCCGTGCGGGTGGCAGGTGTTGCCCTCGGCCAGAATCCAGCCCAGCAGGGCGGCGCGGTGCTCGGGCCAGGCGTCGGCCCCCAGTTCGGGAAGGCGGGCGGGTGCGGCGATCCGGTCGCCGGCCTTCAGGTCTTCCACGTTCCGCCAGCCGTCCAGCGTCAGCAGCGGGTGGTTGCCGGTGGCGCTCAGCTCGCGGCCCAGCGCGGTTCTGACCCGGAAAACCGGCTTCACACCGTTGTCGAAGAACTGGCCGGTGGTGCGCAGTTCGATCCGGTAGGCAGCATTCACGCTGGGCAGCGCCACGGGCAGGCCCTCGCGGTACAGGTCATCTATGCGGTGCAGCTCTCCGCCCGCCACAGGCACGCGGGTTTCGCCCGTCAAACACTTATTGAAGCCGTAATTCGCAAACGCATCCAACAAATCGAAGAGTTTATTGGCTTCTTCCTTGGGAACATTATTCCCCCCGGCCCCTTCCACGAAGATCTGGCGCTGTTTCGCCATCTCCGCCGTGTCCTTCTTGCCCATCGCGCGGCGCAGCAGATCAGCGCCGCCCAGCGAGAAGCCCGCGACCTCGGAGGCGATCTGCATGATCTGTTCCTGGTACACGGGGATGCCGTAGGTCTCGGCCAGGATCTTCTCCAGATACTGCGCGGAGGTGGGGAAGCCGTCGCGCACGTAGTCGACTTCTTCCAGCCCGTGGTGGCGCCGGACATAGGTGGGGATGTTCTCCATCGGGCCGGGGCGGTACAGGGCGCTCAGGGCGATGATGTCGGCCAGCCGGCGCGGCTTGAGGCGGCGCGAGGCGTCGGCGATCCCGGCGCCTTCGAGCTGGAACACGCCCTTGGTGTCGCCCCGGCTCATCAGCTCGTAGGTCTTGGCGTCGTCGAAGGGAATGGCGTCGAAGTCGATCTCGATGCGCTGGGACTCGCGCATGATCCGCTTGGCTTCATCCAGGAAGCTCAGCGTCCGCAGGCCCAGGAAGTCCATCTTGATCAGGCCGATGTCCTCGACCGCCTTCATGTCGTACTGACAGACCATGCCCGCGCCGGAGGTGTCGCGCATGACCGGCACCAGATCGGTCAGCTTGTCGCGCCCGATGACCACCCCGGCGGCGTGCACCGAGGCGTGGCGGGTCAGGCCCTCCAGCTTCTGCGCGAACTCGTAGGCTTCCAGCAGCTGGGCATCCTCGGCCAGCAGCGCCTGGATGTCGGGCACCGAGTCGCGCGCCTGATCCAGCGAATAGCTCTTGCCGAACTTGATGGGGATGAGCTTGGAGACCTTATCGACCTTGGCGTACTCCAGGCCCATGACGCGGGCCACGTCCTTCAGGCAGGCCTTGGAGGCCATCGTCCCGAAGGTGGCGATCTGCGCCACGCGGTCTTCGCCGTACTTGTCCTGCACGTACTGGATGACTTCCACGCGGCGGGCGTCGTTGAAGTCGATGTCGAAGTCGGGCATGGAGATACGATCCGGGTTCAGGAAGCGCTCGAACAGCAGCTCGAATTCCAGCGGATCGAGGTTGGTGATCCGCATGGCGTAGGCCACCAGCGAGCCTGCGCCCGAGCCACGCCCCGGCCCCACCGAGATGTCCTGATCCTTGGCCCAGTTGATGTAGTCCGCCACGATCAGGAAATAGTCGGGAAAGCCCATGTTGTTGATGACGCTCAGCTCGTACTCGGCGCGGCGCAGCAGCACCAGCGCGTGCCGGTGGTGCGCGCGGCAGGTCGTCTCCTCCTCGCTGCCGGGGTCGAGGCGAATGGCAGTGTCGCTCGCCTCCCCCTTGGAGCGCTGCCAGTCGGTGCAGGCGTAGTCTGGGAGCGGCCCCGCCTCGCCTTCCTGTTCCATGACCTCCAGCGCCGGATACAGGGTGTACTTCTCCCCCGCCGCCTTGCTGCGCGCCTCCCACTCGGAACCCAGGAAGGCCACCAGGATCAGCAGCGTGTCGAGGTCGCAGGTGCGGGCGTCGCAGCCGTTCGTTCTGGAGACGACCCGCGCCCGCTCCTTCGGTTCCAGCGCGGCCAGACTTCTCGTCGCGTACTCGCGCAGCAGCGCCTCGGTGACGTGGTGCGGGTAGCGCCGCAGGCTGCCGGCATACGTCTGCACGCGCAGTTCCTCGGCCATCGTGCGGCCCTCGGGAATGGGCAGGGCGGGCATCTGGTACACGCGCTTCTTGCCCACCGGCAGGTCGACGTTGCACATGGCGGCGATCCGGGCGGTGTTGTCGAAGGGCTCCTCGCCCCACTCCGAGACCGGCAGGGCGGCCTGCATCTCGTCCAGCGTCTTGACATAGAAGTCGTTGCACTGGAAGCGGAAGCGGTTCTCATCGGCCAGCATGGCCTTGGTCTGGATGGCGAGGAGCGTGTCGTGGGCGGCGGCGTCCTCCTTTTTCACGTAATGCCCGTCGTTGGTCGCCACCAGCCCGATGCCCAGCTCCTGCGCCCAGGCCTTCAGGATGGGATTGACCTTGGCCTGCAGGTCGATGCCGTGGTTCTGGATCTCGATGAAGTAGTTCTCGCCGAACAGATCGCGGTACCACATCAGCCGCTGCTTGGCCTCGTCCTCGCGGCCCATCACGATCAGTTGCTGCACTTCACTGCCCAGGCAGCCTGAGAAGGCGATCACGCCCTTGTGGTGCTCCTGCAGGAGTTCGTGGTCGATGCGTGGCTTGTAGTAATAGCCCTCGGTGTAGCCCCGGCTGCTCAGTCGGCAGAGGTTCTGGTAGCCCTCGAAGTCGCGGGCCAGCAGGGTCAGGTGGAAGATGCCCTTCTCGCCGCTCACGCCGGGCTTCTTGTCGCGCCGCGTGCCCATGCCGGGCACCACGTAGGCTTCGTAGCCCAGGATCGGCTTGACTTCCAGAGCGGTCGCGTAGTTGTAGAAATGCACCGCCCCATGCATGTTGCCGTGATCCGTCATGGCGCAGGCGGGGTCGTTGGGCGTGACCTCCTTGACCCACTTGAGCAGATCCTTGAGCTTGGCCGCGCCGTCCAGCAGGGAGTACTGCGTGTGCTGGTGCAGGTGGGCGAAGCGGGGTTTCTTGTCGCAACAGGAGCCGTCGGGCAGATGAATGTGTGGGGCAGTCGGCTCGGCGGCGGTCATGGGCACAGTCTAGGCCGGGCAGAGTCGCGCTGTCGGTGAGGTTCGGGGCTTGACGGCCCCCCCGCCTCAACCCCGCATCAAAAAGTGCTCGATGATCGCGTGGTGATCCTCGAAGAACAGCTCGGGGTGCGCCAGAGCCTCGCTGAGCGGCAGCCACAGCGCCTCGCTGGCGTCGCTGCCGCCATGCAGGGTTGGCAACTGGCCGATGCCCAGGTCGAAGTGGAAGGCGTGCGTGACTGTGCGCCCGCGCAGGCTGCGATCCGGGTAGTCGAAGACCTGCGTGGCGCGGAGTTGTGCCCCCAGGTCGATGGACACGCTCAGGCCGGTCTCCTCGCGCACCTCGCGCACGGCGCAGGCCAGCAGGGTCTCATCCTGTTCCAGAAAGCCGCCGGGCATGGCGAGGCGCCCGCGCCCCGGCCGGTGCCCCCGGCGGATCAGCAGGACGTGGCCGCTGCGGGTGATCACGGCGTCGGTGGTCACGAAGACCGGCGCAAAGGGCGC
Organism: Deinococcus koreensis; assembly: GCF_002901445.1. NCBI lineage: Bacteria > Thermotogati > Deinococcota > Deinococci > Deinococcales > Deinococcaceae > Deinococcus > Deinococcus koreensis. The sequence continues at coordinate 1,294,399 of NZ_PPPD01000001.1, forward strand.
ACTCTGCCACGCCGCGCGGTACTCGCGCAGGTAGTCGTATTCGGCGCGCAGGTCGGCGTACTCGGCCGTCTCCTGGAAGCGGGTCATGAAGTCGTGGACGGCGGGGGGCACCATGCCCCGCACGTCGTCCAGGCGGCCCTCGAAGTAGGCGCGGCGCACGTCGGTGGCCGACAGCTCGCTCACCACATGGGTGGGAATGAACTCCCAGCTCGGAAACGAGCGCAGGTAGTACGAACTCTCGTCCTTGATGTGGCCGATCAGGGCGATGTCGCTGCTGCCCCGCGTGTGGTGCTGCACGCCGCGCTGCACCTCGCTGAGCCACAGCGCCTCGTTGTAGAAGTAGTCGCGCACGTGCACGAACAGCACGCGCGTTTTCGGCACCCCCGCCGCCCGCAGCATCTCCAGCGTGACCTCCTGACGTTCCTCGGCGGTGAACGGATTTTTGGTGTTGCGCGCCGCGCGGGCCGAGCCGATCACCACGATCAGCTTCTGCACGCTCTGCAGCGCCTCCAGCATCACCAGCAGATGCGCCTGGTGCGGGGGCTCGAAGCGGCCGATATACACCCCGAAGGTGCGCCGACGCCGGGCCGGGCCGGGGGGCGGAGCCGAACCGGCGCTCAGGGCTGGATCGGTCGGCGCAGACTCGAGCGGGGCGGGCATGGTTCTCATCTTCACTCGCCTGATGAATGAGTTGGATGAGGTTCCGTCGGCTCTCTGTTCAGCACCGGAAGCTGAGGCTCGTGGTCTACACCACTTTGCCCGCCTGAGCTTCTTCATCCTGGGTTCAGGAACACGGTACAGTGACCCCATGCCCAGACTTGCCCAGTTCAGACCTGCCCAGTCCAGACCTGCCCTGTCGGCCCTGTCCATCGCTCTTCTGATCGCCGGCGCCGCGCAGGCGGGCGGGGCGGGCGCGCCGGTGGCCGGCGCAGGACAGATCCAGGCGGCCACCCCCGCCGCCGTGGCCGCCGGGCTGCGCGAGGCCGGCCTGAAGGTCACCATGAACCCCACCGAGCCCGACGCCGACCCGAGCATGACCGTGGTCTCCGGCAGCTACGAACTGCAGGTCTGGCTGAGCGACTGCAAGGCCGGCAGCTGCGCCCGCGTGACCGCCAGCACCTCCTGGGACTACTCCGACAAGGAAGATGACCTCGACACCGACCTGGCCAACGAGTGGAACTCCAACTATTACACCCAGGCCTACATCTACGAGGGCAGCTATTACCTGGACTCCACCATGCCCCTGCGCGGCGGCTACACCCGCGCCGCCCTGAAAGCCTGGATGGCGGACTACCTGAGCGACGTGAAGGACTTCGAGGGCGAACTGCCCTGAGCGTGAGAGGTTTGAAGGTTGAAGGAGATGTCTAACCGTCTAAAGGTCGAACCGTCTGAAAACGGCATCCGGGCCGTCCTTTCTGTTCGACCGTTCGACTGTTAGACCGTTCGACCCCTACCCCTCAAGAGAGCGCAAAGACCGCCCGCATCCAGTCCGGTGGGGGTGCGCCGCACACTGAGCACCACGATGACCGACCTGAAACAGACTGGACGGAAGGTGGCGGGGGACGTTGGGCAGGGAGTCCGGAACGCGGCCCACCAGGCCGCCCCGGGGCTGGAGGCGCTGGCCCGCTTCGGCTACGCCAGCAAGGGCGTGGTATACGGCACGGTCGGCTTCCTAGCCCTGAGCGTGGCCCTGGGCCGGGGCGGCGCCACCACCGACACCCAGGGCGCCCTGCTTAGATTGCAGGATCTGCCCCTGGGCACGCCGCTGATCTGGGGGCTGGTGCTGGGACTGGTCGGCTACGCCCTGTGGCAGCTGATCCGGGCCGGCCTCGACCCCGAGCGGCAGGGCACGGGGGGCAAGGGCATCGTCAAGCGCAGCGGCTACCTGCTGAGCGGGCTGGCGAACATCGGCCTGGCCCTGTTCGCCGCGCGGCTGGCAGGCAGCGGCGCCGCCCAGCGCAACCAGGACAGCGAGGCCCAGGCGGCCGGACAGGTGCTGAACCTGCCGGGGGGTCAGGTCTGGCTGGCGCTGGCCGGGGTCGTCCTGCTGGCGGTGGCGGCCAACCAGCTCTACAGCGCGTACGGCGCGAAGTTCATGAAGCGCATGGCCTTCACCGACCTGGGGGCGCGCTCCCAGGGCACCCTCAAACGCATCGGCCAGGTGGGCATCGCCTCACGTGGCCTGCTGATGGCGATCATCGGCGTGTTCCTGCTGATCGCCGCCTGGCGCCACTCGGCGGCCACCGCCCTGGGCATCTCCGAGGCCCTGACGTGGCTGCGGGATCAACCTGCGGGGAATGTCCTGCTGGGATCGGTGGCGGTCGGAACCCTGTGTTACGGGGTGTGGTGCGTGGTGCAGGCGCTCTACCGGCGGGTGAAGGTCGAGGGCTGAGTCCGGGGCATGGAACAATGACGCCATGACGTCCGCCCTCACCCCCACACGGCAGGTCGCCCTGATCGCGCACGACAAGAAGAAGCTGGAGCTGGCGATGTTCGCCCTGAGTCACCGCGAGGTGCTGGCTCGCTTTCATCTGGTCGCCACCGGCACCACGGGCGGCATCCTGGCCAAGCAGACCGGCCTGAGCGTGGAGCGGGTGCTATCGGGGCCGCTGGGCGGCGACCAGCAGATCGGCGCCCGACTGGCCGAGGAACGCGTGCTGGCCGTGTTCTTCTTCCGCGACCCGCTGACCGCCCAACCCCACGAGCCGGACGTGAGCGCACTGGTGCGGCTGTGCGACGTACACGACATCCCCCTGGCAACAAACCCGGCGAGCGCCGAAGCATTGATGCTGTGGCTAAGGGAGCAGGGGGATCAGAGGACAGGCAGTGGGTCTGCCCTGCTATAGAGGACAGACACTCCTCCAGGCGTATGTCGAAGCCAGATTGACATCACCACATCTACGTTCCTAGACAGGATTGGTGGAGCGGATGTCTCGCCTGGCGGAAAGCAAGGCCACCAAAATCATCACTATAGGCAGCACGGTGACACTATTCATCCAGAACACATTGAAGATCAGGAGCGCGACGACGCTCACTCCTACTTCCAGATATCTTGAACGGCTACGCCAAATGATGATCAGAATCCATGCCAGCCAGGCGGCTGGATAGACGAGGCCATATTGCACTGCCATATCCAGATACTCGTTATGAGCTTTATCGTTGACAATCTGCTGCTTATTGAAGAAGTCTACCGGCCCAAGACTTCCCTTGGTAACAACGTAAATGCCAGCCGTATCCTGCTCTAGCGTGTATGAAAGGCGGGGATCTCGAATCTTGGGGATCAGGTAGGCGCGCACCTTTGGGTCGTTCTGCCAATCGGCATACCGGTCAAAGGCCCGCTTGAATCCGCCTGTACCCCAACCGAGCAGCGGTCTGGACTCAATGGCCCGGACAGCGATTGTCCAGAGCAATACTCGGCCAGAATCCGGAGACTCAAAGTGTCTCGTCCGATCAGGATTTGGAAGGGCCAAGCCAATGCCAAACCCGGCCACGAGGATCACGGCAGGCCAGAAAAGCGGCTTGAGTTTACTCAAGGATGGTCGGAACCAAATCAGCCCGATGAGACCCGCTAAGCCAAGGCCCAGCCAAGCGGCGCGCGTCTGGGCCACCGCGAATACAAGCCCAACCAGGAGGAGCAGAACTGCAAGCCACCGCCTGTCCCTCGGCTTGGCAGAGCCACGAATGGAGGCCAGCCCTATTGGGATCATCACCATGAGAAAGGAAGCCAATGAGCCCCGGTTACCAAACGTACTGCCTGGCTGGGCGTCCGCAGCGTCCCCACTAAGAAGGGTCGCCAGAACCGATGCGGGAGAAAAATACTGGAGAAGTGCGATTACCAGTGGGATGAAGACGTACGCTGGCCAGAACTGGCGGAAGGTAACGACAAGGTTTGGGTCGGATTCGAAAGACGCTCTGGCCATGAGATACCACGCGAACAGCAAAACCAGAGTCACAGGGCCTTCCAGCCGTCCCCCGAGAGCCAGCAGGGGCACGCCGTTGACCGCGTCGCTGACAGAGGCCAGCACCACCAGAACGCCAATCCAGAGATCGGAGCGTCGGAGAGAGATAGCGCGGTACTGCCCACGCAATACGAACAACAGCACGAAAGCTGTCAGGGTTAGCAGTTTGGCGTAGAGGAACACCACGACACCATCCGAGCGGATAGGAAGCATGGCTACTGGAAAAAGAATCAGGAACGCGAGCAGGGGATTCATGCCATTCACCCGATTGAGAGGCCCACACCTGATGAGGCGAACGTCAGGAGAAGGAGCGAAATGGAAGTTGGGGATGCGCTTGCATCCCCAACGTATATCGGCGGCGACCTTAGTAGGTCTTGGTGACCTTGACCGCGTTGGTGGAGGTCGAGACGATGGTGTAGCGGCCGCTCGTGGCGTCGTAAGCCACCGTGCAGCCGGAGACGGAGGCGGGCAGCGCAGTCGGTGCGCCTTCAGCCTGCAGGGGCGCAGCAAGGCAGTCAGAGACGCCCTTGAGGGTGGTCTGCTTGGCGGCGGTGTCGGCAGCGGTGTCGGCGGCGGCGATCCAGGTGGCGACCTGGCCGGCGAAGGCGTTGTTGGCCGTGTCGTTGGCACGCTTCCGGGCGTTCAGCACGTTGGGGATCAGCACGGCGGCCAGGATGCCGATGATGGCGATGACGATCAGCAGCTCGATCAGGGTGAAGCCTTGGGTTCCGTTCTTCATGGTGTGCTCCTGGGCCGTCCGGTGGGTATAGGTACCGGGGGGCCGGGTATTGCATTCGCAGGTCAAAAGACTCTCCTGCTGATTATCAGAATACGTCTGAAATCTCACATTCCTCTTACGAGATCTCTCCTCAGGCTGACGTAAAAGCTGTTTCACAGGCCCCTGAGACACGCTGTTCGAACTGACAGTCTTTTCAATCTAAGGTGCAGGAAGTACGTCTTCAGAGTTTTTTCTACGCAGTAGACGGATGAGCGATTATGCTGGAGACAGAGGAGCGTGGAAGTACAGTTTAAAGACTGGATATGAACATTCGACCGTCGTACAGCGTCACCTGCACATCGAACGTTCCATCGGATTTCACATTTACGAGACAAGAGCTGACATTTTTTGGCAACTCGAGTGATCCGCCCTCATTCGCATAAATTTGATCCGTACAACTACTTGGTAGGTTACTAACCTTCCTCGTTTGATCGCCACTGAGCCAGGACGTCGCCCAGGTGTTCATCTGTCGGGCGTAGGCTCTTGCAGCCGTATCGAGCGCACGTTGTCTGGCATTAAAGATATTTGGGATGAGAGCGGCCACCAGGATGCCGATGATGGCAATGACGATCAGAAGTTCAATAAGGGTGAAACCTGCCGTCGATTGGAATGGAGTGTGCACGAGACCTCCTCTATAGAGAGACGAGGGGGTGCACCCGCACCCCCTCGTCCTCCACATTGGGTTTAGTAGGTCTTGGTGACCTTGACCGCGTTGGTGGAGGTCGAGACGATGGTGTAGCGGCCGCTCGTGGCGTCGTAAGCCACCGTGCAGCCGGAGACGGAGGCGGGCAGCGCAGTCGGCGCGCCTTCGGCTTGCAGCGTCGCAGCGATGCAGGTGTTGACGCCCTTGAGGGTGGTCTGCTTGGCGGCGGTGTCGGCGGCGGTGTCGGCGGCGGCGATCCAGGTGGCGACCTGGCCGGCGAAGGCGTTGTTGGCCGTGTCGTTGGCACGCTTCCGGGCGTTCAACACGTTGGGGATCAGCACGGCGGCCAGGATGCCGATGATGGCGATGACGATCAGCAGCTCGATCAGGGTGAAGCCTTGGGTTCCGTTCTTCATGGTGTGCTCCTGGGCCATCCGGTGGGTATAGGTACCGGGGGGCCGGGTATGGCGTTCGTGATCGGGTTCCCCCCGCTCACAAAATCCACTGTATTGAAGGGTTCCTTACAACAGCCTCACAATCGGGCGGCGATCTGTGCCGGTTTTGCCTTTAAGTTAGGGGGCCTCATACCCCCGCCCGGCCGACGAGATTCAGGGCTTATGACCGCCCCAGACGAATGATTTCTCGTTCGGACTCGACAGAACGAACCCTTGAAAGACTTCGCTCTCTGACCAGCAGGAGTCATCAGGGCGCGACCAGAGGTATGGGTAAGGCTGGATGGTCTGCGTTCACTGCACGTGCATTCAGCCTTCGTATCTGCCTGCCGTCGCAACTTCCTCTGAATCAGGGTTAATCCAGCCGTCAGGCACGGGTCGGCACCCGTGCCGCCTGCCCTGCTTCCAGGATTTCCCGACGGCACGCCAGGAGTCGATCCGCACCGAACAGGCACGGAACAGATCTGCCCGGCAGGAGACCAAAAAAACCGGCCACCTCCAAAGAGTGGTGGCCGGGGCATCTCGACTCTCTCTACTGGATCAGATCTGGGTCACCCGCAGGACGTTCCGAAAACGAATCGTCTGACGGGCTTCCGGGTGGGCGCTGGTCGGGAGATATCGGCTCTGCTGGAGACCCTGGGTCGGCTGAGGCAGTGCTGAGGACGCCCGTGACCGTATGGGCCAGTCGGCCCGTCAGCTGTGCGTGGTGCTCCCGCGTGATCCGCAGGGCCACCCGGCCGGTCAGGTACAGCGCGCCCAGGCTGTGGGCGTTGGCCCGCTGGACATCTCTCAGATACACGGTGAAGGTGCGGCCGAGGTGCTGGAAGCGCACCTGATCGGACGTCCCGGGCACCCAGCTCAGGTGCAGGTCGAGGGCGGAAGTCGGGTTGGACGGCATGGAGCCTCGCAGTGCCGGGCGGTGGAAAGGTTCCACATCGGGCGTGCCCAGCCCCTGAGGCTTTCACACCTTCATGATGGGCAGGATTCCGGATGCCCGTGGGGTCTCTGGTGAGTACCTATAGATAAGGAGAGGTGCAGCTGGCCGACGGATGGAGGGGTGGGTTCCACTCCCCTGTCCCTCAGAGCCGCTCAGCCGACATGGGCGGCGCGACCCATGGGAAAATGCACTGCGTGGCTGCCACCTGCTGGGGCCGCCCCTCATCCCCCTTGACTCTGCACGCTCACCGAGCCACCACGGCGGCGTAGACCTCGTCCACCCCCGCTTCCAGCAGCGCCGCCTGACAGGCCGATAGGGTGGCCCCGCTGGTCAGCACGTCGTCCACCAGGAGCACCGGGCCGGGCAGGCTCAGGCGGGCCGCGAAGGCGCCGGCCATGTGATCCCGACCCGAGGCGCGCTGTCTCGATTGCTGGCGCGTGGCCCGGGTGCGGCTCAGGGCGTTCACGCAGGGCAGCCCGAGCGCCCCGGCGATCGCCTGGGCCAGCAGTTCGGCCTGATTGAAGCCCCGCTGTCGCTGCCGGCTGGGATGCAGCGGCACGAAGACCACCGCCTGGATTCCCCAGGTCGCCGGCACGCCCCCTGCCAGCGCCGACCCCAGCACACCGGCCAGATCGCGGGAACGCCCGAACTTCAGGGCCCGCACGGCGCGGCGCCGCACGCCCCGGTACTCGCCCAGCGTGACCAGATGCGGCGCTGCACGGGGCCGCAGGGGACTGTGGGACTCCACGCGGGGCCGCAGGCGGTCGCGGCACGCCCGGCACAGGCCCACCTGGGCGCCCAGTTGCGCGCCGCAGCCGGGGCAGGCCTGGGGCAGCAGCGTCCGCAGCCAGCCGCCCAGCCAGCCAGGCAGCCAGCGGGGCAGTCGGGGGCGCCGGTCAGGGGTCAGGAGGGGGCCACTCCGCTGGGCTCCGTCCGGCCCGGCTCGTCGGGGTGCAGTTCATCCAGAAAGAGCGGGGGCTGGGTGGCCTCGATCAGGGTGAAGGCCGTGCTCAGGCCATCGGGGTCGAGCATGGGGGCGGCCAGGGTGAAGCAGGCGAGGTGGTGGGTGCAGACCCGCTGCACGCCGGCCTCGCCCAGCCGCAGGCGTTCGCTGGGGGTCAGCAGGGCCGCGAAGGCGCGTGGCTCGCCCAGCGCGGGGTGGCTGCCCTCGCGGATGGCCGCGCGCAGGAAGGCGGCGACCTCGGCCGGGTTGAGCCAGAAGCCGAACATCAGGGTGTCCGAGAGGTCGTCCAGGCGGCGCATCTGGGCGGGGTTCATCCCCTGCCGGATCAGCGAGCGGGCCAGGGTCTGCCGCTCCAGCCGCAGTCCGGCGTACTCGGCCAGCCCCAGCTGTGGGCCGGCCGGGGCCACGCGGCCCCCCACGGCGGCGCGAACCCGATAGGCCAGCACGTATCCCTGGAATTCGCTGAGCAGTTCGCTGACGGGCGCGGCCATGCGGCCCAGTCTAGGGGCTGCCGGGCCGCTTTCCGTGGCCTATTCGCCAAAGGTGAAGGGTGGGGGGTCGAACCGTCTCAAGGTCGAACAGTCGAACAGCGAAGGAGTCCACCCCTTCCTTTCCGTTAGATCGTTCGACTGTTTGAAGGTTTGACCTCTCCGGAGATTCACTCCAGAATGTATTTCACGCCTTCCTCGAAGGCCACACGCTCCGTGTCGTGGCGCGCCAGCACAGCGTTGCGGCGCCAGGGCACCCACTCGGTACGGCCATCGGCGCTGCGGAGGAAGCCGCGCCGGCCGACCTCCAGATAGCGGGCCTGGGCCTGCAGCAGCGCGGTCAGACCGGCGCGCACGGTCTGGGGGTCGCGCAGGGGGCCGGTCAGCCGGGCCGAGGGCACGGGCAGGGTGGACAGCTCCACGATCGCCCCGTCCGCCACCGCCTTCGTGGGCGAGGGATGGGGCCGGTACAGCTCGACATGGAAGCCGTCCAGCACCAGCAGGGCGCTCAGCGCCTCGGCCTCGGGCAGCGGCTGGGTGAACGCCACGTGGATGTCCAGCTCGAAGCCGCGCACACCCTTGTCGGGGCGGGGCTGACCCGGCGCAGGGGGATCGGGCGGCCGGGTCATGCGCGGGCTCCCGCTTCCAGCAGCTCGCGGTGGTGCCGGACGTGCGCGGTGAGCGAATTCAGCCAGGCCACGGCACCGATCTCCCCCAGGAAGGGGTGCCAGAGGGTGCGGCCGGGACGGTCGTGAACCCCGGCCGCCAGCTCCAGCAGGGCGGCACGGTGCGCGGCCCAGGCGGTCTCCAGCTCCCCCCAGGCCAGCCCCGCCTCGCCCGGCTGGGCGAACTCCGGAGCCTGGCGGCGACCCTCCCGCAGCGTTCCCGGCACGTGCGGCAGGGGACGCAGCTCGCGCTCCGAGAGCAGCAGGCGGATGGCGCGGCGTCCGGCCTCGCCGATCAGGATGACGTGCTCCGCTTCCTGGGCGGGCGACCATGCGCGGCCCGGCTGGGGGCGCTGCCAGTCGGCCTGCCGGGTGCGGAGGTGGGCCTCCAGCGCGCCGAGTTCGTGGGCCAGGGCGGCGGCTGGGCCGGTATCCGGGCGGGTGCCCGGCACCTGCGGGCTGCCGGAAGGGAGTGGGGCGGGCATCATGGGCGCAGTGTAGAACCCCCCGGCGGGGCTGCCTAGCGGCCCAGTCCTTCAGAAAAGTCGGTCTGTGCCCCCCAGTCCGGGCGGTCGATCAGGGGATTGCGGTTGCCTTGGCGCTGGAAGATCGCGGCGTTGCGGTGGCGCTCCCACTCGGCGGGGGGCCGGGCCGCGTGCCAGTTCAACAGGATCTGTAGGTGGCGGGCACTGTATTGGCGGATCACGCCGGGGTAGCGCAGCAGGAAGTACAGCGTGGCGCGGGCAGCCGCCCCCTTGCCCTGCGCGGGCTCGAACTCGCCGGGCTCGCGCCGCCCGCACTCGGAGCGGATCACCTCGCCGTAATCCGGGAAGTCGGCGAAGGGCGTGTTGCCCCGGAAGGCGTTGCAGTCGGGCTCGCAGGCGAAGAGGTGGTGCAGGTCGCCGCGCATGGGCTCGCGTTTGCCGAACCAGCTCTGCGGCACCACATGTTCGCAGTTGTAGGGCAGGGCGTCCTCCAGGGCCTCGGCGTTCAGGCCCTCCTGCGCGGCGAGCTGCTGGCGCCGCCGCGACGTGGCCTGATCGGCGGCGACGAACGCCTGGGACGAGTGGCCCCGCCCGCTGTACAGGCTGCGGAGCTGCCCGTCGGGCCAGAGATCCACCCAGGGATAGACCTCGGCGGCCGGGTCGTAGTGCGGCATTCTCACATGGGTGCGGGTGAGCAGTTCGGAGAGGGCCAGGAAGCGCGCCCTGGGCTCCGGTTCCGGGGACAGGCCGGCGTAGTAGGCGCGGGCATCGGCCTCGTCCTGCGGGGGCAGGTAGGGGCGGGCCGGGGCCGGGGGCTGGGGAGCGACCTCGGGGCCACCGACCCGGACGCGCAGGGTCACGGGCCAGGACGCCACGCCCTGCGCGTCGGGGGTAATGGTGCCGAGGTCGAGGGTGCCGAAATCTACAGTGCCGAAATCTATAGTGCCGGGGTCGAGGGCCGGGGCGCCTTCAGGCCGGGGCTCCCCCGGCAGGGCGGCCAGGGCCGCAGCCTCCGGCGGGCCGACGGGTGCCGGGCGCCGGGCGGCCAGCACCGCCCTCACCAGCTCGCTGCCCTGGGCGTCCGGCCGGGCCCGCAGGTCGTCCAGCAGGCGGCTGATCCGCACACCCTCGTTGGCGATCCAGTCGATCAGGGTGTCGGGGTCGCCGGGCTGCAGGGGCTGGCCGTCCCGGCGCAGCACGCGGCCCTGGTCGTCGGTGCGGGGCACGCCGGAGTGGTGCAGGGCCACGACCTCCCAGGCGTCGTTGAAGACGGGGCTGCCGCTGGAGCCGGGCGCGGTGTCGGTCTCGTAGTGCAGGAAGTCGGGCAGGCGGTCGACCAGGCGGTTCTCGCGCAGCGCCACCTGCTTGGGCTCGCCGCTGGGGTGCTGCACGATGCTCAGGGCCTCGCCCAGCACGTTCTTGTCGGCGCTGCCGAACAGCGGCAGCCAGCCCAGGCCCGCCGCGCTGCCCTGCACGGCCACCAGCGTGTAGTCCAGCGGCACGGAGGTCAGGAAGAGCGCGCCCGGGTCGAGCTTCAGGGTGAGCGGCGTGCGCAGGGTGCCGTCGGGACGCAGTTCGTAGTCGAACTCGATCACCGAGGCGGCCGCGCTGGCGGCGTCCTCCAGCACGTGGTGGTTGGTCACGATCACCTGCGGGCTGCACAGCCAGCCGGTGCCGAAGCCCAGCGTTCGCCCCCGGTCGTCGCGCAGCACGATGCGCCCCACCGCCCGCGAGGCCGAGCGGGCCTGATCCAGGTAGGCCACCCCGACCAGATCGTTGGCGCCCAGCACGCGCTCCAGTCGCAGGCGGGCGTCCTCGGGCAGCCGGGCGGCGACCGCGCCGGCCTCTTCCCGGCCGTGCGCGATGGCGGCCGCCTCGGGCTGGGGCACCCCCAGGCGGGACAGGCGGGCCTCCAGCCGGTCCGGAGTCTCAGCGGCCAGGGGGCCACCCACGTTCAGGCGTTCCAGGTGCAGGGCCCGTTCCCCGCCCCGGCCCTCGAACCGGGCCTGCGTTTCGTCCAGTACCTCGCGGGGGATGTCCATGCTCCAGGGTAGCATTCTGTTCCGGAGAGAAAACGGACTCCGTATTCTGCTCGGACGGTCAGTAGAACCGACGGTCTGAGTCCTGGTCGGTTCTGGAGGAAGGACGCCATGCTCGCCTGTGCGGAACCCGGCGCCGGTCTCCCGGTGCAGAAATTGAATGCCTGGATACGAATCCGATTCCGCAGTGCATTACATTGCGATATGCACCCGGCTCCCGGACAGCGCGGGCCACCGCCGCTGCCTCCCTATCTCCAGCCCAGTTCGTACAGCGGCCTGCAGCGCACCCCTCCGGAAATCCGGGAGGAACTGCGCCGACGCCTGTACCTCGCGGCGCTGTTGCTGGGCCTGGCCGTGCTGCTGGCCTTGTGGCTGCTAGAGACCCCGACCTCCGGCGCGCGGCTGGCCATGCTGACCTATCCCCTGCTGATCCTGGTGTGCCTGTGGGGCCTGTACTGGGTCTACACCCGCCGGCCGCTGCGGCTGCTCGAGCGGGGGCTGTACGCCGCGAACACCCTGGCCGTGCTGGGCCAGTTCGCCTCCACGTCCAGCGGCTTCAGCGGCGACGTGCCCCTGCAGATCGCCAGCACCCACCTGCTGCTGATCGCCAACGCCATCCTGGGCTACCTGATCTTCAGTATCCGCCGGGCGGCGTGGCTCAGCGTGGGCAGCTTCGCGCTGGGCGTGGGCGTCAGCACCCTGGCCCTGTGGCAGCGCGGCGAACCGGCGCTGGGACTGGTGGCCACCCGGCTGCACGTCTCGACCTCGACCCTGCTGCTGCTGGTGTACGCCCTGGCGTGGTACCGCACCAGTTTCCTGCAGATGTACGACGAACGCGCCCTGCTGGAGCGTCAGGCCCTGACGGACCCGCTGACCGGGCTGCCCAACCGCCACGCCACCTACGCCGCCATCGAGCAGATGCTGGAACAGTCCCGCGCAGGACAGCCGGGCAGCGTCGTGCTGTTCGACGTGGATCACTTCAAGCGGATCAACGATACCCACGGCCACCCCACGGGCGACCGCGTGCTGATCGATCTGGCGACCACCCTGCGCCAGCACCTGCGGGAGCAGTGGGGTGAGTCCGGCACGCCCGGCCGCTGGGGCGGCGAGGAGTTTATCCTAGTGCTGCCCGGCCTGACCCTGGCCGAGGCCACCGCGCTGGCCGGCAGCCTGCAGTTCCTGCTGCTTTCCCAGGCCCATCCGGCCGTCGGGGTGGTCACGGCCAGCTTCGGCGTGAGCGCCGCCGAACCGGGCGACGACCTGCGCCGCCTGACGGCCCGCGCGGATCACGCCCTCTACGCCGCTAAGGCGGGGGGCCGCAACCGGGTCGTGACCCATCCGGGCGAGGCGGGGGCCGCCGGACTCACGCCCCAGGAATTGATGGACGCCTGAAGTCCGCCCCGCGCTCAGGGTTCAGGCGTCTGGGTTCTGAACCCGGGGGTCAGCGCACCGGACGGCCCAGGCTGGCCCGGCCGCCCAGATAGGGGCGCAGGGCCCCCGGCACGCGGACGGTGCCGTCCGGCTGCTGGTGGTTTTCCAGCAGGGGCACCAGGATGCGCGGGGTGGCGATCCCGGTGTTGTTCAGGGTGTGCGCGTACACGAGCCGGCCGTCCTCGCCCCGGTAGCGCAGCCCGGTGCGGCGGGCCTGCCAGTCGCCCAGGTACGAGCACGAGTGGGTCTCGCGGTACAGGTTCTCGCTGGGCACCCAGGTCTCGATGTCGTACATCAGCACCTTGCCGGCGCCCATGTCGCCCGTGCAGTTCTGCACGACGCGGTAGGGCAGCTCCAGGCCGCGCAGCAGGTGCTCGGCGTTGCCCAGGATGGTCTCGAACCAGCCCAGCGCCTCGGCCTCGTCGGCGCGGCAGATCACGTACTGCTCGACCTTGCGGAACTCGTGCACGCGGATCAGGCCGCGCACGTCCCGGCCCGCGGACCCCGCCTCACGCCGGAACGCCCCGCTGATGGCCGCGAAGGTGACCGGCAGCTGCTCCAGGCCCAGCTGCTCGCCGGCGTAGAGCGAGTTCACGGGCACCTCGGCGGTGCCGGCCAGCATCAGTTCGTCGCCCTCCAGCTTGTACACCGAGTCCTCGTCGCCGGGAAAGTGACCGGAATGCACCAGGGTCTCGGGCCGCACCAGCGCCGTGGTCGAGAGCGGCGTGAAGCCCCGCTGCGCCAGCACGTCCAGCGCGTACATCTGCACGGCCATCTCCAGCAGCGCGGCCTCGCCCTTGAGCAGATACGAGCGGCTGCCCGACACGCGGGCCACGCGTTCGGGGTCGCTCCAGCCCTGCTGCTCGAGCAGATCGACGTGATCGAGCGGCGTGAAGGCGAACTCCGGCAGGGTGCCCTCGCGGCGCAGTTCCACGTTGTCGGTGTCGTCGCGGCCCACCGGCACGTCCGGATGGGGGATGTTGGGCACGCGCAGCAGCAGTTGGCGCAGCTGCTCCTCGTGGGCGCGCAGGGCGGGTTCCAGGGCGCGCAGTTCCTCGGCCAGATCCTTGCCCTTCTGGATCAGCGCCGCCCTCTCCTCGGGGGTGGCCCGGGGCACCAGCCTGGCGTTGGCGTTGCGCTCGGTCTGCATGGCCTCGACCCGCTGCTTGACGGCCAGCAGCTCACGGTCGAGGCCCAGCAGTTCGTCCAGATCGAGGTTCACGCCCTTGACCCGGATCGCCTCCTTCACGGCGCCGGCGTGTTCGCGGATGAATTTCAGGTCGAGCATCACAGCCCCCAGAGACGCGTGAGGGTGGGCCGACGGAGCGGGGGGCCGCTCCTGAGATCAAGGCCAGCCATCAGTCGGTGTCCACCGTGCGCGGCACGCGGATGAAGCCGCCTTGCGTCTCGGGCGCCAGGGCCAGGGCCACGGCGCGCGGGAAGACCTCGCCGGGCAGGTCGTCGCGTAGCACGTTCAGCAGGGTCACGGGGCGCTGCATCTCCTCCACGCCGTCGGTGTTCACCTCACCGAGCTGTTCGAAATAGCCCAGGATGCGCCCCAGGTCGTCTTGCATCCCGGAGCGCTCCTCCGGGGTCAGTTGCAGCCGGGCAAGGCTGGCCAGGTGGTCGATCTGGGCCGCGTCAATCATGCCCCGGAGTATAGAGGTGCGCCGGTTCCCGGTTGGGCGACCCCACCCGGCGCAACCTTGTGCGCGGACACGGCGTATCCGGAGCATGGACACCCTCCTGAAGCTGGCCGCTGGCGTGGCCCTCGTCGCCCCCGCCCTGCTCGCCTCCGCCCAGGCCCAGGAGACCGTGCCCACGCAGGAAGGGACGATCACGCGCCTGCTCTCGGCGGCGGAGATCCGGCCGGAGTGGTTCGCGCCGAGCTTCCTGGCGCAGGTGCCCTTCGAGACCATCGCCGGGCAGCTCTCGGGCATCCGCACCTCGTATGGCGCCTTCGTGCGGCTGGAGACCCTGGAGGGCCGCCCGCTGGCGGTCTACGAGCGCGGCACGCTGATCGTCACGCTGGCCTCGCTGGACGCCCAGGGCCGCCTGACCGGCTTCGGCGCGGTGCCCGGCCCGGCCCAGGCCCCGGCAGCGCAGACCCCGGCCACGCCCGCCCCGGCCCCCAGCCCTTCAACCGCCGCCGAGAAGGAGAGCGCCGCCGACCGGCTGAAATCGCTCTTCGCCACTGATCCCGTGGACACCGCCCGCTTCAGCCCCGACTTTCTGGCGCAGGTCAGCGCGGCCGAGCTGACCACCCTGTTCGCCACTCTGAAGGCCCAGTACGGTGCACTGAAGAGAGTCGAGGTCAGGGTCGGCTGGCGGCTGATCTTCGAAAAAGGCGAGCTGGACGTGACCTCCTTCGCCGTAGACGCGCAGGGTCTGATCTCCAGCCTGCTGCTCCGTCCGGTCGTTCCGGAGACCACCTTTGCCACGCCCGAGGAGGCCCGCGCCGCCTTCGCCGCCCTGCCCGGTCAGGTCTCGCTGCTGGTGCAGGAGGTCGGGGCCCCGGCCACCCAGACCTCACCGGCCGCCCGGATCGACCTGAACGGCGGCCGGCTGCTGGCGGTCGGCTCGGCCTTCAAGCTGGCGATCCTGGGTGAACTGCAGGCCCAGGTCGGGCGCGGCCTCCGGGCCTGGACGGACGAGATCGAGCTGGCGGACGCCGATAAGAGCCTGCCCAGCGGCACGCTGCAGGACTCCCCCGCCGGCACCCGCTTTACCCTGCGCGACCTGGCCGACCGCATGATCCGCGACTCCGACAACACCGCCACCGATCTGCTGCTCAGGGCGGTGGGCCGCGCGGGCGTAGAGGCCCGCCTGGGCCAGAGCGCCATGCCCAGTACCCGCGAAGTGTTCGCCCTGAAAAATCCCGCGAACATCGAGCTGCTGCGCGCCTACCGCAGCGCCGGGCTGAACCGCGAGGCACGCCGCGCGGTGCTGGCCCAGGCGGGATCGGCCCCGCTGCCTGGGGTCGACCTCTTCGCCCGGAACCGCACGACCGCGCAGGACGTGGAATGGTTCGTCAGCGCCCGCCGCCTGTGCGCGCTGATGGCCGATGTGGCCGCCCTGCCGGAGACCCGTCTGAATCCCGGGGTCGCCACTCCCGGCGAGTTCAGGAGCGTCAGTTATAAGGGGGGCAGCGAGATCGGCGTGCTGAACCTGACCACGCAGGTCACGACCCAGGCGGGAACGACGTGGTGTGTCAGCGCCACCTGGAATGCCCCGTACCCCCTGGACGAGGGTCAGTTCGTCAGCCTGTACGCGGGGGTGCTGCGGCTGCTGCGCTGAGTGCCGGGGGCGGCGCCCGCCGCTTTCTTTACCCGTCCTCACCCATGATCAGCCCCGGCGCGGCAGGGTGGGAGGTATGAAGAAGCACCTGATTCTGGCGGCGCTGCTGAGCCTGGGCGCCCCGGTTCTGCCCGCCCTCGCCCAGACCACCCCCACGTCGGCGGCCGCCCTGCCGTCCGGGTACACGCGCACCCAGCTCGAGGCCGTGACGCCGCTGCTGAGCGACCTGAAGACCCTGCAGTCCAGCCGGATCGACCTGGCACGCGGCCGCGTGGTCGTGGTGGGCCTCTCGGCGGTGGATCGTCTGGCCCTGATCGTAAAGCTGCGCCAGGCCGGGCTGCCGAGCGGCGTGGTGGACTACCAGACCGCCGAGCAGGCCGGCGTGGGGCCGGAGATCGCTCCGGTGAGCCCCGCCCCCACGAGCCCCGCTCCTACCAGCCCGGCGCCCAGACCGGCCACCCCGGTCACGTCCAGCCTGCCCGCGACCAATCCGCTGCTGGCCACGCCCCACCGCGCCGCGCTGAGCGGCCCGGCCACGATCCGGGCCGGCGAGGCCGGGCTCTGGAGCTTCACCCTGACCAACAGCGGCGCGGCGCCCCTGCGGCTGGCGCACGGGGCCTGCGATGTGCGCTTCGAGGTCGTGAACGCCGCCGGTCAGGTCGTGCGGCCCAATCCCCGCGACACCCTCTGCACCCAGCAGCTCGTGATCACCGACGTGGCCCGGGGCGAGACCCGCGAGGTACAGAAGGTGCGCTGGGAGGGCCTGGATGCCCAGAATAAACCCCTGCCGGCCGGCACCTATACCCTGCGCGCCGTGTTCAGCGGGGCGGGCGTGCGGAGCAGCGTGGCGACCCTGCAGGTGCGCGTCCAGTAAAAGTCCGGACACATACGGAGGGGGCGCCGGCTGAACCAGGGAGGCGCCCCCTCCGCCTTTTGCCGGATGCAACCCTTCATGATCCGGGTGCGTAATGGGGGCATGAAAAGGATTCCGATTGAACGGGTTCGTAGAACCCGGAAAATCCGAGCGGATGCGAGCAGGAAGAGCTACGGGCTTCGCGGAATGGAGACGCCAGCGGTGCATTCCCGCTGGTGGCGTAGTGAAGCGGAGGCCGTATGAGCGACGGCACGCCCGGCCCCCTGACCCCGCCCGATTCGATCCTCCAGGCGCCGGACGCCGTGCCCAGCGTGCAGGCGCAGGACACGCCCGAGATGGTGCCGCTCTCGGACGCCGACCGGGCACGACTGGAGCAGATGGCCCGCGCCTTCGCCGAGGACGTGCTGGGCGCCGGCACCCACAGCCCCGAATTCAAGCGCAAGCTCGACGCCGTGCATGAGCTGGGCCTGCCCGAGCAGCGCGCGGCGGCGCAGAGTTCCAACCGCATGCTGGAGCGGCCGCTGCGCGCCACCCGGGTGGGCGCGCTGGCCGAGGGCAGCGACATCCTCAGGTCGCTGACCGACCTGCGCCGCACGGTCGAGGATCTCGACCCCAGCCGCGCGCCCACGCCCCGGAGATTCTTCGGCAAGCTGCCCGGCGGGAAGAAGGTACAGAACGCGCTCGATAAATACCAGAGCGCACAGGCCCACCTGAACGGCATTCTGGAGGCGCTGTACCGCGGTCAGGACGAACTGCGCCGCGACAACGCGACCATCGAGACCGAGAAGGTGCACCTGTGGGAGACCATGCAGAAGCTCCGGCAGTACGCGCACGTGGGCAAGGCGGTGGACGAGGCCCTCACCGGCCGGCTGGCCCTGCTGCAGCAGAGCGACCCCGAGAAGGCCCGCATGGTCAGCGAGGAACTGCTGTTCGCCGTGCGCCAGCGCGTGACCGACCTGCTGACCCAGCTCGCCGTGAGCATCCAGGGCTACCTCGCGCTCGATCTGGTGCGCCGCAACAACCTCGAACTCATCAAGGGTGTCGACCGCGCCACGACCACCACCGTCAGCGCCCTGAAGACCGCGCTGATGGTCTCGCAGGCGCTGGGCACCCAGCAGGCCGTGCTCGGGCAGGTCACCGCCCTGAACGACACCACGGGGCGCATGATCGGCTCCACCGCCAAGCTGCTGCGCGAACAGTCCACCGAGATCCAGCGGCAGGCGGGCAGCGCCACCGTCGATCCGCAGATCATCCAGGGCGCCTTCCGCGAGGTCTACGGCGCGCTGGACGCCATCAGCGCCTACCGCCAGCAGGCGCTGGAGCGCTTCCGCGACACCATGCAGGTACTGGATAAAGAGGTGAACCAGGCGCAGACCTATCTGGATCGGGAGCGCCAGCAGGTCTCGCGCGAACTGGCGCAGGATCTGAACGTGACCGAGAAGGGTGAGCTGAAGGTCTGAACGCACTTCCGGCGCTGGACGCCGACGCCCGCGCCCTCCTCGGCCCGGCGGCGCGGCTCCTGGCGACCGGGGCGAGCTGCGCGGTGTACACCGACGGCGCGCGCGTGCTGCGGCTGGCCGCCCCGAGAGCGGGCGAATCGGCGCGCCTGACCGTGCAGGCGGCGATCCAGCGGAGCCTGATCGCTGCGGGCGTGCCCACTCCGCAGGTACTGGAGGTCGGTACGCTCGACTCGGGCCGGACGTACCTGCTGGAAGGGCTGGCCCAGGGAGACGACTCCGGCCCTGCTGCTCAGGGCTGGGCCGATCTGGGCCGCGCGCTGGCCGCCCTGCACGCCCTGCCACGCAGCGGGTACGGCCTGCTGGAAGACCGGGACGACGAACTCCGCGGCGTGGCCCGGACGCTGGGGGGTGGACTGCTGAGCCGCCTGAACCTGACATGGCCCTTCGATGCCTCCGACCCGAACGCGCAGGCGCTGATCGCTGCCGCTCCCGATCTCCTGGCCCCGCTGCTGGACGTGCGGGCGGAACTCCTGGGCCTTACCGGGCGACCGGCGGCGCTGTGCCACACCGATCTGCACGGAGAACAGTTCCGCTGGCAGGGCGGCCGGCTCACGGCGCTGCTGGATTTCGGGGACGCGGCCGTCGGCCCGCCGGAATGGGACGTGGCGAGTCTGGCGTTCTTCCACGGCTGGCCCGTGGCGGCGCAGGTCGCCCACGCCGCCGGATGCCCCTGTGGCCGCGAGGCGGCGCTGTTCGGCCTGCTGCTCTCGCTCCACCACGCCCACCGCGCCACCGCCCTCAGGCGTCCGGATCGCCTGGACAGGGCTGCCGCGTTCGGCCGGAGCTGTGCCCGTCGGCTGACTCCCTGACTCCGGGCTGCGCTCCCAGGGAGCCCTGAGGCCGATCCAGCCTCTATGACGCATGTGACCGGGATGATCAGGAGGTGTCAACCACCCGCCGGGCGCCCTCGGATTTCAAATGTTTCATTGGCGGGGCTTTCACGTTGCTGTAACGCCCCGGATGAGAGATTGACGTTGATCATCCTGATCGCCGACGAACATTCCGTCTGAGCCGTCTCTCAGAAAGGTGGGTATCTCATGTTGCAAACTTCCGCTGTCCGCCGTACCACTACCGCCGCCCTCGCCCTGACCGTGTCCTTCAGCCTGATGGCCTGTAACAACAACACGGCCCCTGTCCCCAGCAACATCACCTCCGTGACCGTCAGCGCGGACAAGACCAGCCTGGCCATCGGTGAGACGGCTCAGGCCGTCGCCAATGTCGTTGTGACCAACAACGCCGCCAAAACGGTCACCTGGTCGACCACCAATGCGAACGTCGCCACCGTGAACGCGAGCACCGGCGAAATCAAGGCCGTGGCCGTGGGCAATGCCGATATCGTCGCGACCTCCACCGTTGATACGGGCAAGAAGGGCAAGGTCACCATCACCGTGACGGCCGCTCCTGCCCTCACCACCGCCAAGATCAGCTTCCGTCCGGCCAGCGCGCCGACCGTGTCTGGTTACACGGTGAACACCGGCGCCGCGTTCGACGGTACCAGCGGCTGGGTGCAGGAAGGCACCAAGACGCCCCTGGACATGACCGCCAACACCCGCTACCGCGACGCGGCTGCCGACACCACGAACATCGTGCAGGGCCTGGAGCCCCGCCAGTACGGCCAGCTGCAGATGCAGTGCGGCACCCCCACGACCGGTAACCCCTGCTCGGCGGGCACCCTGACGTCCGGCGCCTTCGAGTACAAGGTGGTCAACGGGAAGTACAACGTGACCGTCAGCGTGGGCGATTCCGACAAGCGCAACACGAACAGCCTGTACGCGATCAACGTCGAAGGCGCGAGCGCCATTGCCGCCTTCGCGCCCACGGCCGGCCAGTTCAAGACCGGCTCGGCGCTCGTGACCGTGAGCGACGGTTTCCTGAGCATTGACGCCGTCGGTGGCAAGAACACCAAGCTCAACTACGTCGACATCACCCCGGCTCCCTGATCCAGACGGAACCCAGGCAAGCGCCCCCCACATCCGGGGGGCGCTTTCTTATTTCGAGTTATCCGCCCTTCGCTTCCACCTCAGCCTGCTTTTCGCTCCAGGCGTGCATCTTCTCTTCCAGGCGCACTTCCAGATCGTGGGCAGCCTGCCCCAGCGCGGCGTAGTCGGCGCCCGGCCCGGCGGCTGCCAGCGCGCGCTGGGCCGCTTCCAGTTCGGCCTCCAGGCGGGCGACCTCGGCCTCCAGGCCCTCGACCTCGCGCCTCAGGTGCCACAGGCCCTTGCCCCTGGGGGCGGCGGGGCGGGGAGCGGGCGGGGCGAGCGGGGTCTCGGCCTGCACCTGCGCGGCCGTGCGGTGTTTGGCCTTGTAGTCGGCCCAGCCGGGGTACTCGTAGAAGGCGCCGTCCTCGATCAGCCAGATGCGGTCGGCCAGCCCCTCGATGAAGGCGCGGTCGTGGCTGACCATGATCAGGGTGCCCGCGAAGGCCTCCAGGGCGACCTCCAGCGACTCGACCATCTCCATGTCGAGGTGGTTGGTGGGCTCGTCGAGAATGAGCAGGTTGTGGTCTTCCTGGGCCAGCTTGAGCAGCGCCAGCCGCGCCCGCTCGCCGCCCGACAGGATGCGGGCGGGCTTGTCGTGCTGGTCGTAGGGGAACATGAAGATGCCCAGCAGGTCGTGGGCCTCGGCGTCCTTCTGCACGTACTCGCGGGCCACGTCGTAGAGGGTCTGCTCCGGCTCCACGCCGCGCAGCGCCTGGTCGTAGTAGCCGGTGGTCACGCGGGCGCCGCTGAGCAGCCGCGCCCGGGGGTCGTCGCTGCTGTCCAGGCCCAGCAGGGCGCGCAGCAGGGTGGTCTTGCCCGCCCCGTTGCGCCCGATGATGGCGATGCGCTCGCCCCGGCGCACCTGCACGCTCACGTCCTCGAACAGGGTGCGGCCCCCGACCCGGCGGGTCAGGTGACGGGCGTCGAGCACCACGTCGCCGCTTTCCGGGGCGTGGAAGACGATCCGGGTGGTGCGTTCCTGGGGTGGGGGCGCGGCGCCGGCCTGCGACTTGAGCCGCTCCACGCGCGACTGCATGGCCTTGGCGCGGCGGGCCAGCTTGCTCATGCCCAGGCCCCAGATCTTCATGCGGTCGGCGCTCTGCTGCAGCGAGGCGATCTGCCGCGACTCGATGGCGTGCCGGGCGGAGAGCTGTTCCAGTTCGGCCTCCAGCGTCTCGCGGAAACGGGTGTAGTTGCCGGGATAGACCTTCAGGCTGCCGCCGCGCAGGTAGGCGGTCTCGTTGGTCACGGTATCGAGGAAGGTGCGGTCGTGGCTGATCAGCAGCACGGCCCCCGGGTAGCGGCTCAGGAAGCCCTCCAGCCACTCGACCATCACTATGTCGAGGTGGTTGGTGGGTTCGTCGAGCAGCAGCACGTCCGGGTTCTCGACCAGCAGCGCGGCCAGGCCCAGGCGGGTGCGCTCGCCGCCGCTCAGGCCCGTGGCGGGGTCATGTTCGCGGCCCCGGAAGCCGAAGGCCAGGGTCACGGCGTCCTTGCGGCTGCGGCGTTCGAAGCCGCCCCGGCGGGCGTACTGCTCCAGCAGTTCCTCGTGGCGCAGGATGCTCTCGTGGGTGCCGCTGTGCATGGCCTGGGCCGCCCGCTGCAGCTCGGCCTCCAGCGCGTCGAGGTCATGGAAGGCGGCGTCCAGCACGCTGTCCACGGTGGCGCCTTCGGGGAAGACCGGATCCTGCTGGAGCGCCCGCACCCGGACATTTGGCCCGCGCCGCACCACCCCCCCATCGGGGGTCAGGCTGCCGGTCAGCAGACGGAACAGCGTGGTTTTCCCCGCGCCGTTGCGGCCCACCAGACCCACCCGGTCGCCGGGCTGGACAGCGAAAGTCACGTCTTCCAGGACACTCAATGGCCCGTACTCTTTGATGGCGTCCTGTACAGCAACAAGCACGCCCTTTAGTATACCCGCGTTTGGATAAATGTCAGATTTTTCTCGTAAACTGAGGGTGTGAGTTTTTCGTCTTCCATCTCCGTCTCGCCGCTGCGGCGTCGCCTCCTGGTGCTGGCCCTCGCGGCGCCGGGCACCCTGGCTGCGGCGCAGAGCGCGTCCGGCCCCCTGACGCTCAGCGAGGCGCAGGGCAGCGTGGAGATTCAGGGCAAGGACAGCGTGTGGGTTCGCGTGAGCGGGCCGCTGGGAATCACCAGTCCGCTGCGGGTCGGCACCGGGCGGGGGATCCTGCGCGCCGGGGCCAGGGGCGAGATCGTGATGGGCAGCGCCTCGCAGTTCCGCTTCTACCGCGACGAGGCCGACCTGACCTCGGGGCGCTTCTTCCTGCGTGGGCCGGTGGCGGTGCACGTGCAGGGCGTTCATCTGGTGATGGAGGGAGCGGGCGAGGCGCGCGTGGATCTCAGCGACAGCACCCGCCGGGTGGCCGTGATCAGCGGCGCGCTGCGCCTGGCCCTGCCGGGCGGGGTCGAGCAGCTCAAGGCCGGGCAGCAGCTGGCCCTGAAGGGCAGCCGGATCAGCGCCTTCAAGGAGGAAGACCCCTGGTACGCCTCGCAGTTCCGCGGCCCGGGCGACGCGGTCATCGAGGCCACGCGCGGCCCGGTGCGCCTGCGCTCGGCGCGGCTGGGCATCGCGGGCAGCGCCACCACGCCTGCCCTGATCGGCGATCCGCTGGAACCGGGCGCCCGGCTGACCACCGACGCCGGGGCCTGGGCCGAGGTCGGCTTCAGCGGGGGCGGTTACCTGCGCCTGAATGAAAGCGGTGAACTGAGCGTACTGAGCGTGGAGCGCACCAGCACGGGCCGGGAAGTCCTGCTGCGGCTGGAGAAGGGCACCGCCTGGAACGTGGTCGAGAAGGGCCAGGGCGGCTACCGCATCGACACCCCGCTGGTCAGCACGGCGGTGCGCGGCACGGTCTTCCGGGTGGACGCCAGCGGCGTGGTCAAGGTCTTCGAGGGCCAGGTGGTCACCCCCAGCGACGGAGACCAGCCCATCGCGCAGGGCCAGCAGCGCACCTCCGCCGGGGGCATCGGGGGCCTGCAGCTCGACGCCACCGACAAACTGAACCAGGCGCTGGACGCCGAGCGGGCCGTGCCGCTGATCCTGAGCCTGAGCCGCAGCGGCGTGGGGGGCCGCCCCCTGAGCCTGCCCGAACTGGCCCTGGAGGCGCGCAGCCTGCCGGGCGCCGCCGTGAGCGTCACGGTGGCCGGCCAGACCGTGCCGGTCAGCGGCACGGACGGCCTGTACCGCCTGGAGCGCCTGAACCCCAGCCTGCCCGAGGGCGTGTACCGCGTGCGCATCAATGCGCGGCGCTCCGGGCAGAGCGTGAGCCAGACCCAGCTGATCCGCATCGACCGCACCCCGCCCGCGCTCGAAGACCTGCAGCTGACCCGCGAGGGCCGCGTGCTCAGCCTGAGCGGCCGCCTGCGCGACGCCAGCGGCGGCCCCCTGACGGTCACCGTCAAGGTGGGCACGCAGGTCACCACCCGTTTCGGCGGCGGCGAGCAGACCTTCCAGTACCTCCTGCCCAACCTGACCCCGGATCTTCCCGTGAGCGTCAGCGTGCGGGACGAGGCCGGCAACGAGACGAATGCGCTTCTCCCCTGAGCGTTCGCTGGCCCTGCTGACCGCTCCGGTCGCCGCGCTGCTGGCCGGAGCGCTGACCCTGGCGCTGCCCGACAACACCCGGCTCTGGGACGCCCTGAACCGCAGCCTGCCCGGCCCCGCCGACAGCCGGGTGGTCGTGGTGGGCATCGACGAGGCGTCCCTGCGCGACTACGGCCGCATCGGTACCTGGCCGCGCGCCCTGTACGGTCAGGCCCTGAACACGCTCGACCAGGCCGGGGCCAGCGCCATCGGCATCAACGTGCTGCTCAGCGACCCGGCGGTGGGCGACTCCCAGCTGGCCGACGCCTTCAGCCGGCCCAACGTGGTGCTGGCCACCGGGCCCGGCGAGCCGACCACCCTGCCCAACCCGACCTGGAAGTCCCCGGCGGGCGTGAGCGCGCTGAACATCAGCCCGGACGGCGTGGTGCGCTCCTTCCAGACCGCCTACCCGACCGGGGACGGAGCGGGCGCCGCCGCCAACTCGCTGGCGCCCAGCTTCGCCCGGCAGCTGGCGGTAGCCGCCGGCCGGAACGTGCCGCTGGACACCACCCCACGGCTGCTGCGCTCCACCTCGCCCGATCCCCGCCGCCTGCCGGTGCTCTCCTTCCGCGACGTGGTGAACGGCAACGTGCGCTACGGCGACCTGCAGGGCAAGGTGGTGGTGCTGGGCCTGACCGCCAACGGCCTGGGCGCCCCCGCAGTGCGGGACATCAGCGGCGAGAGCGTGCCGGCGGTGGAGATGCAGGCCCGCGCGGTGAGCAGCCTGCTCAGCCCGCCCTTTACTCATCTGCGCTGGGAACTGCTGCTGCTGCTGGGCGTGGCCGCCGCCGTGGGCGCGGTGCTGGCGCGCGGCCTGTGGGGCTTCGCCATCGCCACCCTGATGCTGGCCCTGGCCGTGCCCCTGTGGATGATGAACCTGCTCCTGCCCGGCGTGACCCTGTCGCTGTGCGCGATCCTGGGCACCGCCCTGGTGATGCTGGAACGCTGGTGGAACCTGCGGAACCTGAGTATGCGCGATCCCCTGACCGGCTTCGGCAACCGCCTGGCCTTCACGCGCGCCGTCGAACACCGCTGGCAGGGCCGCGGCGAGCGGCCGCTGGGGCTGCTGCTGGTCGATCTGAGCGGCTTCCGCAAGGTCAACGACCAGTATGGCCACGCCGCCGGCGACGAGCTGCTGCGCGAACTGTCGGGGCGCATCCTGAAGCACAAGCGCCGGGGCGACCTGATCTTCCGCTGGGGGCCGGACGAGTTCGCGGTGCTGCTGGACAACACCGGCCCGCAGGAACTGGCGAGCATCACCCAGGGGGTGCAGGAGTCGCTGGACGCCCTGAACTACCGCGACCTGCCGCTGCGGGTCAGCGTGGGGGCCGCCCGCACCGGCCCGGAGATCCAGACCCCGGGCGAACTGGTGGAGGCCGCCAGCCGCAGCCGCTACCGCGTGAAATACCAGCGCCAGGGGCGGGACTGAGCCCAGGCACAGGGAAGCGGGGCAACGCTATGCTCTGAGCCATGAGCGCTTCCCCGTCCCGCCCCGCCCCTGCGCCCGAGCGGCCACGGAGCGTCCTGAGTATCCAGTCGTGGGTCAGTTACGGGCACGTGGGCAACGCGGCCGCCGTGTTCCCGCTGCAGCGCCTGGGCTTCGAGGTCTGGGCCATCCATACCGTGCAGTTTTCCAACCACACCGGCTACGGGGCCTGGACGGGCGCGGTCTTCCCCCCCGAGCAGGTGGCCGAACTCATGGAGGGCATCGAGGCGCGCGGGGTTCTGGGAGAGTGCGACGGCGTGCTCAGCGGCTACATGGGCTCCGGCGGCACCGTGGCGGCGGTGGTGGACGCCGTGCGGCGCGTGCGGCAGGCCAACCCGGCGGCGCTGTACTGCTGCGACCCGGTGATGGGCGACGTGGGGCGCGGCGTCTTCGTGCGCCCGGAGCTGCCGGAGCTGCTGGCCCGGCAGGCCGTCCCGGTGGCCGACATCGTCACGCCCAACCAGTTCGAGCTGGAACTGCTGACCGGGCAGCGCGTGGATAACCTGGAGCACGCCCTGGCCGCTGCCCAGGTTCTGCGCGCCCGGCTGCGCGCCGACGGCCCCCGGATCGTCGTGGTGACCAGCCTGACCCGCAGCGACGCCCCGGCCGGCAGCATCGAGACCCTGGTGCTCACGGGCGGGGGGGCCTGGCTGTGCCGCACCCCCCTGCTGCCCCTCGACCCGCCGCGCAACGGCACGGGCGACGCCATCAGCGCGCTGTTCTTCGGCCACTACCTGCGGACGGGAGACGCCGCCCTGGCGCTGTCGCTGGCCATGAGCGCCCTGTACCGCGTGCTGGAGCGCACCCACGCAGCCGGCACCCGAGAGATCCAGCTGGTGGCGGCCCAGGACGACCTGCTGCAGCCGGGGCAGGTATTCCCGGCCGAGCCGGTTCCGGTCAGGGCCGATCCCGCGTAAAGCTGTGCCGACTGGCCCTACAGAGGGCCCCACCCCCCTTTAGGAATCCCCCATGAGACGAGGCTCTTGGCCAGCTCAGGGTCAGTCAAAGGGCACTTACAGGGCTTCTCATGGTGACCTGGAGTCGGCCCCGGACACTATGAGACATGAAACACATTATGTTCCCGACCGTATCGGCCGCCGACGCTTTCGTGGCTGAAATGCAGCAGCGTGGCATGAGCATGGGCAACGCCACCTACACCCGCCGGGGCAGCATGGACACTTCCGCTGCGGGCAGCAGCACCATGGGCAGCGACACCACCTACGCCGGGGAAGCCGGCGCCGGCGCCGAAGACGCCGGTGCGGGCGCTGTGAAGGGCACCGGAGTCGGGGCTGTGGCGGGCGCCGCGGCCGGCTTCCTGGGCACCGCGGGCGCCATCGCCGCGGGGGTCGCCACGGGCGGCCTGGCCGTGCCGGTGATCCTGGGCATGGCCGCCCTGGGCTCGGGCGTGGGCGCAGCGGTCGGCGCGACGGGCGGCGCCATGGGCGTCGACGAGAACCACGACGGCCGCACGGCGGACGCCGGCGACCACCGCTACGAAGCGAGCGACACCCACTACGACCGCATGGACTCCACGGTGAGCAGTGGCGGCCGTGTGGTGGCCGTGGAAGACACCGTCTCGGCCGACGTGATGGACGCGGCCGCCCGCCACGGCGGCGAGGTCGTGGACGCCGGACAGCACGTGTCCCGCATGGGCAGCTCCAGCATGGGCGCCGCGGGCATGAGCGACACCACCTCCCGCTGACCCACGACCGCCTGAGCCCTCCCCCCGTCTGACCTTCCCGAAGCCCCTGCCGCCCCATGCGGTGGGGGCGGTTTCGTGGGGTCAGGCGGGCGCCGGGCGCAGGGGCCGGACGGTGGAAGCTCTAGACTGTCTCCATGCTGCTGACCATCATCGTGCTGGATTCCGTGGGGGCCGGCGAGTTGCCGGATGCCCAGGCCTTCGGCGACCGGGGAGCGCACACCCTGAACCACACCCTGGAGGCGGCCCCCGTGGCGTTGCCGAACCTCTCGCGCCTGGGCCTGGGCCACGTGCCGACCGTCCAGACCAGTCCGCAGACGATTGAGCGCCTGCCCGCCGAGGGCGGCTATGGCCGGCTGCGCGAGGTCAGCCCTGGCAAGGACACCTCCACCGGGCACTGGGAATTCATGGGGGTGCAGCTCGAGCACGCCTTCCAGGTCTTCCCGGAGGGCTTTCCCCCGGCGGTCATGGAGCGCTTCGACGCGGCGACCGGGCGCGGCCACCTGTGCAACCGGCCCTACTCCGGCACCGACGTGATCCGCGACTTCGGCGAGGCGCACCTGAGCAGCGGCGAGCCCATCGTGTACACCAGCGCCGACTCGGTCTTCCAGATCGCCGCGCACGAGGACGTGGTGCCGCTGGAGACCCTGTACGCGTGGTGTGAGGCGGCGCGAGGGCTGCTGCAGGGCGAGTTCGCCGTGGCGCGCGTGATCGCCCGCCCCTTCCGGGGCGACTTTCCCTTCGAGCGGGCCGGCGAGCACCGCCGCGACTTCAGCCTGACCCCGCCGCCCACCGTGCTCGACGCCCTGAAGGCGTCCGGGAGCGCCGTGATCGGCATCGGCAAGATTCCCGACATCTACGCCCACCAGGGCTTCACCGAGGAGATCCACACCGACGACAACGCCGACGGGATCGCCAAGACGGTGGCGCGCATCCGGCAGGCCGCCCGAGACGGCACGCACGGCCTGATCTTCACCAACCTGGTCGACTTCGACTCGAAGTTCGGCCACCGCCGCGATCCGCAGGGCTACAGCGCCTGCCTGGCCCAGTTCGACGCAGCCCTGCCGGAGATCCGCGCCGCGCTGCCCCAGGACAGCGCCCTGCTGATCATCTCGGATCACGGCAACGATCCCACCTGGCCGGGCAGCGACCATACCCGCGAGTACGGCCTGCTGCTGAGCGTTCGCCCCGGCGGGCCGGCCGGCGTGGATCTGGGCGAGCGCGCGACCTTCGCGGATGTCGGCGCCACCGCCGCCGAGGCGCTGGGCGCCGTGTGGACAGGGCCGGGTGAGAGTTTCTGGACACGCCTGAACTGATGCAGGCCGCCCTGGACAGCGGGGCCACGGGCAGCCCCGAACGCGGCCCCGAGGCCGGGCCGGGCCCGCTTCGCCTGGGGCCGGAGAGCTTCAGCCTGACCCTGACCCTGGGCGGGCGCTACGCGGGCGAGCAGCACTGGCAGCTGCAGCCCGAGCGCGGCGCGCTGGTCGCCCGCGTGCAGACCGACTTCGGCGGCGTGCTGCCGGAGATCCGCCGCCTGCAGACCAGCCGCCTGCACCTGCGCCACCTGACCAGCCTGGGCTACGCCGAGGGCGACGGCCGGGGCGGGCGCGCGACCTTCGAGACCTCCTTCGACCGCCGCGCCGGACTGGTCACGCTCAGGCAGGGCCGCGACGAGGCCAGCGCGCCGCTGACCACCGACTACCACGACCCGGTCAGCCTGCTGCTGTGGCTGCGAACCCTGGGCGAGGGCGCCCCCGAGCGGGCCCACGCCCAGCTCACCGGGGGCCGCGTGCTGATCCAGCGCCTGCCCGAGAGCGAGATCGCCGGAACCCCCAGCCTGGGCTACTTCCTGCGGCCCGGCAACGCCTACGTGTACGTGGAGCGCGACGCGCCGCGCCGCCTGCTGCGTCTGATCCAGCCGACCGACTTCGGGCCGGTGGAGGCCAACCTGGACGCCCAGAGCGCGCCGGCCCGCCGGCCCGAGCGCTCCGAACGCCGCCGCCGCCGACATTGACGTCCATCCTGTCCCGGGCACCGGATCTGCCCGCTGGGCCCAGCGCGCGGTCGCCCGGCCGAACCGGGCCGCCGCCCAGCCCCTGACCGCTGTTCACCTCCTGCTGTTCGCCCCGCCCTGCCCCACGACCCTGGAGTGCCCCATGCAAGTGCTTGAAGGAACCGCCGCCCGCGCCGCCCTGACGCGCAGTTTCAATGAAATTCCCGTGCCGGACTCCGTGCTCGCCCGTATCGAGGCGACCTTCGGAGAACGCCTCAGCCCCACGGCGGTCGTGGAGCGCATCCTGGCCGATGTCCGTGAACGCGGCGACGACGCCCTGCGCGACTGGACGGAGCGACTCGACGGCTCACGCCCCGGCGCGCTGGAGGTGAGCGCCAAAGAACTGGCCGGCGCGAGCGTGCCCGGCGACCTGCACGCCGCCATCCGCACGGCCATAGCGCGGGTGCGGGCCTTCTACGAGCAGCAGCCCGCCCACGGCTTCCTGAACCACGGCCCGGACGGCGCGCTGGGCCAGCTCGTGCGGCCCATCGGGCGCGTGGGCGTGTACGTGCCGGGCGGCCTGGCGCCGCTGATCAGCACGCTGATCCACACGGCCGTGCCCGCCCAGGTGGCCGGCGTACCCGAGATCGTCGTGGCGACCCCGCCGGACAGGGGGGGCCGGATCCACCCCGCGATCCTGGTGGCGGCGCGCGAGCTGGGCCTCACGCGGATCTTCCGGCTGGGGGGCGCCCAGGCCATCGGGGCGCTGGCCTACGGCACGTCCAGCGTGCCCGCCGTGGACAAGATCGCCGGGCCGGGCAACCTGTTCGTGGTGATCGCCAAGCGGCTGGTCTTCGGGCAGACCGGCATCGAGAGCCTGCCCGGCCCCACCGAGACGCTGGTGGTCGCCGACGACTCCGCCGATCCGCGCTTCGTGGCCGCCGACCTGCTGGCCCAGGCCGAGCACCTGGGGGCCGAGCCGGTGCTGGTCTCCACCAGCAGAGGGCTGCTGCTGCGGGTGCAGGCCGAACTGGGCGGACAGCTCGAGGCCCTGCCCGAACCCAACCGGAGCTGGGCGCGCGACTCGCTGGCCGCGCGCATGAAGGTCGTGCTGGCCGCCGATCTGGACGAGGCGCTGGAGTTCTCGAACCTCTACGCCCCCGAGCACCTGTGCCTGCTGACCCGCGACCCCTGGAGCCTGCTGGGCCGGGTGCAGCGGGCCGGCGGGGTCTTTCTGGGCGAGCACTCGATGGAAGCGCTGGGCGACTACGTGGCCGGCCCCAGCCACGTCATGCCGACCGGCGGCACGGCGCGCTTCATGAGCCCGGTCAACGTGCGCGATTTCCAGACCATCATCTCGGTGGTGGGCGTCAACGAGGCCACGCTGCGGCGCATCGGCCCGGCGGGCGTGACCCTGGCGCGCGCCGAGGGTCTGGAGGCCCACGCCCGCGCCATCGAGAGCCGGCTGACGCAGGAGGAGGCCCCCCCCGGCAGCCCCCCCAGCGGTGGGGCGTTCAGGAAAGGGCGCTTGAAGAAGCTGTAAGACGCCGTGTGGCAGGGTGAATCCATGAAGGATGAAGCCGTTCCCCTGAGTCATGTCCTGCACCTCCTCCCCCCCTCCAGCGGCGTCCGGCTCGAAGCCCTGCAGCTGCGGGGGATCGAGGTGCAGTGCCTGACCCACAGCGGCGCCCACGGCCCCGTCAACTATCTGGTGGGCCGCGTCGGCGGGCGGACGATCCGGACCTCCCTCCATCCCTGGATCGCGCCGGCCCTGGTGCAGGAGTTCGTGACCCTGGCCGAAGCGCTGATGAACTGAGTCTCCAGCCGGTACAGCCCACAGCCCCTCCAGCCCCACCGCCCCCAGTCACCCGCTGGGGGCCTGACGGTGCCCGGGGCTCACACCCGCCAGCATCCAGATGAACGGAGAGTCACAATGAACCGTGGCGGCGCCCCAGATCAGGCCCGCCCCCGGAGGTGACCCATGCTCATCGCCCAGCTCAGCGACCCGCACATCGACCTTGAGCGCCCCCACAAGGCCGCCGCCTTCGGGGAGGCCGTGAGGCACCTGCTCGGGCTGCCCATGCGTCCGGACGCGCTGATCATCACCGGCGACTGCACCGAGCACGGCCACCCTGACGAGTACGGCGAGTTCCAGGCGCTGCTGCGGCCGCTGCCCATGCCGGTGTACCTGGTGCCCGGCAACCACGACGACCGCGCCGAGATGCTGCGCCGCTTCCCCGCGCCGGCGGGCGCCCTGCCGGGCTTCCTGCAGTACGTGGTGGACGACTTCGCCGTGCGCCTGATCGGCCTGGACACCCAGATTCCGGGGCAGGGCCGCGGCGAACTGGACGCTGGCCGCCTGGAATGGCTGGACGCCCGCCTGAGCGAGGCCCCGGAGCGCCCCACCCTGATCTTCATGCACCACGCGCCGCTCAAGACTGGAGTTCAGGTCATGGACGCCCTGGGCCTGGACGGCAGCGCCGAGCTGTGCGAGACCCTGCTGCGCCATCCGCAGGTCGCGCGGATCGTGACCGGACACGTCCACATGGCCCTGACCCAGCGCTTCGCCCATACCACCGTGATGACCTGTCCCGGCACCGACGCCACGCTGCAGCCCGACCTGTCCCAGCCCAGGAAGATGGTCGTGCAGTACCAGCCGCCGGTCTGCCTGCTGCACGCCTGGAGCGAGGCCACGGACCTGCTGACCTTCACCAGCCTGATCGGCGACGTGCCCTGGACGGTGCTGCACGACGGCCAGACCTGGGCGCCGGCCCAGCCCGGCGCGCCCCTCAGGTCGTGACGTTCAGCCAGCCGCCGTCCACGTAATAGGTCGAGCCCACCGAGTAGCTGGCGCGCGGCGAACACAGGAACACCGCGAAATCCGCGATCTCCTCCGGGATGGCGAAGCGGCCGATGGGCGCGTTCTCGTGGGCGATGTTCTCCAGGTAGGCCTCCCAGGTCTGCTCCTTGCCCTCGGTGAGGAGCCGGGCGGTCTTCTGCCAGTCGGGGGTCATGACCAGCCCCGGACTGAGCGCGTTGACCCGGATGCCCTGAGCGATCAGTTCGTTCGCCAGACACTTGGAGAACATCACCAGCGCGGCCTTCGTGACGTTGTAGATGGGCTCGTAGCCCAGCGGCTGGGACGCGCAGATCGAAGCGTTGTTGAGGATCACGCCCCCGCCGCGCGCCGCCATGCCCGGCGCCAGCGCCCGCGAGAGCCGCACGGCGGCCATGACGTGCAGCTCCCAGTAGTGCTGCCACTTCTCGTCGGGCGCCCCCAGGATGGTCTCCTCGCTGCCGGTGCCGGCGTTGTTGATCAACAGGTCGGCGCCGCCGTACTCGGCCCCCACCGCCTCCACGAAGCGCTCCAGGTCGGCCGCCACGCTGACGTCGGCCGCGACGCCCAGCACCCGCACGCCGAACGCCTGCCGGATCTCGTCCGCCACGCCGGAGAGCCGCTCCTGGTTGCGCGCACACAGCGCCAGATGCACGCCCTCGGCCGCCAGCCCGCGCGCCACCGCCCGCCCGATGCCCACACTGCCGCCCGTCACGACCGCCACCTTGCCCGAGAGTCCCAGATCCATGCGCCGCTCCTTTGGCCGCCGCCTCCGGCCGGCCCCCCGGGGGGAGCCCGCACGGAAGGGAGCCGGGTGAACCCCCACATCGTAGTCCCCGGCTGACACAATGCTCTGGATGCTCCTGCCTCCCCCGATCGCGTCCAAAGCCGAGTGGCGCGAGTGGGCCAGGAAAACCCGCGCCGAGCATTCCGACGATTCCGACCTTCTCGTGACCCACCTGCGCGCCTTCCTGCGTGCCCGGGGCGTCCGCCGCGTCCTCGCCTACCGCGCCCTGCCCGGCGAGCCCGACGTGTCCGCGCTGGAAAGCGACTTCGAGCTGCTGGCCCCGCGCGCCCGCTTCCGGCCCACGCCGCGCCTGACCCTGCACCCCTGGGCCAGCGCCACCGAGCCGAGTGCCTTCGGCGCCCTGCAGCCGCCCGCCGACGCCCCGGAGGCCCCGCTGGACACGGTGGACGCCGCGCTGCTGCCGGGCCTCGCCTACGACCGGCGGGGGGTGCGCCTGGGCTCCGGCGGCGGCTTTTACGACCGCCTGCTGCCGGGTTACGCCGGACTGACCGTGGGCGTGACCTGGGCCGGGCTGATCGTGCCCGGGCTGCCGGCAGAAGCGCACGACTGCCGGGTGGCCTGGCTGGCGACGGAGGCGGGAGTTCGTCCGGCTCAGCCCAGCCCGGAGCCGCGCCGTGGCTAGGGGCCTGCAGCTGCGCGCCCTGGCCGGGCTGCCCCGCAACGCCCGCAACGCGATCCTGATGGAGCCGCTGTGGGCGGTCTTCGGCACCGTGGTGCTGTACTACGCGCCGCTCTACATGCGCTCGGTGGGGCTGACCAGCCCCCAGATCGGGCTGCTGGGCTCGCTCACGCTGGGCCTCTCGTTCCTGTTCCAGGCCATCGCCGCGCCGGTCACCAACCGCGTGGGCCGCAAGCGCACCACATTGATCGGCGACCTGATCTCCTGGACGGTCCCGATGGTCGTGTGGGCCACGGCGCAGAGCTTCGCCGCCTTCGCGGTGGCCGCCGCCCTGAGCGCCAGCGGGCGCATCGTATCGCTGTCGTGGAGCCTGCTCGTCATCGAGGACGTGCCCGAGCGTGAGCGCGCCCGCGTGTTCGGCATCCTGGGCCTGATCGTGACGGTCTGCGGCCTGCTGACCCCGCTGGTCGGGCTGCTGATGGCCCGCTACGGCGTGACCGAGACCATGCGGGCCTACTACGCGCTGGGCGCGGTGGGCATGACGGTCATGTTCCTGTGGCGCAACGCGATCACCGACGAGACGAGAAGCGGCGTGGCGGCGATGGCCCAGCACCGCGGGCTGCATCCCCTGGAGAGCGTGCGGCACACGCTCAGGCTGGTCTCCGGTCTGCGCTCGTACCCCGGCCTGCAGGGCATGACCGCCTTCTACCTCCTGACGATCTTCATCGAGCAGCTCAGCCTGTTCCAGATCCTCTACCTGCAGGAGACGCTGCGGTTCAGCGCCCAGACGCTCTCCTACGTGCCGGTCGTGGGCGCGGCCGTGACGGTGGGGCTGTACGCGCTGGCCCTGCCCCGGCTGGCGAAGCTGCCGCTGGGCCGCACGCTGGTCGTGGTGCGCGCCCTGGCCCTGGTCGGCGCCGGAGCGCTGCTGCTGGTGCCCGCCGGGAACGTGGCCCTGATGCTGGGGGTGGTCGGGATCATCGGCGGGGCCACCTTCCTGACCCAGACCTACCGCGAGGCGGCCCTCTTCAGCCGCCTGCCCAGCGAGGGCACCGCCGACCTGTATTCGGCCGTGCAGACCCTGACCCTGCTGTGCTCCATTCCGGCGGCCGCCCTGGCCGGGGCGATCTTCGCCGTGTCGCCGCACAGCCTCTTCGGGCTGATCGCGGCGCTGTGCGCCCTGCTGCTGTGGCTGGCGGTATGGCTGGCGAGGCGCGAGGGTCGGGTCGCTCGTGCGGCCTGAGCACTGGTGCGGGCAGCGTTGAGACGGATTAGTCGAGCGAGCGGTGGATACGGCGGTGTTCGCCCCTTGCTTCTGAATTGTGTGGGGCGAAGGTGCGGTCACGCCTGTTTGGGGAAAGGCGTGCAGAAGGTGGGTGCCTGCGGCGCTGCCCCACCCCCCAGCCCCCTACCCCAGAGGGGCCACGTCTTCGCCGCGCCGGGCGGCCGGCGCGTTGCCGCTGTCCCTGTGCACGCGCCTGGAACCTGGTGGCGGGGGAGCCAAGCGCTGCGCTCGGCAAAGTGTCAATCGGGTGTAGCGGCTGGGCTTATGCGCCCGTCTGTGGAAGCGTAAGAATTGCCATCGGTGCTGTTGCTGTCACTGCCCGCGCGCTGCGCGCACGACGGCTTTCGGTAGCGGGGCAGGGTGGGCCGCTTCGGTTTGTTCACAGTCTGACGTTCTGGACGGCCCATCCTGCGTGGGGCCAGCCCTCTGGCGGCAGTGTCCTCACTCCCCATCACATCCGGAGTTCGCTTTCCCCCGGCCCGGCCCGATCCTGCACGATGGCCTGGGCGACCCGTTCGGGGGCAATGGCGCCCTTCGGAGCCTTACCGACCTGCGTCCACAGCCCGGTATCGACCGCTGGCGGGAGCACCAGCACGATGCCCACGCCGCGCGCTTCCAGGCGGGCGACCTCGGCGGCGCGGGCCAGGGCGGCCTTGCTGGCGGCGTACTGCGAGAAGCCGCGCGCCGTGACCAGCTCGGGCCGCGCGCCCAGCAGGTAGATCCGCCCCCCGGCGTTCATGCGCCCCAGCCCATGCTTGAGCACCCACAGCGCCCCGAAATAGTTGGCGTTCCAGACCGCCCGCACGTGCCCCGGATCGGCGTCCTTCAGGGGCTCTGGCAGGGCCACGCCCGCCGCGTACACCAGCGTGTCCAGCGGGGCCTGCACGCTGTCCAGCAGGGCCTTGACATGGCTCTCGTAGCCCAGGTCGGCCACCTTCGCCGCCGCGCCGAGTTCGTCGGCCAGCGCCTGCAGCTTCGTTCCGTCGCGTCCGGACAGCGTGAGGGTGGCCCCGCTCCCCGCCAACGCCCGCGCCGTCGCCGCGCCGATGCCGCCCGTGGCGCCCAGGATCAGGGTGTTCAGAGGAGGAGTGGTCATGGGGCCAGTAGACGAGAACCGGACAGGGAGAACGGTACGGAGAGACACGGACTGGCGAGGAGAGGAGCGGCGACGGTGGCGACGCGCCCCTCCCCCCAGTCCAGCCCCACTCAGTCCAGATCCACTCAGTCCAGATCCACGCCCAGCTCCGGCTTCTGCGCCAGCTCCACCATGCGCCGTACCTGCTCCGGCAGAGTGCGCCCCAGGCTCAGGGGCGGCAGGTCATCCACGCCGAACCAGCCACTCTGGGTCGTCTCGATGTTGGCGGCGTGCCCCGTATCCGCGCCGATCAGCTCGCACAGGATGTTCAGCTTGTAGACCGACCACAGATCCGGCGGGTGTCCATGCTTGTCCTTGTCCAGCACCCCCAGCAGACGCACGGCCTGCACCTCCCGCCCCGTTTCCTCGCGCACCTCGCGCACGGCCATCTCGCGGGGGCTCTCGCCGGGGTCGGCCCAGCCGCCGGGCAGGCTCCACAGGCCGTCGGCGCGCTCGCGGGTCAGCAGCACCTCGCCGGCCGCGTTGAGGACGACCACGCGCACGTCCACCTTGGGGGTCAGGTAGCCGCGCTCAACCCTCAGCAGTCCCGAGACCTCGGCGGGCGCCTGCCCGGTCTGCTCGGCCAGCAGGTCGGCGGTCAGGGCGAGCAGGCGCGTGTAGCGCTCGCGGTCGTAGTCGTCGCGGGTGTAGGTCAGGCCCGCCTGGGCGATGGACTGCAGTTCGCGGAGCTGCGCGAGGGTGGGCATGGGGGCTCCTTCGGAGGGTGATGGTCGATGGTGGATGGTGGATGGTCTTTTTCCATCCTCCATCACCCATCAACTATCCCCCTTTCCCAGCGGCCACGTCTCCACCGGCTGGTACACCCCACCCGGCCCCGGCTTTCTCATCAGGGCGACCTCGTGGGCAGTGAAGGTGAGGGGCTGCTGCTCCAGATCGCCAAATGCGGCGCGAGCCTCCAGCAGCAGCGCCCCCAGGTCGAGGCCGCGCCGCGCCAGGGCCACCGAGAGGTGCGGGGTCATCTGCGGCCCCTCGTAGCCGAAGCGCTGGGCCGGCTGCAGGGCCTCCAGCAGCGCCAGATGCAGCCGCACGGCGTCCGGGCTGGCGACCTGCAGGTACAGCGCCGTGCCGTTGCGGAACAGGCGGGGGCCGCCGATGCCCAGGGCCACGGGCGGGAAGGCCGCCACCACCCGCCGCGCCGCCCCGGCCCAGGCCAGATCGGCGTCCAGCCCGCTGCGCGCCTTGACGGTGACGTGGGACACGGCCGCCGCATCCTGCAGGCCGTGGGCGCGGCGGAACGCGGTGACGCGTGAAGTCATGTCCGGCCCGGGGAGCACGGCGAGGAGACAGGACGGCGACATGCGGTCTACCGGGGGCGCACCGGCACCATCGTCGCGGTCATCACGGCGATCAGCTCGTCGGCGCCGCCCCGGCCGGTGGCCCAGGCTTCGGCGATACACACGGTCTGGGTACGGCCCGATTTGAGCACGCGCCCCCGGGCGGTCACGTCGCCGCGGGCGGGGCGCAGGAAATTGACCTTGAACTCGCTGGTCAGCACGCCCACGGCGTCGTCCCAGAGGCCCAGGGCGGCCGCCCCACAGGCGCTGTCCATCACGGCCGTGAAGGCCCCGGCGTGCATGAAGTCGTCGTGCTGGGTGGTCGCGTCCGTCAGGGGCACGCGCACATGCACCTCGCCGGGCGAGGCGTGAACCACCTGGGCGCCCAGCGTCCTCATCAGGCCCTGGCGGTCAAAGAGGGCCTGCTGGACGGCCATCCGGGCTTCGGTCATGGGGCAGTGTAGGGCACCGGAAGACCAGCCGACGCGCGGCCCCGACCCACACCGCGTCCAGCCCGGCCGGACACCCCACCCCCCACTCCGGTACAGTTTTCGTGTGAGTCAACCTGCCGAACTGCCGCTCAAGCGCACGCCGCTGCACGGAGCCCACCTGCGGGCCGGGGCGCGCATGGTGCCCTTCGGCGGCTGGGACATGCCGGTGCAGTACGCGGGCGTGAAGGCCGAGCACGACGCCGTGCGGAGCCGCGCGGGCGTGTTCGACGTATCGCACATGGGCGAGTTCCGCGTGACGGGCGAGGGCGCCCTGGCCTTCCTGCAGAGCGTGACCACCAACGACGTGAGCAAACTGCGCCCCGGCCGCGCCCACTACAACTGGCTGCCAGGAGTGGCCGGCGGGCTGGTGGACGACATCTACGTGTACATGGTGCGGGAGGGCGAATACCTGCTGGTCGTGAACGCCAGCAACGTCGCCAAGGACTGGGCGCACCTGCAGGCGCACGCGGCCGGTTTCGACGTCCAGCTCAGCGACGAGTCCGACCGCTGGAGCCTGCTCGCCGTACAGGGGCCGCTGGCGGAGAACCTGCTGCAGCCGCACGTGAGCGTGAATCTGGCCGAGAAGAAGAAGAACGCCTTCTTCCCCGCGCGGCTCTTCGGCTTCGACGTGATGCTGGCGCGCACCGGCTATACCGGCGAGGACGGCTTCGAGGTCTTCGTGGACGCCAGTGAGGCCGAGACGGTCTGGGACAAGCTGCTCGCCATCGGGATCACGCCGGCCGGGCTGGGCGCCCGCGACACGCTGCGGCTGGAAGCGGGCCTGCCGCTGTACGGGCATGAGTTCTCCGACACCATCCACCCGCTGAGCAGTTCGTACACCTGGGTCGTGAAGGACAAGGCCCACGTGGGCCGGGAGCATATCGACCTCGCGCCGCCACACCGGCTGATCGGCCTGCGCCTGGAGCGCGTGCCCGTGCGCGAGGGCTACCCGGTCAAGGTCGGCGGGCAGGTCGTGGGCCACGTCACCTCCGGCACCAGCAGCCCCACGCTGGGCCACCCCATCGCCCTGGCCCTGGTGGACGCCGCCCACGCCGGAGCCGACGTGTTCGAGGTCGAGGTGCGCGGCAAGGATCACTCGGCGACGAGGATGGAACTGCCGTTTTACAAGCGGTGACGAGGCTTTGAGCCGTGAGCCCTGAGCTATGAGCAAAAGACTCAAAGATTCCAACCCGCGCTCTCTATCCTGCTCATAGCCCACCGCTCAGAGCCCAGAGCCCCCTCCGAAGGAGAATTCATGAATACCCCCAACGAACTGAAATACGCCGCTTCGCACGAATGGCTCGCCGCCGACGGCACCGTGGGCATCTCCGACTTCGCGCAGGATCAGCTGGGCGACGTGGTGTATGTCGAGCTGCCCGAGGTGGGCCGCGAGGTCAAGGCCGGCGAGACCGTGGCCGTGGTCGAGAGCGTCAAGACCGCCTCCGACATCTACGCGCCCGCCACCGGCACGATCACGGCTGTGAACGGTGAGCTGTCCGGCACGCCCGAACTCGTGAACTCTGGGCCCTATGAGGGCGGCTGGCTGTTCAGGATGGACGTGACCAAGGAAGGCGACCTGATGGACGCCGGGGCCTACGCGAGCGCGAATAACTAGAAGGTCAGGGGCGGAGACGGTGATCACACGCGTTACCCCTCTCCCCAGCCCTCTCCCGCAAGGGGAGAGGGAGCAAAGATGAACTCCCCTCTCCCCTTGCGGGAGAGGGGCCGGGGGTGAGGGGGCGTGTGACCACCTTCACCGCCCACCACACCCAAGGAGTCCCCCCATGCGTCCCCTGACCGAACTGCTGCAGACCACCGACTTCACCGACCGCCACATCGGGCCGACTGCCGCCGAGCAGGCCGAGATGTTAGCCGAGCTGGGCGTAGCAAGCCTGGACGAACTGAGCGACACCACGCTGCCCGAGAGCATCCGTTTTGCGGGAGAATTGAACGTGGGCGGGCCGGTCACGGAGGCGCAGGCGCTGGCTGACCTGAAGCGGGTGGCGGCGAAGAACAGGGTGTTCCGCTCCTATATCGGGATGGGGTACCACGGGACGCACACGCCGGGCGTGATCCTGCGGAACCTGCTGGAGAATCCGGGCTGGTACACGGCGTACACGCCCTACCAGGCCGAAATCTCGCAGGGACGGCTGGAGATGCTGCTGAACTTCCAGCAGACGGTGATGGACTTGACCGCCATGCCCGTGAGCAACGCCTCGCTGCTGGACGAGGCCACCGCCGCCGCCGAGGCGATGACCCTGGCCAAGCGCGCGGGCAAGAGCAAGGGCAACACCCTGTACGTGGCCGACGACGTGCACCCGCAGACGCTGGACGTGATCCGCACGCGCGCCGAGTACTTCGGCTACGAGGTCGTGAGCGGCCCCGCCGACGGCGACCTGCCGGAGGGCACCTTCGCCGCGCTGGTGCAGACGCCGGGCACGTATGGCGACCTGCACGACCTCTCCCCCATCGCCGAGCGGGTACACGCGGCGGGCGGCCTGCTGATCGCGGCGACCGACCTGCTGGCGAGTGCCCTCGTGAAACCCGTGGGCGAGATGGGCGCGGACATCGTGATCGGCTCCGCCCAGCGCTTTGGCGTGCCGATGGGCTTCGGCGGGCCGCACGCGGCGTTCCTGGCGTGCCGCAGCGACTTCCAGCGCTCGATGCCGGGCCGCGTGATCGGCGTGAGCAAGGACGCACGCGGCAAGAACGCCCTGCGGATGGCGATGCAGACGCGCGAGCAGCACATCCGGCGCGAGAAGGCGACCTCCAACATCTGCACGGCACAGGCGCTGCTGGCGAACATGGCCGCCGCGTATGCCGTCTACCACGGGCCGGAAGGCATCCGGACGATGGCCGAGCGCGTGCAGCGGATGACGGGCATCCTGGCGAAGGGCCTGCGAGAAGGAGGCCACACCGTCAACGAGACGTTCTTCGACACGGTGACGTTCGAAGGCGATACCCAGTTCATCCAGAAGCGGGCCGAGGCCAGGGGCATCAACTTCCGCTACGAGGGTGAGGCGTACCTTCCCACCCGCATCTCGATCAGCCTGGACGAGACGACCACGCCCGCCGACCTGGTGGACATCCTGGAGATCGTGACCGGGCGGGAGATCGACCTGAACGCGCTCGACGCCGATGCCATCGACGGCATCCCCGACCCCCTCAAGCGCACCAGCGAGTACCTGACGCACCCCGTCTTCAACACGCACCACTCCGAACACGGGATGCTGCGTTACCTGAAGTCGCTGGAGAACAGGGATTACAGCCTGACGCACGGCATGATTCCGCTGGGCAGCTGCACCATGAAGCTGAACGCCACCACGCAGATGATCCCGGTGACGTGGCCCGAGTTCGGGCAGCTCCACCCCTTCGCGCCCGCCGATCAGACCGAGGGCTACGCCGAGCTGCTGAACGAGCTGGAGGCATGGCTGGCCGACATCACCGGCTACGACGCCGTAAGCCTGCAACCGAATTCCGGCGCACAGGGCGAGTACGCGGGCCTGCTGGTGATCCGCAAGTACCACGAGAGCCGGGGCGAGAGCCACCGCACGGTGTGCCTGATTCCGGCCTCCGCGCACGGCACCAACCCCGCCAGCGCCGCCATGATGGGCATGCAGGTGGTGGTCGTGAAGACCGACGACCAGGGCAACATCGACATGGACGACCTGAAGGCCCAGGCCGAGAAGTACAGCGACACCCTGGGCGCGCTGATGATCACCTACCCCAGTACGCACGGCGTGTACGAGGAGCGCGTGACGGAGGCCTGCGAGCTGATCCACGCGCACGGCGGGCAGGTGTACCTGGACGGCGCGAACATGAACGCCCAGGTGGGCCTGACCAAGCCCGGCGTGATCGGCTCGGACGTGTCTCACCTGAACCTGCACAAGACCTTCGCCATTCCGCACGGCGGCGGCGGGCCGGGCATGGGCCCCATCGGCGTGAAGGCGCACCTGGCGCCGTTCCTGCCCAACCACTCTGTACGCCCCACCAGCGAGAGCCGCACCGGGGCCGTGAGCGCCGCGCCGTATGGCAGCGCCAGCATCCTGCCGATCTCGTACCTGTACATCCGCCTGCTGGGCGCGGGGGGGCTGAAGAAGGCCACGCAGGTCGCGCTGCTGAGTGCGAACTACATCGCGCGGCACCTGCAGGGCGCGTACCCGGTGCTGTACACGGGGCGCAATGGGCGGGTGGCGCACGAGTGCATCATCGACCTGCGCCCGCTGAAGGCCGCCAGCGGCATTACCGAGGAAGACGTCGCCAAGCGCCTGATGGACTACGGCTTCCACGCCCCCACCATGAGCTTCCCGGTGCCCGGCACGCTGATGATCGAGCCCACCGAGAGCGAGCCAAAGGCCGAGCTTGACCGTTTTATCGCCGCCATGCTGGGCATCCGCCGCGAGATTCAGGATGTGCAGGACGAGCTGATCGCGGCGGCCGACAGCCCGCTGAAGCACGCGCCTCACACCCAGGACGACCTGATGCAGGAGGAGTGGACGCGGGCGTACAGCCGCGAGACCGCCGCCTATCCGACCGGCGTGCAGAAGCAGTGGAAATATTGGCCGAGCGTGAATAGGGTAGACAACGTGTACGGCGATAGGAATTTTGTCTGTAGCTGCCCGCCTGTTGAGGATTGGGTGGAGGCGTAAGTTAAGCAACGCTGGGTAGCAGCGTGGGTTAGGATGAATCGTCGCAAATATCTTAACCTGTGAGGTTTTCATAGCATGCCTTTCGACGGTCAACATCCTGACGAGCCCGTGTTTCCATCCCACTGCAAGCCGAGCAACGTAGTACCGGGCGACGATGACACCCTATACGTGCGCTTCCTAACGTCAATGCCGCTTACGGAGGAGGATTTCAAAACGCACGCCGAACTCGGTCGGGTAGATCCCAATAGTGCCTTATACTGCCAAGCTTGCACACTCTCACTTTTTGCACCGTTTGAGAAAGCAATTGGGCAATTACGCCGCCGAGTTCAAGGGCAACGCAATAGCACTACCGTACAGACGCCTGTTCTTGAAAATGACGTAGCGGTCGCTGTTGGTAGTGATCTAGATGGCGTCATTGAGAAGGGGCGAAAGGGCCACCATTCTTGGTGGATAAGGAGCGGAGCCGACAGATCAACCGCATTTCGAACGATTGATCTTAGATTTATCTCGACAGGATCTTGACATGTTAACGTTTAGAGGGGCTAATGTTATTCCGTTCAACACTCCTCTAGGTGCATGGGACGACCTAACGTATCTTGAAGTTTTTGAATACTATGATGCTCCATTGTTGTTTTCTGCTGTAGATAGTTTAGGGAAAATCTACTTATCTGTGCAAATTAGTGACGATAAAAAAAGAAATGTAACTGTATGGTTATATAGTGAAATATCTTATTCAAACTACGTATTACTAAGGCAGGGTGATATAGATTTTAGGCGATCCTTCAGCTACGATGATCGTACACCTTATGTTTTAGTCTCAATATATTATGAAACGAAGTCTTGTGAATTTTCACTTATACCCAAAAGTGATCTCGATACAAACTGGCTCCCCGAAGAAGGCGAATTCCTAGGCGAAGATGAGCTTGAAGAGCTTGGAGATGTGCCTCTAGTCAACAAGGTTTTACTTGTGGAATCAAACTCTAGTATATTGATCAATGATAAACAAATTGAGAATTTTCCCGTTTATTTTGACATCAATTCCAATAGATATTATAGAATATATGACGCGATCAAAGCGTTAAAGCTTTCAAATCTTAAAAATCAATCATCAGCAAGAAATTTTACAGATGATCTACCTCATCCTTTCATATCGCTTGCATTTAAAGGAGGTGGATACTCAGTTAAGTTCCCCAGCATAAAGCTATGGGGTGAATCAGCAGATTTAGTTACATCGTCTTACCGAAAAGCATACTACGCTTCCCGTAAAGATGCGGGACACAGCAAGCCTATTTCGTATCCAAATGCACTAGGCTTAGCTGCGAGTGTGACGTTTGAATTATACCCTACAGATCAAAATGGGTTATTTGGATTTGATCCGAAAGAGCATTCGGAATCGTATACATTAAATAATATTGCAAACATCCTAGAGCTGATTCAAGTCGGCGATCTAAATACCTCAGAAGAGAATGTGTCATTTTTAGATTTGATGCTCCAATCTATAGAAGATCTTTCTCCTAAAGAAAACTCAAATTATGAATATGTTGAAGTCAGAGTAGGAGCGGCTCAGGATAAGCCTGTACGCATCTTTACAATATCTCAAGAGACTACGGAATTAATTAGGTCAGCGCGTATCGCTTTAGCCGTTAGAAATGAACAGGCAATGATAATTCGTTTAATTGGTGTTATCTATGAGGTAAAATTCGATTATCAACAAAAACAAGCCAATGTTTGGGTAGATATAATTAGTATTCTTGAAGGTGATGTAGGAGCGCTGAGGGTCGTAGAGCTTCATACAACTATTGACGATGTAAGCGAAATTCTAAAGTACGTATCTGAAAGACCCGTCGAAATAACTGCCGTATACAATGTTGTTGAGCGTTCCAGAGGCAGAGCAACTCGGATGCGCTTGATTTCTATTGAAGAATATGCT
The DNA here is from genome assembly GCF_002901445.1 of Deinococcus koreensis. Lineage (NCBI taxonomy): Bacteria > Thermotogati > Deinococcota > Deinococci > Deinococcales > Deinococcaceae > Deinococcus > Deinococcus koreensis. Next base: position 1,338,740 of record NZ_PPPD01000001.1, read on the forward strand.
CCAAACAACAGTGGTGGCTCAAGCTTTTCTGTAAGCTAAATGTATGTTTTAGAGAAAGTTCTAAATACTATTTCTTTATATATTAGGCTTCCATTTTGGCTTTTATGTGTCAAGCGGGGTAGGGATTCCGCTGTTATAAGCGCTGTCTCTATCCCAGCTCCAGCCTGTGCTTTGGCGGGGTGAGAGGGCGCGGTGGGGGGTGGGTGGGGCGACCTCTACTCCACCTCATCCCCAGGCAAAGGAGCCACGTCCGGCACCTGAGCCATCACCGCATCGAACTTCTCCCGTCTGGCACGGGCTGCACGCTCTTGGAGCCACGTCACCGCTTCTGGGTCAACTTCGGCGTCCCCAAGTTCTGCCTGCTTATGTAAACGCTGCTGCTTGTAGTCGTGGTCTGGGTCGGCGTCAAACTGGCCGACTGCTGCGAGGATCGGAGGCTGCCTGCTTTCCTCATCGTCCGTCATGCGCTCACCCCCTACTGCCGTCCACAACTTTTGCAGCTCTGAGCAGACAGTCGCGCGCTGGATCGTAGCCAAAATGTACCTGCCTCAGAAGTTCCAGCGCCTCAATCCGCTCGGCGGCCGTGCGGCTCAGCCAGTACGCCAGGTCGCTGCCCTCCTGCTCGTCCAGGCTGGTCACGTCCACGGCCTGACGGTTCATTCTGACGTGCCGGACGGTCATACAAGAATTCTATCGTGTCTGGGCTGAGCCTCTGCTTCTGCCTGTGTTTGGGCGGGTGAGGGGGCGCGGTGGGGGGTTGGGTGAGGCGGAGGAAATGGGCGGGTTCGTCGCTGAACTTCCCCCTCACCCCAGCCCTCCGCTTCGCGGCTCTCCGAGTCACCCGCGAGGGGAGAGGGAGCTTGAAAGACGAAGCGTCGCCCCTTGCGACTCACCGAATGCCGTCGTGCGCGCAGCGCGCGGGCAACGCCGCGATCTCGCAGACAGCACATACGGCGCCCACGCCAACGAGACCACCGGGCAGGGCCAGCTCAGGGACGGTGGCGACCACATGCCGAGCGCAGCGCTTCGCTCCCCCTGCCCCCCTGGCTGGGGGGTGGGGCAGCGCCGCAGGCACCCACCTTCCAAACTCCCTAAACTACCCCCATGCCCATCTCCATTGACCCGGAAATCAACGGTGGGAAGCCCACGGTCTCGGGCACCCGCATCAGCGTGCAGACCGTGCTGGGCCACTTGAGCGCCAGAGACAGCGTGCAGGACGTGCTGGACGCCTACCCACGATTAAAGCGCGAAGACGTGCTCGCCTGCCTGGAATACGCGGCGCGGCTGGCCGGGCACGCCGTGACCTTCGAGAAGATCGCTTGATCAGCGCCCGCCTCACCTGAGTTGGTTTTCATCTACACCCAGACCGGCCAGCGCTGCTATCAACAGAGGCCGCAGCGCAGGCAGATGTTCGGTCAGCACAGGCACGACTTCCTCGGGGTCGACAGCGTCGTAGTCGTGGATCAGCACGTCACGGAGTCCGGCCATGCCTTTCCACGGGATTCCGGGGAACTGGGCACGCACCGTATCGGGGCACCGCTTGGCCGCCTCACCGATGATCTCCAGATTGCGGTGAACAGCGTCCCGGATCAGGCGGCTCCCCCGGTACGTATCCGGGTCACCCCCCGTGAATTCCCTAATGGCGTCCACACTGTCGAGCATCTGAACGAGATACAGGGCGGCATTCTTCATCGCGCTCAGAGGGGCTGGGCTTCACGCTGCACACGCTCACGGATCAGGGGATGCAGCGTATCCGGGTTGGCGACGTCAACGGATACTCCCAACAGCTCCTCAACCTCAACCTTGAAGGCAGCCCGATCCAGCAGACTGCGCCCGGCCTCCAGGCGCACCAACAGATCAAGGTCGCTGTCCGGGCCAGTCTCTCCCCGGGCCGTGCTGCCGAAGATCTGCACCTCGGCCACACCATGTTTGCGGGCCAGCGCCTGTAGGGCGTATCGGTGCGCGCGAATCCCGGAAAGCTCCATGCGTAGAGTGTACGCTCCGCCCGCCGCCGGGCTGGGAAGGTACCCCGTTCAACCAGAAAACCAGTTCTCCACCGTCAACCCCTCCACCCGCCGGAACTTCCCCTCGTTGTTGGTCACCAGCGTCACCCCCACACTCAGCGCGTGCGCGGCGATCTGCAGGTCGAGGGGGCCTACAGGCTGGCCCAGGCGGTGCGGGTGCGCCCGCAGGGTGCCATAGCGCCACGCCGCCGCCTCGTCGAAGGGCAGTTCCAGCAGAAAGGTCTCCAGCCGCTCGCGCGTACCCGACCGAGTGCTTTGGGCCGCTCCATAGGCCAGTTCCGCGACGGTCACGCTGCTGACCGCCAGTTCCCCGAGCTGGTACTGCACGAACTTTTCCCGGACGGCCGCCGGGCGATGGTTCAGCACATAAACACAGATATTGGTGTCCAGCACATACCGCAGCGGCGGGCCGCTCAGAGTTCTCCCCAGTCGCGTTCCTGCTTCTGCACTTCAGCAGGCGGACTGCAGAAGGCCGCAGCTGCCCCGAGCCTCCGCTTCTGCCTGTGCTTTGGCAGGGTGAGGGGGCGGAGGGGGCTGGGTTGGGCTGAGGCGGTTTCACCCCCTCCCAGCCTCCCCCATGAAGGGGGAGGGGTTTTTAGTCGAAGCGTCGCCCCTTGCGACTCACCGAAAGCCGTCGTGCGCGTAGCGCGCGGGCAACGACGCGTTCCCGCACGGAGCAGATACGCCGCCCGCGCCACCGAGACCACCGGGCAGGGCCAGCTCAGGAACGATGGCGACCACATGCCGAGCGCAGCGCTTGGCCCCCCCTGCCCCTCCGGGGTAGGGGGCTGGGGGGTGGGGCAGCCCGCCGCAGGCACCCACCCCGAACCCTCTTCTACCCCAGCCGCCCCCGAAGCCCAGGCATCCTCTCCACCCCATCGGCCAGCCGCTGATCGTGCCGGTAGTCCTCCGTCTCCTCGACCTGCCAGGGCTGCCCCAGCTGCCGGGCCAGCGCGCGCACGAGGTCGGGGAAGTTCAGCGCGTCGTTGGCGTTGCTGTCCAGATGTACCGGGCCACGGGAGGCGTCCTGGGCGAGCCCCACCAGGGCGGCGGCCGTGTCGTCCATGAACGAGCAGGCGGGAATCCAGTGGCGGCTGGCGCGGATACGGCCCTGCTCCCGCTGCTGCGCCCCGAGCTGCGCGACCATGTTGTTGCCCGTGGCGTCCGGGTGGATCTGCCAGCCGATGCGGGCGATCACAGCGTCCGGATTCGCGGCCACGATGGCGTCCTCGCTGCGGATCTTGAGCTGCCCGTAGCCGTCCTGCGCGGTACGCGGGTCGCGTGGCTGGTGCGGGCCGTCCGGGTCGTGGTGAAAGACCATCGCGGTGGAGGTGAACACGAAGGGCAGGCCGTGCTGTGCGGCGTAGGCGGCCAGCCGCCCGGCCCAGCCCTCGGAGCCGATGGCAAGGTGGAAGATGCCGCGCGGCTGCAGGGTGTCCAGCCACACCTGGGCGGCGTGCAGGTCGTCGGGCGGGGTGGTCTGCCGGTTCCAGCCGACGGCCCTGTGCCCCTGGGCCTGCAGGGCGGCGGCGACGTGCGGGGCCAGGGTGCCGTTCAGGCCAGTGATCAGCCAGGGGCGGTGGGGGGCGGGGTGGCTCATGGTGGCCCAGTGTAGAGGGGCAGTCTAGGCGCACAGGGGGAGTGAAACCGGGCACACTGGCGCCGGGCACCAAACCTTTATCGCCACTTCACGCCCCCTCCATACGGTGCCCCCGCCCACCCTCCGGCCACGCGGCCCATGCTGCCATAGGCCCATGACGATCACGGAAGACTTCATGGCTGCCCTCCAGACCGCCGAGCAGAGCGGCGACGTGGGCCCCCTACTGGCCCTGCACGCCGACAGCGTGAACCTGATGAACCTCACCGAGAAGACCTGGGAGGGTCAGGAGGGCGCCCGGGAGTTCTGGCAGACCTACCTGGGCAACTTCGAGCAGATCCGCAGCGAGTTCACCGCCCACCGCGAGGCCGACGGCCTGGGCGTGATGGAGTGGATCGCCACGGGCCGCCTGAAGGGAGGCCGCGACCTGAAGTACCGGGGCGTGAGCCTGATCACCCTGGAGGGCGACAAGGTGAAGGTCTTCCGCACCTACTACGACTCCGCCGCCTTCGTGGCCCCGGTGGCCGAAGAGGCCTGAGCCGGACGACCACCCGGACGATGACAGCGCGCCCGCCCCGGAATGCCGGTGGCGGGCGCTGCCTTGTTGGCTGACTTGCGGGTCTTATTTGTCGGTGGCCGGGCTGGTGACTTCCACGGCGGTCAGGGTCTCGGTGATGCGGTAGGTGTGGGAGGCGCCGCGCGGCACGCAGTACGAGTCGCCGGGCTGCAGGGCGATGCTCTGGCCGTCCACGACGAGTTCGGCACGGCCCTCGATGACGTAGCCCAGGGTCTCGTAGTCGTTGACCGTCTCGGGCTTGCCCTCGTTCGGTTCCTCGCGGTGCCACAGGCGCATGGAGCCGGTCTCGCCGCGGATCAGGTGGTGCTCGCCGTCGGGGCCGTGGGTCGTGTCTCGCTGGCTGAGCTTGTAGCGGCTGGTCTGGGTCATGCCCCCAGCGTGGCGCCCACCGCCCGGGAGCGGGTGAGCGGGCGTTCAGGCCGGGTTCACGGCCCCGGTGCGGGCGGCGCCTCGTCCGTCCGCGGGCGGCTGCGCCACGCCAGCCACGCGGCCCAGGCGTTCACCAGGCCGCCCAGCAGGTGCCACACGCTGGCCTGCCCCACCGCCGCCCAGGCCAGCGCCACCCCCAGCCCGGCGAGGTTCAGGCCCACCCCGGCGCGGAAGGTGAGCCACTCGTGCGGCGTGGCGTACATCGGGGTGCGCGGCTGCGGGTCGCCCATGGCGTCCAGGGCCTCGGCGTAGCGGATCAGGGTGAGCACGCCGTAGACCAGCAGCAGCCCGCCCAGCAGCATTCCGCCCAGGCCCAGGTAGGGGCTGGCCACCCCGTAGTCCAGCGCCCCCAGCCCGAAATGCGCCAGCGCGGCCAGCACACTCACCAGCGCCAGGCCCAGCGTGCGCGGCGTGGAGTAGTTGGGAGGATCACCGAGGGCTGGCATGGATACCCCCAGCTTGCCCCCCACTCTCCCCCGGAGGATGAGGAGATGCCCATCCAGCCGCCATCCATGGGAAACAGCCGTCCAGCACGGCGCTTTTGCCCCCTGTTCGGCAGGCGCCGTGAGGAGTAGACTGGCAGACTACCGGACACGTTCGGGCACCCCGCCATGGGAAGGCCAGACCTCCGGCGGTCAGCGCGGGGTCGATGAGCGCGGAGTCAGGGCAGGGGGGGTGAAGCACAGTGGGCACCAAAGAAGACGTCCGGACGCGGTTGAACATCGCGGAGATCGTGGGTGAACACGTGCACCTCTCCCCCGCCGGCAAGGGCCGCCTGAAGGGGCTGTGTCCGTTCCACAAGGAAAAGAGCCCCAGCTTCCAGGTCGATACCGAACAGGGCTACTTCTACTGCTTCGGCTGCAAGGCCGGCGGCGACGTGTTCTCCTTCGTGCAGCGCACCGAGAACCTGAGTTTCGGCGACGCCCTGCGCAAGCTGGCCGAGAAGGCGGGCATCCAGGTCGAGGCCAAGTACGGCGAGAAGAGCAGCCGCGACCTTTACGACGTCAACGCCTTCGCGCTGAGCTACTTCCGCGAGCACCTGCCGGGGCCGGCGCTGGACTACCTGAGCCGCCGGGGCCTGAGCAGCGCGACCATCGACTCCTTCGAACTCGGCTACGCCCCGGAGGGCTGGGACGGCCTGCTGAGGCACGCCCGCGTGAAGGGCCTGTCCGAGCGGCAACTGCTGGACGCCGGCCTGCTCACCGAGAACCCCGAGAACGGCCGCATCTACGACCGCTTCCGGGGCCGCGTGATGTTCCCCATCCGCGACCACCTGGGCCGCCTGGTGGGCTTCGGCGGCCGCGTGCTGGACGACTCCAAGCCCAAGTACCTGAACACCCCGGAAACGGAGGCCTTCCGCAAGGGCGAACTGCTGTACGGCCTGGATAAGGCCCGCGCCGCCCTGAAGGACAGCCGCTCCGAGCTGGTGGTGGTCGAAGGCTACATGGACGTGATCACCATGCACCAGCACGGCTTCACCGGCGCCGTGGCCAGCTTGGGCACCGCCCTGACCGCCGAGCATGCCACGCTGCTCGAGCGCCTGGGCGTGCAGGGCATCACGCTGCTCTTCGACCAGGACGAGGCCGGGCTCAAGGCCACGCTGTCGGGGCTTGATCAGGTGGTGGGCGCCAAGTTCCGCGTGCGGGCGACCTCGGTGCCCAGCGGCAAGGACCCGGCCGATACCCTGCTCGCCGGCGGCGACGCGGCGCTGCGCGAGGCCCTGCGCGGCGGCCTGGATGAAGTCAAGTACCGCGTGCAGGCGGCCATCGACAAGCACGGGGTGAGCACCTCCGAGGGCAAACGCCGCATCCTGACCGAGCTGCTGCCACGTATGCAGAACCTCGATCCGCTCGACGAGATCGCCGAGGGCGTACGCAACGCCGCCTGCGAGACCCTGGGCATCAAGCCCGAGGCCCTGATGGAATGGATCGGCTCGAAGGCCAAGCGCCGCCAGCTGACCGACACCCACCTGGCCGGCATGAGCACCGTGCGCTCCGAGGAAGACCACGAGCTCTCGCTGCTGCGGCAGCTCTTGGTCAACCCCAGCCTGCTCGCCAAGCTGGACGGCTCGACCCCGTGGCGCAACGAGGCGGTTCGCAAGGTCATGCTCGCCCTGCAGGGCGCCGGGGGCGAGGGGGACATCCTGGAACTCTTCCGGGGCCAGCCCGAGGAACAGCTGCTGATCCGCCTGATGTTCGAGGGCCGCGATTCGGGCACCCTCTCCCGCGCCCACGCCGAGCAGTACGACCAGAAACGCGGCGCCTACGCGGCTACCGCCGTGGACGACATCCAGGTCAGCATGAGCATCGACGCCATGCGCGCCGAGGTGAATCTCCTCAAGGCCCAGGTCGGCGCCGCCGCCCCCACCGAACAGCTGGGGCTGCTGAAGCAGATTCAGGAACTCCAGCGCGCGATCGAGGCCGAGAAGCGGGGGCGAAGAAGTCTGACGTAGAGGGTGGGGGTGGTTGGGCGCTGAGTGGGTCACGCTCACCCCTTCGCCGGCTGAGGTGAATACGGCAGGATCGGTGTGAACGGTGGTCACACGCCCCCCCACCCCTCTCCCGCAACGGGAGAGGGGAGTTTAGTTTTTGGTTTTGAAAGTCGATCAGCCGTTCACAGCGTCCCGCCTATCTTCTCACCGCAGACCGCCACCGGCCGTCGTGCGCGAAGCGCGCGGGCCTATCGCGAAATCGGAGGATGGCGTCGAGGCCGGACAAGTCAATGCCGAGTCCCGCCGACCATCTCCAGTCAAATCTCTTCCCTAGCGGAGCGCTGCTCCCCCTGCCCTCTGGGTAGGGGGCTGGGGGGTGGGGAAATCCCTTGCGCAGCTCTACCGCAGCCCTACTCCACCCCCCGCCCCTCCCGCACCATCTCCGAGAGCCGCGACAGACACCGGCTGTACTTCTTCGCATACGCCCCATGCCGGTAGGTTTCGCTGAACAGCCCCCCCAGCGGCGCCCCCGTGAAGGCCGCCGGCAGCCCCAGGTCGTACAGCTTGTCGATGAAGTGCACGAAGCGCAGCGACACGTTCTGGTCGGGCATGGGCGTCAGCTCACGCACACCGACCGCGCCGACGCCCGAGAGGAGCTGCGCGAAGCGGCTGGGATGCACCTGCAGCAGGTGGCGGTTGAGGTCGCGGTGGTTGAGTTCGGCCAGCGTGGCGGGGGGCTGCCGGCCCGCCCACCGCGCGTAGTCGGCCCCGCTCAGGGTGTCCTCCGGGGCGGTGCCGCGCTGGCGGTAGTCGGGGCCGTCGAGGCGGTGGGTCTCGAAGCGCTCGGCGATGCCCTGGATCTGGCGCTGGAAGTCAGAAGCGTTGAAGCGGCCCTGGCCCAGCGCGCCGGGCTCGGTGTTGGAGGTGGCGACCACCGAGGTGCCGGCAGGCATCAGCTGACCCAGGAAGGTGTTCGCCATGTGCGTGTTGCCGGGATCGTCCAGCTCGAACTCGTCGATGAGCAGCAGGTCGTGGGCGCGGAAGGTTTCCACGGCGCGGGTCATGCCCAGGGCGCCGATGATGTACATCAGATCCTGAAAGCTCATGATGGCGCGCGTGCCCTGAGCAGCGAAGTAGGTGCTGGCGAGCAGGTGGGTCTTGCCCACCCCGAAGCCGCCGTCGAGGTACAGGCCGCGCCCCTCGGGCTTGGCGCGGCGGAACAGCCGGAAGCCGCCGGGCCTGACCTGGGCACCTTTCAGGAACGCCTGCAGGCTGGTGCGGGCCTCCTGCTGGCTGGGGAAGTCGGGATTGGGGCGGTAGGTCTCGAAGCGCACCCCCTCGAAGCGGGCGCTGGGGGTCAGGGCGGTGATCAGGGCCTGGGGATCGGAGGCGGGCTGGCGGGCGGTGAGGTCGATCACGTCATTTGTGAACGTCGAGTTCGACCTTGTAGTTGCCGCGCCGGGTCTCGTTCACCACGCGCTTGAAGTCGATGCGGCCCAGCCCGTCGGCCGAGAGGCTGTCGCCCTCGCGGATCTCGCTGCTGGCCCGCGCGGGGGCGCCGTTGAGGCGCACCTTGCCGCCGTCGATACCCTGCTGGAAATACGCCCGGCTGACCCCGAAGCCCTTGGCGCCCACCACGTCCACGCGCATGGAGGGCACCACGACCTCGCGCAGCTTGGAGCCCCTGCCGGCGCTCTCGCCCAGTTCCTCGACCTGCACGGGACGGCCGCCCAGCTCGCTCAGGGTCTCCAGCGCCTGCGCCGCCTTGCCGCTCGCGGCGATCAGGAAGTCGCCGCGCTCCTCGCGCACGTCGCCCAGCTGATCCTCGGCCAGATCCAGACGCCGCAGCTGCACCAGGAAGTCCTGCGCGTCCCAGGCCGGGCCGCCGTCATCGAGCGTCACGCGGAACACCGAGACGCCGGCATCGACCTCCGGAATATGGGCGGGGTGCAGGGTCAGCACGACGCGCCGGGCATCGGGGAAGCCGCCGGCGATCTTGTGGCGCAGGTCGTCCTCATTCAGGAGGCGGCGGTCGATCTCGTTCGCGTCGACGAACTCCGTGCGGATCACCCGGCCTCCACGGGCTTGCGCGACCAGGGTGGCGAGCTTCTGTTTCATGGGGTGAAGGATAGTGCCTGAGCTGCGGGACAGGCCGGATGACGGACACGATGAGGGAGTGGGGGATGGATGGCGGGGAGCGGGCGGGAGCGGTGCGGAGTCGCCCCCTCACCCCAGCCCTCTCCCTCGAGGGGAGAGGGAGCAGTCGAATGGTTTTGAAAGTCGATCAGCCTGAAGAAGCGTCCCACCCAGCGAATGAACGCAGACCGCCACCGGCCGTCGTGCGCGAAGCGCGCGGGCCTATCGCGAAATCGGAGGATGGCGTCGCGGCCGGACACGCTACCTTCAACCCAAGCACGCCGCGCCAGTCAAAACTCTTGCCGAGCGCAGCGCTGAGCTCCCCCTGCCCTCTGGGTAGGGGGCTGGGGGGTGGGGAAGCCCGTCCAGATCAATGCAGCGGAACATGCCCAGGAAACCCGAGCAGATAGTCCAGCAAATCCCCCACCATCGCCGAGGCCGTCACCATCCCCCCCGCCCCGCCGCCCGCGAAGATCAGGGTGCCGCATTCCTCGCCCTCGTAAACAAGCGCGTTGCGGCTGGCCCCGGCGGTACACAGCGGATGGTCGTTCGGCAGCCGCCGGGGCGCCACGGTGGCCTTCCATCCGTGTCCATCCTTCTCCAACTCCGCCACCAGCTTGATGCGCTCCCCGTGCCCCCGGGCGTCCTCGATGTCCTCCGGCGTGACGCCCTCGATGCCCTGAATCTGCACGGCGCTGTAGGGGAAGTCGCCGTCGGCGCTGAAGCGGGCCAGCACGGCGAGTTTGTGGGCGGTGTCGAAGCCGCCGACATCCAGGGTGGGCGGGTCTTCGGCGTAGCCCAGGGCCTGCGCCTCCGCCAGCGCCTGCGCGTAGTCCTTGCCCGCCTCCATCTGGCCCAGGACGAAGTTGCAGGTGCCGTTCAGGATGGCCTGCAGCCGGGTAAACGTGCTGGCGCGCAGTACGGTGCTCATGGGGCCGATGACCGGGGTGCCGGCCATGACGCTGGCCTCGTAGTACAGGCGGCCATCCTGGGCGTAGGGGCGCAGCTCGTCCCAGCGCTCGGCGAGCAGGGCCTTGTTGGCGGTGATGACCGGGCGCCCGCTTCTCAGGTAGGGGCGCAGGATCTCCAGCGGCCGGTCGATGCCGCCCATGCACTCGACCACCACGTTGCATTCCTGCAGGAAGTCGCAGGTGTCGGTGACGCGGGTGCCCGGGGGGATGGAGCGCACCCTGGTCACGTCGCGCACCAGCACGCCCGCGATCTCGATCCGCACGCCCAGGTCGGTGAAGACGCTCTGGCGCCGCTGGATCAGGTTCAGGACGTCCTGGCCCACGGTGCCGCTGCCCAGGACGCCCACAGTGACGGTTCTCATGGGGTGGACTGTAACGCGCCGGGGATCGGGCTCCGGAGGGCCGGGATAGGTGTGGATCGGGTGGGCCGCCAGATTGGGGGCGAGTGACCGGCCGGGCCGGGAGGCGGGCGGTAGACTGCGGCATGTTGTTTCCTGTGTCCACACTCTGTCTGCCGTCTCCCGTGGGGCCGGCTGTACCTTCGCCGTGGCGGGTGCCCACGCGAACGGCGTATGTCACGTGATGCGCTGCTCATCCAGTGCGGGGGGACAGGCCGCCCCACCGCGCCCCTCCCCTGTGGCCGGCTCTGTGGTCGGCTCTGTACCCGGCCGGGGTACTCCAGACGCTGAGCCCCGCAGCCGGCAGGCGGGCCGCCCATGAGTTCGCGCCTGGACGAACTGGCCTCGGAGTTCGGGCTGGTCGAGCGCTCGCTGGGTGATCCGGCGGCGCTGGCCGACTCGCGCGAATACGCCCGCCTGACCCGCCGGCACCGCGAACTGCTGCCCCTGGTGACCCTGCTGCGCGAGCGGGATGCCCTGGCGGCCGACCTGGCGGGGGCCCGCGAACTGCTGGCCGACTCCGACATGCGCGAGCTGGCCGCCGGGGAGGTCACGGCCATCACGGCGCGGCTCTCGGAGATCGAGGCCGAGCTGGAAGTGCTGCTGCTGCCCACGGATCCGGACGACGCCAAGAACGTGATTCTGGAGCTGCGGGCGGGGGCGGGCGGCGCCGAGGCCGGGCTGTTCGTGACCGACCTGCTGCGCCTCTACACCCGCTACGCCGAGGGCGCCGGCCTGAAGGTCAGCGTACTGGACGCCAACGAGTCCGACCTGGGGGGAGCGAGCAAGGTCGTCGCGGAGGTCAGTGGCGAGTTCGCCTTCCGGGCGCTGAAGTGGGAACGCGGGGTGCACCGGGTGCAGCGCGTGCCCGCCACCGAATCGCAGGGCCGTATCCACACCTCCACGGCGACCGTGGCGGTGCTCCCCGAGGCCGAGCCGGACGAGGTGCACCTGAATCTGGCCGAGGTACGCATCGACGTCTACCGCTCGCAGGGGGCGGGGGGCCAGGGCGTGAACACCACCGACTCCGCCGTGCGCGCGGTCTACCGGGCGGGCACACCCGACGAGATCGTGGTGATCTGCCAGGACGGAAGATCGCAGATCAAGAACCGCGAGAAGGCGCTGCAGGTGCTGGCCTCTCGCCTGGCCGAGCGGGAACGGGCCGCCCGCGACGCGCAGGAGCGCAGCGAGCGCGCCTCGCAGGTGGGCTCCGGCGACCGCTCGGAGAAGATCCGCACCTACAACTACCCCCAGAACCGCGTGACCGACCACCGGCTGGAGGGCGACGACAAGAACCACCCGCTCGACAGCGTGATGTCCGGCGCCCTGAGCCCCATCGTGGCCGCCCTGGCGCGGGCAGAACGCGAGCGGCAGCTGATCGCCGTGAGCCGGGAGGGGCAAGATGGCGCGGCGTGACCTGCTGGTCGCGGCGGGCATCCTGCGCGACCGTTTCGGGCGGGTGCTGCTGGTGGGCAACGACTGGCAGGGCCACGGGCGCGTGCGCCACACCCTGCCGGGCGGCGTGGTGGAACCCGGCGAGACCCTGCCCGAGGCGCTCTACCGCGAGATCTTCGAGGAGACGGGCCTCAAGCTGACCGGGATCAAGCACATGGCCTACACCGTGCACATCGAGGACGAGCGCCGGGGCGAGCGGGCCATCGCGGTGGCCTTCGAGGCGACCTGGGACGGCCTGCTCAACCCCGCCGACCCCGACGGCTTCATCGTGGAGGCGCGCTTCTGCACGCCCGAGGAGGCGCTGGAGAAACTGGAGTCGCCCCCCATGCGCGAGCCCCTGAGCGACTTCCTGACCACTGGCGAGCCGGGGCGCTTCTACGCCTTCAAGGGCTGGGACGGCCGGGGAGGCCTGAGGATTCCGGGCCTGAAGTGAGTCTGGAATCCTCTTCGTTCGTGACCTCCTGGAGCGGCGGCAAGGACAGCGCCCTGGCGTATCACCGCGCCACGCGCGCCGGAGGTCGGCCGCTGGCGATCCTGACCGTGCTGGATGAGAACGGAGAGCGCACCCGCTCGCACGGCCTGCGCCCGGAGGTCATGCGAGCGCAGGCCGACGCGCTGGGCGTGCCGCTGTGGACAGCGCGGGCGAGCTGGGCCGCCTACGAGGCCGAGTTCACGGCGCTGCTGGCGCGGGCCGCCCGGGCAGGGGCGTCGAGAGCGGTCTTTGGGGACATCGACCTGCAGGCCCACCGCGACTGGGAGGAGGGGGTGTGCGCCCGCGCCGGTCTGGAACCGCACCTTCCCCTCTGGCTGGAGGATCGCCGCCCGCTGGTGGACGACCTGCTGCGTCTGGGCTTCCGCGCATTGATCGTCGCCGTGCGCGAGGACGCCCTGCCCACTGACCTCCTGGGCCGCGAGTTGGACGCCCCTCTGGTGCGCGAGATCGAGGCGCTGGGGGCCGACGCCTGCGGTGAAAACGGCGAGTATCACACGGTGTTGGTGAACGGCCCGGATTTCAGGAACCCACTGAACCTCGTCCCCGGCCCAGCGGGCATCCACCACACGGGCGAGGGTTCTCTGCGCGTGGCGACGCTGGATCTGGTACTGGCGTAGGACATACAGACTCCGACTCCACCGGCAGGAGTGGGAACACACCCACAACAGGCTTTCCAGAACTCCAGCCCTGTGAAAAGACCGAAGCACCCCCATTGCCCCTCTAACGAGCGCCGTTGAACGTGGCCCCACCCGCTCGGGGGCGGCCCCTCGCTCATCCAGACCAATTCACGTAGGCTCACTCCCTCATAGGCGCGAAGCGCGCGGGCAAGGCCGCGAACACGCGAAGAGCAGGTACGAAGCCCACGCCAACGAGACCACCGCCAGAGCCAGTGGAAAGACCGTGGCGACCACATGCCGAGCGCAGCGCTTCGCTCCCCCGCCACCAGGTTCCAGGCGCGTGCACAGGAACAGCGGCAACGCGCCGGCCGCCCGGCGCGGCGAAGACGTGGCCCCTCTGGGGATGGGGGCTGGGGGGTGGGGAAGCCCGCTGCAGGCGCCCACCTTCAACGTGCCCTTCCTACATCCGTGCCTGAGCCCATCCCCTCCAGAAGCTGCCCACCCCAGGAACCAGCACCGACAAAAAATCAGCGCGAGCCAGCTGCCCGCGCCGATCCCCCCTCCCCTCTCAGTCGTATTCGACAGCCACGATCTCGAACTTCGTGGTGCCCTTGGGGCCGGGAACCTCGACCACGTCGCCGGCGTGCTTGCCGCTCAGGGCCTTGCCGATGGGCGAGGCGTCGCTGACCTTGCCCTTCAGGACATCGACCTCGTAGGTGCCGACCAGCTCGAACTGGCGTTCCTGGCCCTTGCCGTCCTTCACGCGGATACGGGCGCCCAGGCCGGCCCCGCCGGTGGCGTCCTCCTCGACCACGATGGCGCGGTGGAGCTGCTCCTCCAGGGCGGAGATGCGCGACTCGTTCTCGCTCTGCTCCATGCGGGCTTCGTCGTAGGCGGCACTTTCCCGCAGGTCGCCGTCGGCGATGGCGCGGCCCATGTTCTCGCTGATCTGCTCGCGGCGCGTGGTTTTCAGGGTATGCAGGGTTTCCGCCAGTTTGTCATACCCCCGTTGGGTCATGGGAATGCGGTCGTTGGTCATAGCAATCGAGTATAGAGCAGTCGGGCAGAGGGCAGGAACGAAATGGGGCACTTTCCAGCGCTGCGCGGCCCCTCGCGGGCGGCCGATCAGAATTCGTGAAGGTGGCCCTTAGCCGCCCGGCGCGGCCGGCGCCTAGGCTGCGCCCATGACCGGAAACGATGACCAGCGTCCTGAAGAAACGACCGACGAGGTGCCGGGCAAGGAAGGCACGGTGGTGGATGAAGGCACCACGGGCGAACTGCTGCAGGACAAGATGGCGACCGAGTCCATCCTGCGCAGCGACGTGGCCTCCGAGAGCAGCAACCCCAACGACCAGCCGGGTTTTCAGGACGGCCTGCTGGGCGGCAGCGACTTTGAAGACCGCCAGGGCACGCCCAACAACGACGGCGACTCCGACCTGGAGGGCGACGCCCGCGGCGGAGCAGGAGCCGCCCGCAGCGGCGGCGTGGACGGTGGCCCCGCGCGCACCACGCCGCTACCGGGAGCGAAGAAGTAGAGGAGGCGGATGGCTGATAGCAGATGGCTGATGGCTGAAAGATCTTGAGCCATCTGCCATCTGCCCTAACTCCGCTGCCCGCCGATCCCCAGGTTCTCCACGACCGCCTGCTGCGCCTTCTTCTGGCTGTCCTTGACCTCGACCTGCACGCGTTCGCCGTCTTCGAGATCCATCACGAAATGGTCACCCTCCAGACGCACGCGGGAGAGGATCTGTTCGTCGCCCTCGGGGCGGGTCGTGGCGCGCAGTTCCACGTAGCGGCGCATGGGCGTGCGGATCACCTTGGGGGCCAGCACCTCCTCGACCTGGAAGATGCCGCCCGAGTTGTTCATGGTCACGTTGATGAGCACGGGCATGGTGCGGCCCTTCTCGATCACGACCTCATCGACCGCCAGCGCGGAGATGGAATGGATGTCCACCGAACCCAGCGAGAAGGCCTTGCGCCCGCGTCCCTTGGTGATGTCGGTGCCGTCGGCCACGGCGGTGATGCCGGCCTCCAGGGTCAGCGGCGGGGGGTTGAGGTCGTGGGAATTGATCGAGCCCAGGATGAACGAGCGAACCTTGGTGCGCTTGAACACGTCGGGATACAGCGGCCCCATGATCCGGTCGAGGATCGGCAGCGCCAGCGTGACCCCGTGCGCCTCGTGCCCGACGCGGTGGATCTGGTTGCCGATGTCGTGCAGCATGGTGCCCAGGATCACGGTCAGGTACACGTCGTCGGCGTCGCCCACGCCGGACTCCATCAGGTCGGGCTTCACGCCGGCGTCCAGCAGCAGCTCCGTGATCGCCAGGCTGGCCGCCCCGGTGATGAAGGAGTGCACGCGGCCGTGGTCGTTGTACCCCAGCTTGCGCATGGTGATGTAGTTGGACATGTCCCAGTGGGCCAGAGCCTCGGGGTCGCTGCGCAGGGCCTCATAGGCGGCCAGGGCTTTCGGGAACTCGGCCAGATCGGCGCGGATGGCGAGACTGGCCTCCTCGATGAGCTTGGCCCGCGGCGTGGTGAACTCGACGACGCGTTTCCCGTGCTCGCCCGTCGCCGGCAGCTCGCTGTGGCGGCCCTCGACGTCCTGCACGGCGCCGCCCTGCACGCTGAGCTTGAACTTCTGGTCGCTCTGGCGCCGGGCGGGCCGGTCGGGCCGGGGCTGATCGTCCGGGTTCTGGCGCCGCTCGGGGCCCGGTGGGCGCGGGTCGTCGCTCATGGTGGCTACTCCCCCTGGAAGGCCGGACGCCGCTTGTTCAGGAAGGCGTCCACACCCTCCTTGAAGTCGGCGGTGGCGGTCGCCAGCCCGAACATGTCGGCCTCGATCTCCAGGCCCGCCTCCAGGCTGGTGTCCAGACCGCGACGCACGGCTTCCTTCACCAGCGAGAGGGCAATCGGCGCGTTCCGGAGCATCAGTTCGGCCACCTCGCGCGCCCTGGTCAGGGCGTCGTCGGCCACGTAGTTGACCAGACCCATGCCCAGGGCCTCCTCGGCGGGCACCTGGCGGGCCGTGAGCATCATGTCCAGGGCGCGGCCCGCCCCGATCAGGCGCGCGAGGCGCTGGGTGCCGCCGAAGCCGGGCAGCAGGCCCAGCCCGACCTCGGGCAGGCCCAGGCGGGCCGTGCCGGCGGCCACGCGCACGTCGCAGGCCAGCGCCAGTTCCAGACCGCCGCCCAGCGCGTAGCCGTTCACGGCCGCGATGGTCGGGATGGGCAGGCCCGCGATCCGCGACATCACGTCCTGGCCCGAGAGCGCCAGCTCGCGGCCGTCGTAGACGCTCTGCACCTGAGTGAACTCGCTGATGTCGGCGCCGGCCACGAAGGCCTTCTCGCCGGCGCCCGTGATGATCAGCACGCCGACCTCGGCGTCCTCCACGATCAGGTCGACGGCCCGGGCGATCTCGCTGAGGGTCTCGGCGTTCAGGGCGTTCAGGGCGCCGGGGCGGCTGATGGTCAGCACCGCGATGGGGCCATGCTGGTCAATCTGGACGGTGTTGAATTCCAGTTCGTCGAGCTGCGTCATGGCCTCATCCTGACACGGGGCCGGATGAGGGGGCGGAAGCCAGGGCCACGATGGCCTCCAGCGCCACCCTGACCATGCGGTCGACGCCGGCCGCCAGCACGTCGTCTGGCACCAGCTGCGGGTCGCCGATATCGTTGGAGCAGGCGGTCAGGCAGCCGGCGCGCAGGCCACGCTGGGCGGCCACCAGAAAGATCGCGCTGGCCTCCATCTCGAAGCCCAGCACCCCGCGCGAGGCCCACAGCCGGGCGTGCTCGGGCGTGCTCGCGTAAAAGGCGTCCTCGGTCATGACCAGCCCGACGTGGTGCGGGGCCTCCAGGCGGCGGGCGGCCTGCACGGCGGCCTCCACGACCTCGAAGCTGGCGGCGGGGGCGTAGGGCGCCCCGCCCAGCAGCTGCCGGGTGGTGCCGTCGTTGGGCACGGCGGCGGTGGCGATCACCAGATCCGCCGGGGCGACCTTCGGGGTGGCGCCGCCCAGGGTGCCCACCCGGATCAGGGTCTTCGCGCCCAGCCGTGAGAGTTCCTCGGCCACGATGGCGGCGCTGGGACAGCCCATGCCGGTGGTCTGCACGCTGACGGGCACCCCCTGGTAGGTGCCGGTGAAGCCCAGCAGCTGGCGGTGGCTGGTGTACTCACGCGCGCCCTGCAGGTAGGTTTCGGCGATCAGGCGGGCGCGGTTGGGGTCTCCGGGCAGCAGCACATACGGCGCGACCTCTCCCGGCTGGGCCCGAACGTGGATCTGGTTCATGTGCGAAGTATAGGTGCCGTCTGGATGGGCCTTCACGGGAAGGGAGGGCGCCTCACCCCACCAGATCTTCTCATGAAAATTCAAAGCCTTAGGGATTTAAATATTTCTCATTTTATGGCTCCTAAGTTCGTGTGGCAGGAGCACGATCTTCTCACGCAGAATCTGAAGTCGCTCATTTTATCCTCATTGTGACAAAAGAAACGTTGCCGATTGGCTGAACGTGAACCGGAAACGGCTTCAGTTCACAAAGGGCTCACTGCACATGCCTACGGTAAGCGCAGGACGACGGACGGCCCAGGCCCCCCCGTGAGCCCACTTCAAGGAGACTCCATGCGCAAATCACTGCTTCTCGTCACCACCCTGGCCCTGAGCCTCGGCGCCGCCGGCGCCCAGACCACCCCTGCCGCTCCCGCCGCCACCCCCGCCCAGGTCACCCTGAGCGACGTCCCGGCCGGCCACTGGGCCAAGGACGCGGTCGACAAGATCGTCTCCTGCGGTCTGGTGCAGGGCTTCCCCGACGGCACCTTCCGCGGCAACGAGAACCTGACCCGCTACCAGGCCGCGCTGGTGTTCTACCGCCTGCTGCAGTCCGGCACGCTGGCCCAGTGTGGCTTCAGCGCCGGCGACATGACCACCATCTCCAACGGGATGCAGGAAGTCAGCACCGAGCTGGCCGCCATCGCCAACCGCGTGACCGACCTGGAGAAGCTCAGCGCTGACCAGCAGGCCCGCATTACCGCGCTGGAAGAGAAGATCAACGCGGTGGGCACCGCCGGCACCGGCACCGCCAGCGCCGACGTGACCGCCCTGCAGGCGCGCATCGACGCCCTGGAAGCCGCCATCCGCAACATCCCGGCGGGCCCCGCGGGCCCGGCCGGTCCTGCGGGCCCCGCCGGCCCGGCCGGTCCTGCGGGCACCAGCGCGACCGTGACCACGCCCCCCGTGGCCACCACCCCCGCCGAACCCGCCCCGACCACGGTCGTGATCGGCGAGCCCGCCCCCGAAGCCGCCATGAACGCCAGCTCCCTGTACGCCGGTGTGAGCGTGGGCGCCCGCACCAGCCAGGATCAGTGCGTGGTGCGCGGCAACCCCGTCAGCTACTGCGTGACCGCCGGCGCCGTGATCGGCTCGACCAACGTGATCGGCCCCGTGGGTGCCCGCGTCGCCGCCGAGTACCAGCCCGGCAACAACGGCGTGAGCGCCGACGTGAACGCCACCTACCACCTGAACTCGGGCGGCAGCCTGACCCCCTACGTGGGCGCGGGCCTCGGTCTGACCAGCAGCCAGGCGCGCACCGGCTCCGGCCAGGCCACCGACCTGTACGCCAACGTGCTGCTCGGCGCCGACTTCCGCATCACCAACTCGATCGCCGCCTATGTGGAAGGCAACGGCCGCTACTACCTGAGCAACAAGGGTCTGGGCGCCGGTCAGGGCAATGTCGCTACCAACACCGACGCTCAGAACGCTGCCCGCCGCGGCTTCGGCGTGGCCGTCAAGGCCGGCCTGAAGTTCTACTTCTAAACCTCTGAGCACCCCGGGAACTGAGGTTTCCGGACACCGTGGCCCTCCTCGTGGGGGCCACGTTTTCTGTTACCGATATCCGGCTGTTCGTTGTCTGATCCGGGCCCGGCTGGCGTCGGTGCCTCCCCGAGATCCACCAGCCGTCGGCCGGCCTCTGCCGTCTGACCACCGGAGGCCCGGCCTGCCGCTTCGGTTCCATCCCTCATGCTCCAGCCCCGGTGCCCCAGCCCCGATGGCGGGGTTTTTTCCGGTCGCCAGCGGCGGAGCGGCGCTACACTGAGGGCTATGCGGTTCGTGTCCTTTCTTCAGGTGCTGCTTCTGCTGTCCATCGCGGCGTACCTGCTGCTGGTCACGCTGGAGAATCCGCTGCCCGTGCGCCTGCCCCTGCCGCTGGGCGGCGGCGAACTCTCGCTGTCGGTGGGCCTGACCGTCACGCTGTTTCTGGTGCTGGGCGCGCTGTACGCCACGCTGCTGCTGCTGCCGCCCGTGTGGCGTGCCCAGGCCCGCCGCCGCCGCGAGGGGCAGGAGCGCGCGCGGGTCGAGGAGCGGCTGACCGCCACCCTGCAGGCCCGCCTGGGCTCCATGGCCGCGCCAGTGCCCGGCGCTGGCATGAGCGGGGGTCTCAGCAGTGCCAGCCCCAGCCATCCCAGTGTCAGCCACCACAGCGCCGAGGGGGCCCCCGGCAGTGAACTGCACCTGCAGACGCCCACCGCGGCCCCCGAGCGGGACGTGATATGAGCCCGAGATCCAGCCAGGCGCCCGACCGGCCCGAAGCGTCATGGCTCCTGGCGCCGCCCGCCAGCCGCGAGGAACTGCTCTCGGTGATGCGGACGTGGCGGGTCTCGCCGCCGGTGGCGCAGGTGCTGAGCGGGCGCGGGCTGACCCCGGCGCTGCTCGACCCGCCGCTCTCCCCCACCCCCAACCCGGCCCTGCGGGAAGCGGCGCGGCGGCTGGTGCGGGCGATGGGAGCGAACAAACGCATCCGTATCCACGGCGACTACGACGCCGACGGCGTGAGCGCCACCGCCGTGCTGGTGCTGGGCCTGCGGGCACTGGGCGCCGACGTGCACGGCTTCATTCCCCACCGGCTGAACGAGGGCTACGGGGTTCACCCCGACAAGGTCGAGGAACACGCCGCGGCCTGCGAGGTGCTGGTCACGGTGGACTGCGGCGTGACCAACGTGCAGGAGGTCGCGGCGCTCGTGGCGCGGGGCCTGGAGGTCATCGTCACGGATCACCACGCGCCGGGCCCCGATTTCCCGGCGGCGCTGGTCGTCCACCCGAGCCTCACCGATCACTACGACCACGCCCTGCACAACCTGACCGGCGCGGGCGTGGCCTACCACCTGCTGTGGGCGGTGCACAGCGAACTGGGCCTGCCCGAACCCCGCGCCCTGAGCGCCCTGGCGACGCTGGGCACGGTGGCCGACGTGGCCCCGCTGATCGGTGAGAACCGCGCCCTGGTGCGCGCCGGGCTGGACGCGCTGGCCGAGACCGAGCTGCCGGGCCTGCGGGCGCTGCTGGAGGCCGGGCGGGTGCGGCGGCCCACCGCCCGCGACGTGGCCTTCATCCTGGCGCCGCGCATCAACGCGGCCGGCCGGCTGGGCGAGGCCGACATCGCGCTGGAGCTGCTGACCACCGCCAGCGCCCACGACGCCCGGCGGCTGGCCGAATACCTGGAGATCCGCAACGTCGAGCGCCGCAAGCTGCAGGACGACATGTTCGAGCAGGCGCTGGGCATCGCCGACCCGTCCGACCCCGCGCTGGTGGTCACGCACGAGGGCTGGCACGCGGGCGTGATGGGCATCGTGGCGAGCAAGCTCCTCGAGACCTTCCACAAGCCGGTGTTCATCATCGCGCAGGGCAAGGGTTCGGTGAGGAGCACGCCGGGCATCAGCGCCGTGGACGGCCTGCGCTTCAGCGATGACCTGCTCCGGCGCTACGGGGGGCATCCGGGCGCCGCCGGCTTCGCCATCGAGGATGGGCAGCTCAGCGCCTTCCGCGAGCGCATCCACGCCTTCGTGCGGCAGTTCCCGGCCCCCCGGGCGCGCGTGCGGCTGGACGCCGGGCTGCCGATCCTGGGCGCCACCCCCGACCTGCTCACCGAAACGGCCGCCTTCGAGCCCTTCGGGGAGGGCCATGCGCCCCCGCTGTGGCACGTGCGCGACCACCTCAGCGAGACCCGGCTGGTGGGCAAGCGCGGCGACAGCCTGCAGTTCAGGGTGGGGCCGCTCCGGGGCATCAAGTACGGCGAGCACGACGACACGCCGGGCGAGCGCGACCTGGCCTCTCATCTGGTGAGCAGCGAGTGGCGCGGACAGAGCCGCCTGGAATTCCACGCCCAGGCGCTGCGCCCCCCCGGTCAGGTCACCCTGGACGTGTCGGAGAGCGGCGCCAGCGTGCCCCGCCTGCAGCCGCAGGGGGCCATGGAACACCTGCGCGCGGGGGCCAGCGCCTACGCCCTGGGGCCGGTCGCAGCCTACCTGAAGGACAACGTGCCGGGCCTGACCCTGGTGGAGGGCGGCGAGGCGCATCCGGGCGGCGAGCTGATCCTCTACGCCCTGCCGGCCGAGGACGACCTGCGGCGCTGGCTCGCGGACGGGCGCGTGGCCTTCGCCTTCGGGCCCAAGACCCTCTCGGAGCTGGAGGGCGCCCTGACCCGCCACCACCTGGCCGCCCCGCCGCCCAACCCGCTGCAGGACGCGACCCTGGACGATCCTCACATGGAGGCCGCCGCCGACGCCTACCGCCGCTGGCAGTGGGCGCACCACCACAAGGTGCTCGACGACGCCGGCTGGAGCGCGAGCGTGTACGCCATGCTGGGGCTGCCGGCCCTGGCAACGCCCGATCACGACCGTGCGCTCAGTCCGGCCTGACCCTCCCCGCCTGCGCGAGCGCCGCCCGAACGACCTGAGCGCCCTGGCCGCCGTGCTGGAGCGGGTACACCGGGTCGACGGCTATCCCTCGGTGTGGCCGGCCGAGCCACTGGCCTTCATCGCGCCGCCCCACACGCTGGGCGCCTGGGTGGCCGAGTGCGGGGAGCGCGTGGCAGGTCAGGTGATCCTCCGCGCCGTCCCTGGGGCTGTTCCTGGGGTCGTCTCTGGGGCCATCTCTGGGGACGTCCCCGCCTGGGTGCGCGCCACGGGCCTGCACCCCGGCGAGGTGGGCATCGTGTCGCGGCTGTTCGTCGATCCGGCGTGGCGGGGGCAGGGGCTCGCCCGCCAGTTGCTGCAGGTCGCCCAGGCCGCCGCGACCGCTGCCGGCCGGCGGGCGATTCTGGACGTGAACGAGAAGAACCGCGCCGCCACTGCGCTGTACGAGCGGGCGGGCTGGCAGCAGGTCGCCACGGTGCAGGGCGACTGGCTGGAGCCGGATGGGCAGCCGCCCACCGTGCGGGTCTACGTCTGGCCTGACGCCCCTGCCGCCCCGCCCCACCGCTAGACTTCCCCTATGGACAACATCGTGATCGTGGCGGCGAAACGCACGCCGATCGGCAGTTTCATGGGGAGCCTGAAGGACGTGACGGCGGCGCACCTGGGGGTCACGGCCGCGAAAGCCGTGCTGGACGGCGTGGACGGCGCCGATATTGCCGACGTGATCGTGGGCAACGTGCTGCAGGCGGGGCAGGGCATGAACGTGGGGCGGCAGGTGGCCCTGGGCGCCGGGCTGCCCCACGACATTCCCGGCCAGACGGTCAACCGCGTCTGCGGCAGCGGCCTCCAGGCGGTGATGAGCGCCGTGCAGGGCCTGCGGGCCGGCGACGGTCAGCTCTATCTGGCGGGCGGCACGGAAAGCATGAGCCGCGCGCCCTACCTGCTGCCGCGCGCCCGCGAGGGCTACCGCCTGGGCCACGCGCAGGCCCTCGACTCGATCCTGTCGGAGGGCCTGACGGACGTGTTCCACGACTACCACATGGGCGTGACCGCCGAGAACATCGCCGCGCAGTGGGGGCTCACGCGGGAGGATCAGGACGCCTTCGCGCTGGAGAGCCAGACCCGCGCCGCGGCCGCGCTGGCCGGCGGCTTCTTCGGGGACGAACTGGTGGGCGTGGAGGTGCCGGGCAAGAAGGGGCCGACCGTGTTCGACACCGACGAGTACCCGCGCCCCAGCACGGCCGAGGGGCTGGCGAAGCTGCGGCCCGCCTTCCAGCAGGGCGGCACGGTCACGGCCGGCAACGCCTCCGGCCTGAACGACGGCGCAGCCATGCTGCTGGTCGCCACCGAGGACTACGCCCGTGCCCACGGACTGCCGGTGGTGGCCGAGATCGCCAGCTACGCCGCCATCGGGGTCGATCCGGCGGTCATGGGGATCGGGCCGGCGAGGGCGGTGCCGGTGGCGCTAGAGCGGGCTGGGATGACCCTGGCGGACGTGCAGCTCTTCGAGCTGAACGAGGCCTTCGCGGCGCAGTCGCTGGCGGTGGTACGCGACCTGGGGGCCGACCCGGCGCGGGTGAACATTACCGGGGGCGCCATTGCGCTGGGCCACCCCATCGGGGCGAGCGGGGCGCGGGTGCTGGTCACGCTGATCCACCAGCTGCGCCGCACCGGCCAGGAGACCGGAGTCGCCAGCCTGTGCATCGGCGGCGGCATGGGCGTGGCGATGGTCGTGCGGGCACGGGGCTGAGGCCGTCTGGCCCCGGATCAGGCCGAACCCGTACCGGTAGCATGAGTCCATGACCCTCGATCCCGCCCCGCCGACCGAGTCCGAGCGCGCCCTGTTCCTGGCGATCCAGGCCAGCGACGCCGGGCAAGTGCGCTCGCTGCTGCAGGTCGAGCCCGCGCTGCTGGGGGCGGTCAGTCCCATGGGCGTGTCGCCGGTGCTGTTCGCCACCTACTACGGCCGGCACGAGATGGCGCAGGTGCTCATCGAGGCGGGCGCGCCGCTGAACCTGTTCGAGGCGGCGGCGGTCGGGCACGCGGCGCGGGTGCGGGAACGGCTGGACGCTGGAGACGACGTGAACGCCCTCAGTCCGGACGGCTTCTCGCCACTGGGGCTGGCCGCCTTCTTCGGGCGGGAGGACGTGGCCGCGCTGCTGCTCTCACGGGGCGGGGACGTGGGGGCGGTCAGTGCCAACGCCATGCGGGTGCAGCCCCTGCATTCGGCGGTGGCGGGGAACCACGCGGAGCTGGCGCGGACTCTGCTGGACGCCGGGGCCGATGTGAACGCCGCCCAGCAGGACGGCTTCACGCCGCTGATGGGCGCGGCCCAGAACGGCAACGCGGCGCTGGTGGCCGAACTGCTGGTGCGGGGCGCCGACAGGTCGGCCCAGACCGGGGATGGACATACGGCGGCCGATCTGGCGCAGGAGGAAGGGCACGCTGACGTGCTGGACGTCCTCCGCCACTGAGGCCGGGGAAGGATGAGAGCCTTCTCACCTCTGGCCGCCGGGACGACCTGAAGGGAACGGAAACGCGCGCCTTAGCCCAGGCTTAGGCTCAGGACGGACACTGGGGCATGACCCGCAACGACGATGACCGCAGCGCAAACCCGCCCCTGAGCGGCCCGACCGGCGCGCAGACCGGCGGCAACGCCCCCGAGCCGCAGGCCGTCCAGCAGGGCGCCTACGCGACCACGCCCGCCGACGACCGGGTGGGCGCGGCGGATCACGGCAAATACGAGCCGGTCGAGGTGCCGCCGGCCAAGGCCGTGACCGGGCAGTTCGACCACCTCGCCACGCGCGACGTGTCGGCCATGGAACACAGCCTGCAGACCCCGGAGTTCGCGGGGGCCGAGACGGTCGCCCCGCTGGGCGGCGAGGGGACGGCGCTGGACGGCGTCATGCCCTCCGGGGGCCTGGGCCTGGGGGTCAGCCCCGCCGAGGCGGTTCGCCACCACCTGGCCGACGCCAACCTGAACCCCGGCTACACCCCGCCCAGCCTGCAGGGCCCGCCCCACGTCAGCCAGCGCCCGGCCGACCTGCCCGAGGGCGAGACGGCCGAGCTGCAGAGCGAGGTGCAGGGCGGCGGCCCGGAGCGGCGCTGAGCCAGGGGAGAGCCCGATCACCGAGACCCGGACGCGCAGGTGTCCGGGTCTCTGTTCATCTCACGAGGTAGAGTGCGAGTACCACTCACCCCCGCTACAGCGTTCTACAGCGGCAGGACGTACACCACGCCGTCCTCGATCTCGGTCTTGTACAGCCGGACAGGCTTCACGGCCGGCAGGGTCTTGGGTTTGCCGGTCGCCAGCTCGAACTTCGCGCCGTGCTTCTCGCAGGTGATCCGGCCCATGCTGACCTCGCCGCCCAGCAGGGGGAAGTCCTTGTGGGTGCAGTTGTTGCGCAGGGCGTAGAACTGGCCCTCGTGGTTCACCACCAGCACGCCCACGCCGTCCACGACCACCACGCCCTGGTACCCCTCGGGCATCTCGTCCACCCGTCCGGCCTGCACCCGACCCTGCTGTACCTGCTCGCTCATCGGGGCGAGTGTAGAGCACGGCGGGGACTGGCACTGTTCACCAGATCGGGTCAGCAGGTCGGCTCAGCAGCCCGGGTCAGCAGGGCGTGTCGATGCAGATGATGCCGCCCAGCCTGTTCGCGAACTCGCTGGCGACCTGCTGCGCGGCCGGGAAGGAATCGCTGGTGGCCATGACGACTGCCATCACGCGGGCCGATCCGCGCCCGACGCAGGTGGTGGACAGATACACGCCTCCCTTCTGGCCGGCGACCTCCAGCGGGCCGCGCCGGACGTTCGCGAAGCCCAGTTGGCGGGCCGCGTCCTGCGCGAAGCGGTAACAGGTCGCCTCGGACGCCGTCTTGACTTCCAGACGCACGAAGTACAGGGCGGCGGCGGTGGCCGGGGTTGCCGTGGCGAGGCCCAGCGCGGCCAGGGTCACGAGGGAACGGAACGCCGTGGTGCGGAACATGGTGAACCTCCCTGGAGCGGGGGCCCGGATGCCTGCGGGGCCCCCGCCCCTCAGCCCCCCGCGCACGCCTCCACTCTCCGCATCCGCCGTGATCAGGCCATGACCGCCCGCGCCCCGCCGGACAGAGGGGAGCCCGTCACACTCCGCAGCCGCTCTCCAGGCGGATCTTCAGGCCCCCGGTCGGCGTCCATTCCTGCGCCGAGAAGGCGTCGCCCTCGTAGTAGGCGCCGTGGGTGAGCACCTCCATGCGGCCGTCGCCGTTCAGGTCGGCGATGCCCGCCAGCCGGTGCAGGGTCGCCATCGGCATGGGGTCGGCGCTGTCCGGATTCCAGGGCCTGAGGGGCGCCACATGTTCGCCCAGCACCACCGTCCGCACCTGTCCGGCGACCACATGCCGGAGCAGCAGCAGGCTGTAGTCGCCCGGCTGGCCCACGGGCGGCGGAAACTCGCCCTGCCTCTGGACGAAGCGCGACGCCTCGATGATGACCTCCTGGGTGCCGTTGCCGTCCAGGTCGGCGCGAATCAGCGCGGTGAGCCTGACCTGGGGCGTTCTCAGGCCGCGCCTCACGAGTTCCTGCCGCACGATCTCGCGGTAGGCCGTCAGGCCCGTCGGCAGCGGGGTCACGGGGCGTGGGCGGGTGTTCAGGGCCGGGGACGCGAAGACCTCGAAGGCCCCAGGGGCGGCTCCGGGCGTGACCGGCACGTGGAAGGCGTCTTCACAGGGCACCCCCAGCGAGACCGCGCGGCCGCCGCGAACGGTGGAGGGCGGCCCCCACAGCGCCTGCCGGCGGTAGCGCTCCTGCCCGCTCAGGCGGCTGGCCAGCGCCGGCCCGGCCGCGATCCAGCGGCCCGGCTCCCAGGCCCCCAGCAGCAGCGGGGCCTCCTGGCCGGGCGAGCCCATCAGCACCGGCAGGGGCGCAGGCGCGGCGTTCGCCAGGCCGGCGCCCAGACCACTCAGGCCCAGGCCACCCAAGCCCAGCCCACACCCGACGAGTCCCCACCAGACGCCGCGCCGCCACCCTGAACTGGACATGCCCCAGCGTAGCCCCTCCTGGCCGTGATCCCAGTCGGCCCTGCCGCTGGGGGCAGGGGACGCCCCGGTCAGGCCGGGTCGAGGGCCTGCTCCAGGGCCGCCCGCACGCGCCCCAGGTACCCCGCCCCGAACATGTTCAGGTGCGCCAGCAGCGGGTAGAGGTTCCAGAGGGGCACCCGCGCCGGCCAGCCCGGAGCCAGTGGACGGGCCTCCCCATAGGCCGCCATGACCCGCGCTGGCACCGGGCCGAACAGCCTCAGCAGGGCCAGATCGACCTCGCGGTGGCTGAAGGCCACCGCCGGATCGATCAGGGCTGGGCCGCGCGTGCTGTACAGCACGTTGCCGTGCCACAGGTCGCCGTGTACCAGCGCGGGGGGCTCGGCGGGAATGAGCGTGTCCAGACGTGCGCGCAGGGCGCCGAAGCGGGCCAGATCGGCTGGGCCGAGGAGCCGCTGGGCCCGCCTCAGCTGCGGTTCCAGGCGGGACGTCCAGTAGAACCCGGCCGCCGTGGGGGCCGGGGCGTTGATCTGCGGCAGCGCCCCGAAAAAGTTGTCCGCGCCGCCCCCGAACTGCGGCGCCGTGACGCCATGCAGCGCGGCCAGGCCCCGCCCCAGCGCTTCCTCGTCGGCGGGGGTGGGCGCCGCGGGCGTCAGGTACTCCAGCAGCAGGTAGGCCCAGCCGCCGGGCGCGTCGCCGTGGGCGATCACCTCCGGCACGGTGAGCACCCCGGGAGCGCGCAGCCGGGCCAGCCCCTCGGCCTCGGCGGCGAACAGTCCCGGCAGGCCGCGCCGGCTGGCCTTGAGCACCACCTCGCCACGGTCGGTGTGCAGGCGGTAGACGTCGTTGATGTCGCCCCCGGTCAGCCGGGCCGCCCCCCGAACCGGCGTGCCCAGGCTCATCTCGATCAGGGGGCGCAGGGCCGGGGGCAGCTCGGCAGGCATGACGCATGATGGCAGCTCTCCTGGCGGGGGCCTGAGACACAGCGGACTGCACCAAAAGGTGGACGCCTTCCGGCGAGGGGAGGCGTTTACTCAGCTGAGTACACCCCTCAATTCCTTCGCCCACGCCCGAGCGCGTGGGTCGTTTCCCCGGTTTCCACCCGCCTCCGGAGGTAGTTCCTATGGTTCAGTCCGCCCTCGATCTTCTGCACGCCGCGCTGCGGGCGCTGCTCACGCTGGCCCTGCCGCTGGGCCTGATCCTGGGGGCGGCGCTGCTGGCCCTGCTGGTGATCGGTCTGCTCGACCGTGAGCGCCTGCGCTCTGCGCTCCCCCTGATCGCCGCGCGGCTGCCGGCCCTGGCGGGCTGGGGGGTGGTGCTGCTGGCACTCGGCGCCGGCGCCCTGCTGCTGCGCGTGAGCCGGCAGGCGGTGGACGTCCGCCTGGGCACCCAGCAGAGTGCGCGCTATGCCAACGCCGCCGACCCGGACGGCGGCCAGACCGTGCAGAGCGCCCCGCGCGCCAGCCTCGTGCAGACCACCACCTACACCCGCAGCCTGAGCCTGCCCCGCGACATCTACACCCGGATCAACGTGCAGGGGGGCTGGGAGAGCCTGCTGCCGTACCTGGGCTCGCCCACCGGCTCCAGCATCCAGGCCCTGCGCGAGGGCTTCGTGCGCCGGGGAAACAGCCTGGTCTACTCGCGCGAGGTGACCCTGCAGACCGAACTTCCCGTGAACCTGGACACCAGCCGGGTCAGCACCGACCTGAAATTCGTCGATCCGGCGGGCGGGCGGGCGGGGCAGTTACTACAACGCGGCGTTCAAGGCCGACTACACCTTCAGCAACCCCACGCCGGCGCCCGCCACCATGCGCTTCGCCTTTCCCCTGCCCACCGGCAGCGGCACCCTGAGCAACTTCCGCCTCACGGTGGACGGCCGGGACTTCCGGGCCAGCGATCTGGTGAATGGCAGTCTCTGGGAGGGGGAGATTCCCGCGCGGGGCGTGGTCAGGGTGAGCGTGGCCTACCGCAACCAGGGGGCGCGCAGCTGGAGCTACCAGCTCGGGCAGCGGCGCGAGGCCATCAAGTTCTTCAACCTGAACATCACCACCGACCGCCCCGCCAAATTCCAGCGCTACACGCTGTTCCCGACCCGCCAGACGCGCAACCCCCTGAGCGGCCAGCAGTCGCTGAGCTGGCAGCTGCAGGACGTTATCACCGCGCAGGACGTGGCGGTGGTGTTCGCCCAGGGCAGCCTGCGCGAGACGCTGAGCAAGGTGGGCGCGATCAAGCCCGCGGCCCTGGCGCTGGCCGCCCTGCTGTGTCTGGCCTTCGCCTGGTCGCGCCGCGCTTCCCCGCAGCCCCTCACCCTGCGGCCGCTGGCCCTGGCCGCCGCGCTGCTGGGCCTGAGCGTGGGCTTCACGCTGGGCGGCGTGCTCAGCGCCTACCTGAGCGTGCCGCTGGCCGAGACGCTGGGCGCTCTGGCGGGGCTGGGTCTGGCCCTGCTGGCCCTGGGCCGGGCGCTGTGGCTGCCGCTGGCGCTGGGCGCGGCGGTGCCGCTGGCCTTCCTGAGCGGCGGCCACGCCGGGCTGCTGCTGACCGCCCTGGCCGCCCTGATCCTGGTGCTGCTGCGCTCCGGTTACAGGGCTGCCCCGCTGGGAATGCGCGGCCGGCCGACCGGGCCACTGGGCTGAGCGAGTGGGCTGATCAATTGGGCCGGGCCGACGGTTCCGAACACGCCGCGGGGTCAGGCGGGAGTCTGGCCCGCTGCCCGGTGCAGGCAGTTGGGGCCGGGGGGTGTAGACGGGGGGCGCAGGGGCGCCGGAGGGAGCACACGGGCCGATCGTCATCTGGATTAAGAAATCCGTAGGCCCCATGGTGTCAGACTGTGGCAGAGATCACCACGGAGGTCTGTCTGTGCTCCCTGCCCGACGAGTCGCCCTCACCCTGCTGGTCGCCCTGCTGCTGGGCGGCACCACGCGAACCACCGTCAATACGGCGGCGGCGGACTTCGGCGCGGGGCGCTACGCCCAGGCGCTGCCCGGCCTGCGTGCTCAGGCCGCCGCCGGCGACGTGCAGGCGCTGCTCCTGCTGGGGCGCAGCGCCAGCGCCGGCCTGGGCGTGAGCGCCGACCACGCCCAGGCGGCCGGGTTCTTCCGCCGGGCGGCCGAGGCCGGCAGCGCCGCCGCGATGGCGCAGCTGGCCGGCCTGTACAGCGCCGGGCGGGGGGTGCCCCAGAGCGACCGCGAGGCCGCGACCTGGTACCTGCGGGCCGCCGAGGCGGGTCAGACCCAGGTGATGGGGCAGGTGGGCGACCTGTACGCCGAGGGCCGCGGGGTCAGCCAGGACTTCTCTCAGGCGGCCCACTGGTACGCGGCCGCCGCCCGGGCCGGTCAGGCGAACGCGATGTACCGCCTGGCCACCCTGTATGCCGATGGCCGGGGCGTGCCCCCCAGTCCGGCCGAGGCGGCCACCTGGTATCTGCGGGCCGCGCAGGCCGACCACCCGGCCGCCATGAACAGCCTGGGAGACGCCTACCGCGAGGGCCTCGGGGTGCCGCGCAGCGACGCGCGGGCCTCGCGGTGGTACCTGCAGGCCGCGCGGGCCGGGCAGGTCGCGGCCATGCGGAACATCGGCTTCATGTTCGAGGCCGGGCGCGGCGTGCCCAGGGATGAGCGGCAGGCGGCGGCGTGGTACCTCAAGGCGGGCGGCGCCGGGGAGATCCGCGTGATGCAGGATCTGGGGCAGCGCTACGAACTGGGCCAGGGCCTGCCGGCCGACGCCGGGCAGGCGGCGGCGTGGTACGGGCGCGCGGCGCAGGCCGGCGACCGCAACGCCATGAACAGCCTGGGCGACCTGTACGAGAGCGGCCGGGGCGTACCCCAGGACGACCTGCAGGCGGCCCAGTGGTACCGCAGGGCGGCGCTGGCCGGGCAGGTCACCGCCATGAAAAACCTGGGATTCATGTACGACTACGGCCGGGGGCTGCGCCACGACCCGGCGGCGGCGGCGAGGTGGTACCGCAAGGCGGCGCAGGGCGGGAACGCCAACGCCATGAACTACCTGGGCGACCTGTTCTGGGCCGGCCGGGGCCTGCCACAGAGCCACGCCCAGGCGGTGGCCTGGTACCGCAGGGCGGCCGAGGCCGGGCAGATCACGGCGGTCAAGAATCTGGCGCAGGCCTACGAATACGGCCTGGGCGTGCCGCGGGATCTGGAACGCGCCGCCCGGCTGTACCGGAGATCAGCCTGGGGCGGCGACATCAACGCCATGTACAGCATGGGCCGGCTCTCCCGCCTGGGGCAGGGGGTGGCCCGCAGCGAGGCCCAGGCGACCCAGTGGTTCCTGCAGGCGGCCAGCGCCGGCCACCGTGAGGCCCGGCGCGAGCTCGCCCGCCGCTACGACCTGGGTCTGGGCGTGGCCCGCGACCCCGAGCAGGCGCAGCTCTGGCTGGGCCGCGCCGCACGGGGGGAGTAGGGGAAGCGGGAGGGGAACTGCGCTGGCCGCAACGCGGCGACCCCAGGAACGCCTACGAGAACAGGGTGCTGACGCTGGCGCCGGTGTGGATGTTGGAGATGGCGTTGGCGAACAGAGGCGCGACGTCCAGCACGGCCAGTTTGCCCCCCGACGCCGCCATCTTCTCCGGGGAGACCAGCACGGTGTTGCAGCTGGCGACCTGGGTCACGTCCAGGGCCGCGATGCGCTGGATGGCCGGGCCGGAGTACACGCCGTGCGTGACCGCCACATAGACGTCCTTGGCCCCCAGGCTGCGGGCGATGTTCACGGTCTCCACCAGCGAACCGGCGGTGCTGATCTCGTCGTCGACGATAAAGACCGTGCGGCCCTCGACATCCCCGATCAGGGCGCGCGGGCGCACCTCGGTGTCGGAGAGGCGCTCCTTGTCGATCATGGCGAGGCCGGAGTCCAGGCGCCGGGCGATCTGGCTGGCGCGCTTGATGGAGCCGGCGTCGGGCGCCAGCACCACGCCGTTGTGGGCGTCCGGCACACAGTTCTTGAAGTGCTGCGTGAGCACCAGATCGGCCGAGAGGTGGTCGACCGGCACCTTGAAGAAGCCGTGCACCTGGGGGCTGTGCAGGGTCATGGTGAGCACGCGGTCGGCGCCGGCCTCCTGCAGCAGATCGGCGACCAGCCGCCCGGCGATGGAGATGCGCGGCGAGTCCTTCTTGTCGGAGCGGGCGTAGGAATAGTACGGGATGACGGCCGTTACGCGCCCGGCGCTGGCGCTCTTGGCGGCGTCGATCATCAGCATCAGTTCCATGATCGAGTCGCTGACCGGGTAGCTGAAGGTCTGCACGATGAAGATGTCGCCCTCGCGCAGCGACTCCTCGTAATGCACGATCAGGTTGTCGTTGGTGAACTTCTCGGTCTTGCTGTCGCCCAGCGGAATCCCGAGGTTGTCGCAGATCGCCTGCGCCAGCGGTCGGTTGCTCTGTCCGGCAAACACCAGCAGGGGCGAACGGCGACTCTCAAGGACGGGGGTCGGAGCACGGTGAGGGACGGACACGAAGAAGCCTCCAGGGGGAAGGGGGAACCGGGACGAGACCAGCGGGGACAACCGAAACGTGTGCAGCATACCTGTCCACGCCGGGGGTGTCATGGCGCCCGCAGTCCGGTGGGGCGTCTCCAGGCGGGGAACAGCGCCGCCCCCCTCCCCCGCCCTGCCCGCTCCGGCCTGGATGCTTCTGGGCTGGACGTGTCTGGGCTGGATGTGTCTGTGTTGGATGTGAAAGAGGTCGCACGCCCGCCGGCCACCGTCAGAGAGCGGTGAGCCCCCGGCCCCTAGCCTCAGGGCCGGCGCCGGACGATCTCCAGAGGTCATCCAGGTGATCACTGGCGCCGCCCCTGGAGGCCCACCATGAACGCCGAACTCCACAGAGCAGGGCACCGGCAATCCGCGCACCACCGATCAGGGCGCGTCCCGCTGGCAGGGCTGGCCGTGGGCCTGTTCACCCTCGTCACTGTCGCCCAGGGGCAGACCAGCGTCGCCCTGAACTTCACGCTGAGGGTCGGGGGGGCCTGCGAAGTGCGCTCGGTGGAACTGCCCGTGGTCATCCTGCGCTGCACGCGGGGTTTCTCGCCGGCCGATCCCCACACCGTCCTGGCGGCCGGCGCCCTGCCCACGGCCCCGCTGGTCTGGATGGGCGCCACGCCGGCTCCGGATGGCGGCACCCTCAACGAGTACCGGGTGGCCACCGATATCCAGCAGATTCAGGCCCCCTCCGCCTCGCCTGAAGGCTGGGTCGAGTACTACTGAAGCGGAGGCGACCGGATCGAGGACGCCTGAGCCGGGCCGGCTGGGTTCAGCAGACGACTGGGGTCACCAGAAAGGCCCTCAGGGCGTCTGCGGGACGGACGCACAGACGCCCTCCTCGGCACCCGGCGCCAGGGTGAGGAGGCAGCGCCGCGTTCCCGCCGGATCACGCAGCTCGCCGGTACGGGCCGCCCCGGCGCGGGGCACCAGGCCGTAGCCCTCGTCGTCGAGCAGGATCTTCTCGCCGTCCAGGTACAGGTCGGCGCCCGCCGCCACCTCGGTCGGCGTCCAGCGCAGGCGCACGAAGGTCGAGACCTTGAAGTTGTCGCGCCAGTCGACCACCGTCAGGCCGGTGGCGGCGGGCAGCACCTCGGCCTCGACGCTGCCGATACTGACGCCCAGCGGCAGGTCGCGGGGATTGACGCGGAGACTGACCGCCTGGGCCGGGGTGATCTGCGTGATCAGGGCGTCGCCCTGCGCGTTGGTCACGACTCCGCCCAGCCCATTGACCGTGAGCGCCAGCCCCGGCACCCCGGTTCGCACCAGCACGCCGCGCTGGGCCAGCCCCGCGGAGAGCAGCAGCCGGCCGTCCAGATAGGCGACGGCGCCCGTGACCTGCGCGCTGGCCCCACGCGTGTTGGCCGACACGCTGGCGTCGATGCCCCGGCTCAGGGCGTAGGACACGCCGACCTCGCTCAGGTCGGCACTCAGGGAGAGCGACTGCGAGGGATCGGGGCGGTAGTTCAGGGCGACGCTGGGCGACGCCACGCCGGGCCCCACGCTGATCCCGGCGCTGCCCTGCAGCCTGGGCGTGAACACGTAGCTGCCGCGCAGCGCCGCCGACCAGCCCCCCGGCCGCGCCGTGCCGCTCAGATTGACCGAGCTGCGGTCGTTGATCACGCGCGACACCCCGCCGTCGATCTGCCAGGTGTCCGGCTTCAGGGCGCTGGAGGCGCCGGCCGAGAAGGCCCATGGGGCCGCGTTGTAAGTGGCCCGCAGGCTCAGCGTGCTGTTCGGCAGGTCGGCCACGGGCACCTGCACCGCTCCGCTGAGGCCCAGCGGCCCCCGGCTGTAGCCCAGCGTGCCGCTGACGCGGGTGTCCAGCGGCGCGGGGCGGCTGTCCTCGGCCGGCGCGGCGCGGGCGACCTGCACGCCCAGCCCCCCCGACACCGGCGAGCCCGCCACGCTGACCTGCGCCCCGGCGCTGAAGGCCCCGCTGCCCGAGACGCTGCCCTGCGCCTGCACGGCCACCGACGGCGTGAGCGAGTAGGCCACGCTGCCCGCGCCGCTCCAGCCCGCGCTGCCGGCGTCGTCGCTGTAGCCGGCGCTGAGGCTGGCCAGCAGCCCGCCGCTCAGGCTGGCCGCCGACGGGGCCACGTTCTCCAGCGTGCGCGGCGTCACGCCGTTCTCGTCCTCGATCAGGAACTGCAGGGTGTTGCGGGCCTGCCGGGGCAGCGGAATGTTGCGCAGCGTGACCTCGCCGGCCGGCGCCTCCACGCTGCCCAGGCGCTGGCCGTTCACCACCACCGTGATCACCGACGGGTTCTCCAGCTGCAGCGCGGTCGGCGGCGCCACGGCCGGCACCACGCGCCGGTAGGTCGCCGTGACCCCGCTGAAGCTGGAGGTCGAGAATCCCGGCTGGGTCACCCCCGGCGCCCCGTGGTAGGCGGCGTACACCGCGAACGACGGACTCACGGCGTACTGCGCGGTGGCCCGCAGCTGCACCCGCGTGTCCTCGCCCGGGCGACGGCTCGCCACCGCGCCGACATAGCCGGTCGCGTTGCCCAGGCCGCCGCCCACGCCCACGTACCCCCCCAGGGTGCCCAGCGCCGCGGCCGGCTGATCGGGCGCCCGTTCGCCGCGCAGGTCGTAGGTGGCCGCCGCCTGCACCCCGAAGTCCACTCCGAAGGCCGGCACCACCGGATAGGGCGCCGGAACCAGCGTCTGGCCCACGTCGATATCACGCTGGCCCAGCCGCGCCAGCACGGGCGAAATCCGCAACTGCTGGGTCTCGGCGCGGTAGCTCACCCGCAGTTCCGGCAGCAGGCGCAGGTAGGCCACGCCGTCGCAATCGACCCGCGCGGCCACATAGGCCTGTTCGTTCGGGCGCAATACCTCCGGGGGCAGCAGCAGTCCGGTCACGCGGGCGTCCTCGCGCTCGATCCGCACCACCACGCTGCCGCGCGAGGACTGCCCCACCTGCACGTCCAGCAGTTCCTCGGGCGAGTCGCAGCCGGCGGCGCCCGCCAGTCCGGCCGCGGCCAGCGCCAGGGCGACGGCTAACGCCAGTCTCCCAGGGCTGCCAGAACTACGGGAGCGCGACGGTCTGCTCACGGATCTGCCCGTCCTCGGCTTCGTATCTCATGGTCAGGGGGCCGGGCTGCTCGGCCAGCCCCGGCAGGTTCAGGGTGATCGTGCTGCCCGAGAGCAGGGGCAGTACCGCCGTGCCCTGCGTGAGCGTGCCCCGCGTGAACCTGACCTTTCTGAGGATGGTGCGGCGGGCGCCGCTGTTCTGCAGCACCAGCGAGATGTCCTTGCCCGCCGGCGTGGCCGTGACCGCCAGCCTGGGCTGGGCACCGGGCGGCGTGACATACACCGGCAGCGAGAAGGTCAGGGCGATGTTCATGCCAGTCGTGGCACCCTTACCGACACTGCCGGCCCCGACGCTGGGGAGTGCGACGCCCTCGATGGGCACCTGCTTGACCACCAGCCGGTAGGTCAGCTCCGAGCCGCCCGGCTTCTTGCGCACGCCGACACGGATCAGCTGCGAGCCGCCGGGCTTGACCGTAAACGTCGCCGGATTCACGATCAGGTCACGGGTCTCGTCCAGCACTTCCTGACCATTCACGATGTGCCACAGCGCTCCTGTCACCTCGAAGCGGGCGGGCGTGGTCGTGCCGTTGATCAGGGTCGTTTCGGACACCAGATTCCTGGAGGCGTCGATTTCCAGCAGGGTCGGGGTGAACCCGAAGTTCTGGGCCTGAACAGGGGTCATGACAATGGCGAGCAGCGCCGACGCGGCCACCAGGAACCGCCGGGCGAGTCCCCAGGACAGAGAGGGGGGCCGAAGATGCAGCATGAAGTTCTCCTTGGGAATCGGGGCCGATGCAGAGACGCAGATAATGACGCGTGGCCGGTCACAGGACGCTGACCGGCAGTGACATTCAGGACTGCCGTTAGGGCAGGGATGGTCGAAGGGAAAGGGTGAGCGGCTGGGTGTAGCTTCCGACGGGCACCCATTGGCCCGCCTGGGCGATCAGCGCGAAGCGCAGGGTCTGGCTGCCGGTGACCGGCAGGCCGTTCAGCAGGGGCAACCCCTGGTCTATGGTCAGGCTCAGTGGAGCGGCGCCCTGGACGTTCCGGGAAGCGGCGCTATACACAGTCAGGCTCAAGGTGCTGTCCGGGGTGGCGCTCAGGCCCGGCCCTTCCAGCCACAACCGGGCCGTGTCCTGTGGCGTTCGGCACTCGATCCGTACGGCCAGCGTGCCGGTGGTGGCCCGCAGCGCGCTGTAGGTCGGCATGTCCACCTGTGCCTGCGTAATGACGCATTGAGCGCTGGACTGCCCCAGAACCAGAGCGAACAGGATGGCAGGGACGCGGAACATAATCACCTCTGGGTGCAGCCGGGGGTAGAGGCAGCAGGGAGCTGAAGCAGAGCGGGCGCCCTGGATGGAGACCAGCGCGCCCGCCTGTTCGGGGCTCAGTAGCTGACGGTGACGTTCAGCGTGCCCTTGTAGTTGCCCACGGTCGGCTCGAACTGGCCGGGTTTGGGCTTGAACGCAGCGAGCATGCTGTAGATGTCGCCGTTGCCGCCGGGCACGTTGCCCGGGCCGAAGGTCAGCACGAACTCGCCTTCCAGGGTCTTGTCGTCGTTGTTCGTGCCGGCCGACAGGTCGAAGCCGTCCAGGGCCAGCGACATCTTGCCGTCGAGAACCGTGGGGGCCGTGTCGGAGTCAGTGATCTTCTCGACCACGAAGGTGTTGCCCTTGCCGTACAGGGTCTCGGCCTTGATGGTCACCCTGGTGCCGGTCTGGCAGCGGAAGTTGGGCTCCTTGCCGTAGGTGCTGACGACCACGGTGGCCGGGTTCTTGTCCGTGCCGTTGTAGGTGGCACCCTTGGCGCTGTCGTAGCTGGCGTTCAGATCCACGGCGCAGCCCGGAACGACCGCCATGTGGAAGTTCAGCGCGGTCTTGGCGCTGCCGGGGCTCCGGCTGTCCCCATTGCTCTGAGCCTGCGCCATACCCATCGAAACCGCCGCGACAATCATCAGTGCTTTTTTCATAGTGACCTCCCCAGGTCTGCTCCGCGTTGGCAGAAGAAGGACGCCTGCACCGTGTGCTGGTGCGGCTTTTCCGTGATCGTTCTGCTCGGAACGTCTTCACTGTATGAGGGCCCCATAGGGGTGTCAACAAGCTTTTGCCGGGGTCAGCTCAAGTGGAGTTAATTTGAACCGAGACAAATTATCAGCTGGCTGTTGCGTCGTTAACAGACGTTAAAGCCGGGGGCACTCCTGGCGAGCCGGGCAGGGGAATCGCAAAGGTGCCCGGATAACATCTCCGTTAAAGACCCCTGCCCTCGTTAAAGGGCTACCCGGCGGGGGTACGGGCTTAATGAAGGGTTTTTAAGGATTCCATGTCGAATTGGCGGGCGGGCTAGCGGGAATCGGTACAGAATCACGTGTGATTCATGAAGTTCCTCTGACCACTGGACAGAACGCAGGCTATGAGTCATCCACATGCTCCTCATCCTCTCTTCGCCCTGCCATCCGGATCACGGTCTTCGGGGCGCTGCAGATCACCGGCCCGGCGGGATCGCTCAAGGTCTCGGGGCGGGCGTCGACGCTGCTCGCCTATCTGGCGCTGGAGGGGACGCCTCTGCACCGCAGCAAGGCCGCCGAGCTCCTGTGGCCCAGCATGGGGCCACTGGCCCTGCGGAACCTGCGGGTCGAGCTGACGGCCCTGCGCCGGCAGGGGGTCGAACTCAGCCCGAACCGCTCGCCTTTCCTGAAACTGGAGGCCCGCACCGAACTCGACGATCTCGCCGCAGCGCCCAACGCGGCCGCCCGCAGCGCCCTGGCGGCCACGCTGGGTCGGCCGCTGCTGACCTTCAACGACCACGGCAACGCGGCGCTGTCGACCTGGGCCCGCCGGCAGCGCCAGCGGCTGACCCAGGCCGCCCAGGCACCGTACCGCCCGGCCGGGCCAGTGGCCCCCGCCGCCCAGCCGGAACGGGGAGCCGCCTCCGGCCCGGCCGTGCCCCCTCCCGGATCAGGCCAGGCGATCCGCTCCCGGGCCGCCGACGGCCTCGTGGACTGGCTGGCCGCGCGCCTGCTGCCGGATGTCCAGGCCTATGTCCGGACGCCCTCGGTGCGGCCCCAGCTGCTGCTCTACGTGGGGCGACCGGGCAGCGGGCGACGGGAGACGCTGGAACGCCTCCTGCCGCAGCTGGGCCTGAAGCGGGTGGAGGTGACGGCGGCCCCCGGCCTGAACGAACTGCTGGCCGCGCTGGAGGTCAACCTGGCGGCCACGCTGGGCGAAGCCCCGCCCCTGCCGGAGTCGACGGAGCTGGCGCGGGTGGGGCCGCTGCTCATGCGGGCTGGCCCGCTGGCCATCGTGCTGCGCGACGCCGAGCGCCTAAGCAGGGAGTCGGTGCGCCTGATCGATTTCCTGATGGGCCTGTCCCACCCCCTGCTGGTGATCGCCCTGACCACCCCGGCCGGTCAGGCCGGGCTCGAGGGGCTGCTGGGGCACCATGACCAGCCGGGCTGGCTGCAGGTGATCCACGCCCCGGCCCTGACCCCGGAGAGCCTGGACGCCGCTTCCCTGGTTGCGCTGCCGGCCGCCCAGGCCCAGCACGCCGACATCCGTTTCGAGGCCATCCGGCAGACCGAGGGATTCCTGGCCGCGATCCGCAGCGAGCTGCCCACCCTGTCGTCGGCGCGCGGACGCCTGAGCCCGAATCTCAAACGGACGCTGCGGGCCGAGGTCGCGGTGGCGCTGGGGGACGAGGTGGCCGCCCTCCAGACCCTGGCGCTGCTTCCGGGGCCCTTTACCGAAGCCACCGCGCAGGGCACCCTGCATCAGGCCGGGAATCAGCCTGAGGGCCCGTCCGGCCTGGAGCACCGGCCGGCGCGGGGGCTGATCCGGCGCGCCCTGCAGGCCTGCATCCTGGAACGGGTGGACAGCGTGCTGGCCGTGAGGATGCCGGAGATCCAGCTGCGGCTCCCGGATTCGGCCCCCCTGCTCTGTTTCCGCAGCGAACTGCAGCGCGCCGCCCTGGCCGGCTCCCTGGACGCGGACGTGCGCCAGAGCCTCAAACGCCGCCTGTGTGTGGTGCCGGTCACGGCGCAGTCGGCCGGGCCGGAGGTGAGCCTCACGCCGCTCACGGCGGCCCTGGGGGTCGGCGGCGCCAGCCAGACCCACCATCTGCCCGGCGGCTACGCCGTGCTGGCGCGCGAGGACGGCTGGACGGTCATGCGTCTGGGGGCGGCCGGACACACGGTTCCCCGGCTCGAACTGAACTTCACGCCGCCCGCCCACGCCAGCCGCTGGCAGCTCCAATTGCGGCTTCAGCGCCTGGACAGAGGGCCGGAGGACAGCGGTATCCATGTCCTGCACAGCCCCAGCGCCGGGCAGCGGCCGCAAGTCCTGAGCGCCCGCCCCTGGTCACAGCCGCTGGAAGAGGGAGCGTGGGTTCAGGCCGCGGGCGACCTGAGCGGGCGGCACCTGTGTCTGTCGGTGCAGGCCAGCGACGTGATTCTGCACCTGGGCCACCCCCAGTTCAGCTGAGCGGGGCAGCAGCCTCTTCAGTCGCCCCGGAAGATCTTCCCGACCTTGCCGAGAAAACCCTCGTGTTTTTCGTTCACCTCGTCGCCCACCGCGCGGGCGTAGGCCAGCAGCGCCTCGCGGGCCTCGGGGGTCAGCGCCCCCGGTTTGGGCACCACCACGTCGTATTCCACGATCAGGTCGCCGTTGCCGCGTCCCTGCAGGCGGGGCATCCCCTTCTCGGCCAGGCGGTGCAGTTCGCCGTGCTGGGTGCCGGCCCTGACCTCGACCGTCAGGGGGCCGTCCAGCGTGGGCACCTCGACCTTGCCGCCCAGCGCCGCCTTGGCGAAGCCGATCCTGGCCGGGTAGATCAGGTGCTCGGCCTCGCGGCGCAGCTGGGGGTGTTTCTCCATCTCGATATGCACGTACAGGTCGCCGGGGCCGCCCGGCCCCTCGTTGCCCTTGCCCGCCACCCGGATGCGGTAGCCCTCGTCGATGCCGCGCGGCAGCTTGACGCCCACGCGCTCGCTGCCCAGGGTGCGGCCCCGGCCCTTACAGACCGTGCAGGGATCCTGGATGATCTGGCCCTCGCCCCGGCAGGTCGGGCAGGGCTGCTGCGTCTCGACCACGCCGAAGATCGTGCGGGCCTGGGCGCGCACCGCCCCCGCGCCGCCGCAGGTCGTGCAGGTCTTGGGGGGCTGGCCGCCGGGCTCGGTGCGGCTGCCGTGGCAGTGCTCGCAGCTCGTCAGGCGGTCGACCGTGACCTCGACCTCCTCGCCGGCGCGGGCCTGCTGCAGGGTCACGAAGGCTTCGGTTTCCAGGTCGTCGCCCCGTGCCGGGCCGCGCCGCCCGCGCCCGCCCACCGCGCCGCCGAACAGCTGCTCGAAGATGTCCATGGGGTCGAAGCCCGCGCCGCCCATGCCGCCGAAGGGGTCGCCGCCCGGGCCCGGCATCCCCGCGCCCGGCGCCGTGCCGTAGCGGTCGTAGTGGGCGCGCTTGTCCGTATCCGACAA
The DNA here is from genome assembly GCF_002901445.1 of Deinococcus koreensis. Taxonomy (NCBI): domain Bacteria; kingdom Thermotogati; phylum Deinococcota; class Deinococci; order Deinococcales; family Deinococcaceae; genus Deinococcus; species Deinococcus koreensis. Next base: position 1,379,550 of record NZ_PPPD01000001.1, read on the forward strand.
GACCGCGTAGGCCTCGTTGATCTGCGTGAACTTCTCGGCGGCGCCGGCTTCCTTGTTGCGGTCCGGGTGGTACTTCAGGGCCAGTTTGCGGTAGGCACTCTTGATCTCGTCGGCGCTCGCGCTTTTCGCCACGCCCAGCAGTTCGTAATAGTCCATGTCGTGTCTGTCGCCGGGCCTGTGCTGCGGGCCGGGCCTCCGCCCTGCAGGTTAACACGACCACACTCAGGAAAAGTAGGTCAGGATAGAGAGGTCGTGCGGATGTGTGAACCCCCCGAGGGGGCGTCAGAAGTAGTCCAGTCCCACTGCCTCCCGGACGGCCCGCATCGTCTGGGCGGCCACCTCGCGCCCGCGCCCGGTGCCCTCCCGCACGATGTCCTGCACGGCGCCCATATCTCGGGCGAAGACGGCGCGGCGCTCGCGGATGGGCGTTAGCACCGCGTCCAGCACCTCTACCAGCCGCCGCTTGAGGGTCACGTCGCCCAGGCCGCCCTGCCCGTAGTGGTGCTTGAGGGCCGCCACCCCGGCCTGATCCGGGTCGAAGGCGTCCAGGTAGGCGAAGACCGGATTGCCCTCCACCCGGCCGGGGTCGGCGGCGCGCAGGTGGCCGGGATCCGTGTACATGCCCATCACCTTGCGGCGCACCTCGTCGGCCGGGTCGCAGAGGAACACCGCGTTGCCCAGCGACTTGCTCATCTTGCCCTGGCCGCCTAACCCCGGCAGGCGGGAGACCGGGCTCAGCAGTTCGCGCGGCTCCACCAGCACCGGAGCGTACAGACTGTTGAAACGCCGCACGATCTCGCGCGTCTGCTCGATCATCGGCAGCTGATCGGCGCCCACCGGCACGAGGTGCGCCCCGAAGGCCGTGATGTCGGCGGCCTGCGAGACCGGATAGATGAAAAAGCCGGCGGGGACGTTCTCGCCGTAGCCCTTCTGGGCAATCTCGGCCTTGACGGTCGGATTCCGGCGCAGATGGGAGACCGTGACCAGATTCAGGTACAGCACCGTCAGCTCGGCGATTTCGGGCAGCTGCGACTGGATCACGAAGGTGGCCTGCTGGGGGTCGAGCCCCACCGCGAGGTAGTCCAGCGCCACCTGCCACACGTTGTCCCGCACCTGCCGGGGCCGGTCGAAGTGGTCGGTCAGCGCCTGGATGTCGGCCAGCAGCACGTAGGTCTCGTACTCGCCCTGCAGGGCCACGCGGCTCCGCAGCGAGCCCGCGAGATGCCCGAGATGAAGCGGGCCGGTGGGGCGGTCGCCGGTCAGGATGCGTTCCTTCATATGTCCTCCAGAAGTCAGAGCCCAGAGCAAAAAAAGCGGCGCCCGGAGGGTCTCCAGGCGCAGCGTGCGAAAAGGTATGGCACGGTCAGGGGCACCCGGCTATCCGGGCCACCACCAGTTCCGTGCAGCGGGGGTCATGGCCGCATCGTAGAGGGCTCGCCGGGGCCGAGGCGATAGCGCGAGTGGCCTACTCCCCGTTCAGGCCTCCCCGTTCAGCTCTCCCAGTCCAGGATGACCTTGCCGCTCTGGCCGCCCAGCATGTCGTCGAAGCCCTGCTGGAAGTCCTGAATCCCGTAGTGGTGCGTGATGACCGGGCTCAGGTCGAGGCCCGACTGGATCAGCGCGGCCATCTTGTACCAGGTCTCGAACATCTCGCGGCCGTAGATGCCTTTAATCGTCAGCATCTTGAAGATCACGGCGTTCCAGTCGATGTCCACGCGGCCGCTCGGGATGCCCAGCAGGGCCACCTTGCCGCCGTTGTTCATCACCGAGACCATCTGCGCGAAGGCGGCGCCCGAGCCGCTCATCTCCATGCCGACGTCGAAGCCCTCGTGCATCCCCAGTTCACGGGTGGCGACCTCCCAGAGGTCTTCCCGCGCCACGTTCACGGCGCGGGTCACGCCCATCCGGCGGGCCAGCTCCAGGCGGTAGTCGTTCACGTCGGTGATGACCACGTTCCTGGCCCCGACGTGCTTCGCCACGGCGGCCGCCATCACGCCGATCGGCCCGGCCCCGGTGATCAGCACGTCCTCGCCCACCAGGTCGAAGCTCAGCGCGGTGTGCACGGCGTTGCCGAAGGGGTCGAAGATGGCGGCGATGTCGTCGGGGATGTCGTCCGGCAGCTTGAAGGCGTTGAAGGCGGGCAGCACGAGGTACTCGGCGAAACTGCCGGGGCGGTTCACGCCCACGCCCTGGGTGTTGCGGCACAGGTGGCGCCTTCCCGCGCGGCAGTTGCGGCAGTGCCCGCAGGTGACGTGGCCCTCGCCGCTCACCCGGTCGCCGACTGAAAAGCCGCGCACCTCAGAGCCCATGCCCGCGACCACGCCCACGTACTCGTGGCCCACGACCATCGGCACCGGGATGGTGCGCTGCGCCCACTCGTCCCACCTGTAGATGTGGACGTCCGTGCCGCAGATGCTGGACTTGCGCACCCGGATCAGCAGGTCGTTGGGGCCGGGGGTGGGCACCTCAGTCTCCACCATCCAGATGCCCTCCTGGGCGCGCAGTTTGCTCAGGGCGCGCATGGTGTGGGAAGCGGTGTCGGGGAGCGCGGGGGAAGGAGCGGTGGAGGAGGGTGTGGAGGAAGGAACAGTCACGCCCTGCGTTCTAGCGCCGCCAACACTCGGACGCAACGCAGCGGATCACCGGCCACCCCCGAGGCGGCCCCTGAACGCTTCCATAAGCCGCTCCCCGACATGACGCCAGGGCTCTAAGCGTAGGCTGGGGGCATGATCAAGTACCGCCGCCAGAACGCCCTGGAGCCCGAGAAGGACGCCGAGATCAGCGTGGACATAACCCCGCTGCTGTTCTTTCTGGTGGGGTTCCTGGCGGTGCGCGCCCTGATCCACACGGTCAGGACGGCCTGAGCCACAAGGGCGGCCTGAACCCGGCGCTGGCTGGGCCTGACCTTGGCTGGGCGCACGCCCCGCCCACACGCAGGAGCAAACCCTCCCCCGAGCGAATGCTTTAGGCTGTAGCCATGACGACCCCCACCCCTCAGCCCGAACAGTTCAGAAGTGCCGGCAGCAACCGCTATGTGGTGCCCGGCTGGACGAATCTGGTTCCTGGCAAGCCCGATACCATCGAGATCCAGATGGACGTGGCCGCCGGGGATCTGGGCCGCACGCAGGCCAGCCTGCTCATCGAATACTGGGCCACGCCCAACGACATGACCCTGCAGAGCCTGCTGCCGGTGCGCGCCCTGCCCACCGTGCCGGAAGGCTGGTGCGTGTTCGTGCCGGCCCAGGGCCGCGTGATGGTACGCGCCATCGACCCCGAGCCCACCCCGCCGGTGCTGGCGAGCCACTGGATCAACGTCGATCCGGCCACGCCTCCGGGCACCACCGTGCACGTGAAGGTCGAGTTCCCGGCGCCGGTCAATCAGGCCCGCAATCTACTGAACCCCTGAGCGCTCCAGCCGCGTCACCGTCGCCCCCAGCCGCTCTGGACTGGGGGCGAATTTTCATAGACTCAGCCTTCGCAGGCTCAGCGCTGACCCGGGGCGCGGCCGAAGCGGCGGCGCAGGCGGCTGTTGCGCATCTGGATCTCTTCGGCCCGCTCGGCGGCGGCGGGGTCGTGGATGAGGCGCCCGCCCCGCGTGGTGGCCCCCACGACCAGCGCGGCCGCGACCAGCACCAGGTTCTTGATGATGTACTGGCCCTCCAGGGTAGGCACGAAGGGCGCGACCTTGAAGGTCTCGTGCGGGAAGAAGGCCAGCGGCAGGAAGGTGCCGGCCATCTGCGCGAACAGCAGCAGCAGCGTGACCCGCAGGAAGCGGCCGCTCAGCAGGCCCAGTCCGATGGCGCACTCCCAGGTGGCCAGCACCGGCAGGCTCACCGCCGGGGGAATGTGCCCGAAGCTCAGCACCGAGATGGTGTTCGTGGCGAGTTCCTGCGCGACGCTGAGCCCCGGAAAGAACTTCTGCACCCCGAACCAGAAGAACACCACGCCCAGCGAGAGGCGCAGCAGCAGGATGCCGTGCCGCGCCCACCAGCTCACCATCCGGAATTCCAGGGCGTCCAGCTGCGTGGCGAAGATCGGCGGGGCGGCGGGCGGCCCCACCGGCGAGCGGGAAGGGGTGGAGGTGGGCTCAGGTGCAGTCATGGTTGGCTCCGTCGGCGGAGAAGGCCCGCTCACCTCAGCTCTATGCGGCCCAGACCGAACTGGATCAGCCGGGCGGCCCGCGCTGGTCGGCCGCCCCCCTGACCAGCAGCCCCGCCAGCACCGCCTCCAGCCCGCGCCGGGTGGCGTCCAGGGCCTCGCCGATCCGCCACGCGGCGCGGTCGCGGGGGCCGACCAGGTTGCTCACGCCGCGCACCTCGACCACCGGCACCCCGGCCAGCAGCGCGGCGTGCGCAACCCCGGCGCCCTCCATGCCCTCCGTCAGTGCGCCGGGCACGCGGGCCTGCAGCGTGCGGGCGGTCTCGTGGTCGCCGGTCACGCTGCTCAGGGTCAGGGTCGGGCCGAAGGCGGCGCCCAGACGCTCGGCCACGGCCCCCGCTCCCGTCCAGGCAGCGAAGCGGGCCGGGTGGGGCCGATCCGGCAGCACCGAGAGGCCCAGCCCGTCCAGCCCCAGCCACGCCCCGCCGTCCCAGGCGCCCAGGTCGGCCTGGACGATCTCGCTCGACACGGCCAGGTCGCCGGGCCCCAGGCCGCTGGCCGGGTAGGCCCCGCCGATGCCGGCGCTGACCGCCAGCGCGAAATCGGCGCCCAGCAACGCCCGCTGGGTCGCCAGCGCCGCCGCCACCGGGCCGACGCCGCTCACCACGACCTGCACCCCCAGACCGGGGGCATCCAGCCCACCCAGCCGGGCCGCCTCGCCCGGAGTCGCGACGACGACCAGCGCCCGGTTCCTCATCTCAGTTCAGCCGCAGCCAGTAGTAGTCGTACTTGCCCAGGATCATGGGGTAACTCCCTTCGCCCACGGGCGGAAAGGGGCTGGCGCCGGCCAGGGTCACGGGAATGCGGCCCGCGTAGGCGCCGAGCTGCAGGTGCACGGCCTGTGCGTTGGCCGCGAAGTTGCTCACGATCAGCAGGGTCTCGTCGGGCGTGGTGCGGGTGAAGGCCAGCACGGCGGGGTTGTCGGTGTCGATGAACTCCAGCGCCCCCACCGCGAAGCCCGGGTGGCGGCGGCGCAGTTCGAGCTGCCGCGACATCCACTTGAGCAGCGAGCTGGGATCCTGCTCCTGGCTCTGCACGTTCACGCGCCCATAGCCGTACACGGTGTCCGAGATGGGCGGAAAGAAGCACTGATCCGGCGTGGCCGTGGAGAAACCGCCGCTCATGCCGGCGTTCCACTGCATGGGCGTCCGCACACCATTGCGGTCGGCCTGCGAGAGGTCGTCGCCCATGCCGATCTCGTCACCGTAGTACAGGATCGGGCTGCCGGGCAGCGCCAGCAGCACGGTGGTCAGCAGTTCGATGCGGCGGCGGTCGTTGTCGAGCAGCGGGGCCAGCCGGCGGCGGATGCCCACGTTGATCTTCATGCGGGTGTCGGGCGCGTAGGCGGCGTACATGAACGAGCGCTCGTCGTCCGTGACCATCTCCAGCGTCAGTTCGTCGTGGTTGCGCAGGAAGGTCGCCCACTGCCCGAAGGCCGGGATGGCGGGCAGGCGGCCCATGATCTCGCGGATGGAGGTGGTGTCCTCCTTTTTCAGGCTCATGTACAGCCGGGGCATCACCGGGAAGTTGAAGCACATGTGGAACTCGGGGTCTTCGTCGGTGCCGAAGTACTCCACGACCTCCTCGGGCCACTGGTTGGCCTCGGCCAGCAGCAGGCGGCCGGGGTACTCCTGATCGACCATGCGCCGCATCTGCTTGAGGATCTCGTGGGTCTCGGGCAGGTTCTCGCAGTTGGTGCCTTCGCGCTCGATCAGGTAGGGCACGGCGTCCACCCGGAAGCCGTCCAGGCCCAGATCCAGCCAGAAGCGCGCGGCGGACAGCAGTTCCTCGACCACCCGCGGGTTGTCGTAGTTCAGATCCGGCTGGCTGGAGAAGAAACGGTGCCAGTAGTACTTTCCCGCCACCTCGTCGAGCGTCCAGTTGCTCGTCTCGGTGTCGGTGAAGATGATCCTGGCCCCGGCGTACTCCTGGCCGGTCTCGCTCCAGACGTAGTAGTCGTGGTACTCGTTGGGGCTGCCGTCGGGCAGCACGGGGCCGCGCCGCGCCGCCTGGAACCAGGGGTGCTCGCTGGAGGTGTGGTTGGTCACCAGGTCGCCCACGACCTTCAGGCCGCGCGCGTGCGCCTCGCGCAGGAAGACCTTGAAGTCGTCCAGCGTACCCAGATCGGGGTGGATGTTCACGTAGTCGGCCACGTCGTAGCCGTCGTCGCGCAGCGGGCTGGGAAAGAAGGGCAGCAGCCACAGGCAATCCACGCCCAGGGTTCGCAGGTAGTCCAGCCGGCCGGTCAGGCCCGGGAAATCGCCCTTGCCGTCGCCGTTGCCATCGGCGAAGGTGCGAACGGAGAGTTCATAGAAGACGGCGCTCTTGTACCACTCGGGCGCGGCAGATGAGGTCATGATGGGAAGTGTAATTCAGGCCAGCACTGGAAGCACTTCCACTTTTAGACACTTCAGACCCCATGAACCCCACACTGCGCCCCTACCGCCCAGCCGACCGCGCCGCCTGCCTGGCGCTGTTCGACTCCAACGTGCCGGAGTTCTTCGCGCTCCACGAGCGCGCCAGCTTCGAGACCGATCTGGAGCAGGCCACCGAATATTTCGTCGTCGAGGACAGTGAAGGGGTGGTGGCCTGCGGCGGCGTATGGGTGGGCGGGGACGGCCACGCGGATCGACCGGGCGGCTTCGTCTGGGGCATGGTGCGGCGTGCCCTGCACGGTCATGGTTATGGTTCCCTGCTGGTGCAGGCCCGGCTGGAGCGGCTGCGTGAGCTGGGCGTGCGGGAAGTGCGGCTCGACACCAGCCCCAAGACCGCCCCCTTCTACGCCCGATTCGGCTTCCGGGAGGTCGGGCGGGTGGCGGACGGCTACGGGCCAGGACTTGACCGGGTGGATATGGCGCTGACGCTGTAAACAGCCACAGACCACCCACGGACAGGCATGTTCCCGCCCGCTCTGCAGCCGCGGCAGCCTGATCACGCGCCAGATCTTCCGAGAGCGCGCCAGAGTCAGTCCGGCCGCCGCTGCGCCCGGGTCAAGGGGCTGCACGGCCTTGCCCGGGCAGACGCAGATGGAGCCTCAACTGGTGGCGTGACGCGGATCCTGCCCTCTACTTGGCCCCTGAGACCGTTTCAGAAGGACGCCTGAGCAGGCAGAGCGCCCGCCTCCCGCCTGCCGCAGCCGAAGAGATCGGCTGCCGACCGTCCTTCATCTGATCCACATCTTTTCTGCCATCTGGATGCCCCGCGGCGCCCTGGAGCGCTCAACTTCCCTTCACCAATTCAGCGCACTTCACATGAAGAGTTGACCAAGACGCACATACCCCATTCGTAAGAGCCGTGTGAAGCGCAAGTTTCTAACATGACCCCGATGAGTTTCCGGTGGCAACTATGAGAGGGACACGTGTTCACTCCCGCTGGCTGCTGGCAATTGTGGGCATCGCGCTCCTGGCTGGGATCGTCCTCAGCGTGGAGCGCCTGCGGAGCTACGTGGTGGCCCAGTACGAGATCGTGACCTTGCTGAGCGATATCGGCAGTGTGGCCAACCGGATCAGCGCCCTGGAATGGCAGGCCGTCAGCCTGGGCCGGGTGTCGTCTGAACTGGGCGAGGCCCACGACCGGCAGGTGGGCAACCTCAGGCGCGACGCCCGCCGCCTGATGGGCAGCGGCAACCCGCAGGAACTCCGGGAGGTGACCCAGGCCCTCACGGCCTATACCGCCGGAGTGGACGCCGAATTCAGGGCCCTCCGGGCCGGGCGGATAGAGCTGGCGCGGGAGATCGACGAGACCCGGGTCGATCCCATGTACACCACGCTGACCCGCCTGATGGACGCCTCCACCCAGCGGCTGCGCGAGAAGGCGCAGAGGGCCGAGCAGCTCAGCCGCCTGGTCTCGGCGGGCGTCATCGTGGTGGGCCTGCTGCTGTTGATCGGGCTGACCCTCGCCTTCGAGGGGCTGGCCCGCCGGGCGCGGCTGGCCGTGGACGAGCGGCGGCGGCTGGAGGCCCTGGATATCCGCGACGCGCTGACCGGGCTGCTCAACCGCACCGGTCTGGCGCGCAGCTACGCCGCCCTGGACGCCGGGCTGCCGCTCGCGGTGGTCATGGCCGACCTGAACGACCTGAAATCGACCAACGACGTGGCCGGGCACAGCGCCGGCGACCAGGTGCTGCGGCGGGTGGCCCACGCGCTGCAGCGGGGCCTGCCGCCCGAGGCCCTGCTCGCCCGCTGGGGCGGCGACGAGTTCCTGGCGATCCTGCCTGGTACCGACCGGAGCGGAGCCGAGACCCTCCTGCGCGAGGTCTTGCGGGATCTCGACAGCCAGCACCGGGAGGTCGTCACCTTCGCCTTCGGGGTGGGCGAGGCGGTGTCCGGCGAGGCGCTGGACCGGCCCCTGGCGGTGGCCGACGCCGCCATGTACGAGCACAAGGCGCGGGTGCGGGGCACGGTCGTCTCCGGGGCCCGCCACAGCACGGTGGAGGAGTTCGTGGCCCATCTGGCGACCCTGGGCACCGAACACGAGATCCTGAGCCTGGCCCTGCCCACCGCGCGGGCCCTGCTGGGCTTCGATGTGCTGCTGTACGTGGAGGGCAGCGCGCAGGGCTACCACGTGCGCGCCTTCGACAGCGAGAGCCTGGAGGTGCCGGTCGCCCTGCTGCAGGGGCAGAGCACCCCCTTCGCGGGGGGCGTGATCGCGGCGGCCATGGCCAGCGGCCAGACCACCTGGAGCAACGATTACGCCACGGATCCGCGCGCCCTGCCCAGCCTCGGCGGCTTGCGCATCAAGAGCTGCGGGGCCAGTCCGATGACCTGCCGGGGCGTGGCCCAGGGGGCGGTGGTGATCGGGCATCTGCGCACCTGGCGGCCCGTGACGCCGCAGGTGCGCCGGGTCATCGAGACCCTGGCGCTGCAGCTCTCCGACGTGCGCGAGCGGCACCTGATGGTCAGCGACCTGCGCCGGGCGCTGGAGGGCGGGCAGCGCGCCCTGGGCATCGCCCTGGAACTGCGTGACCTGGAGACCGCCGGGCACACCGAACGGGTGGTGACGCTGGCCAGCGAACTCGCCCGGGCCCTCAAGCTGCCCCAGGAGACCCAGGAGATCCTGCGTCAGGGCGCGTACCTGCATGACCTGGGCAAGCTGACGGTGCCGGACGCCGTGCTGCTCAAGCCCGGCCGCTTCACGCCCGAGGAACGCGCCATCATGGAGACCCACGCCCTGCGGGGCTACGAGATCGCCTCACAGATCGCCGGACTGCCGCAGGGCACGCTGGAGGTGATCCGCTCGCACCACGAGAAGTGGGACGGCACCGGCTACCCGGCCCGGCTCTGCGGCGAGGCGATTCCCCTGCTCGCCCGAATCTTTGCCGTCTGCGACGTCTACGACGCCCTGACCAGCGAGCGGCCCTACAAACGCGCCTGGTCGCATCAGGAAGCGCTGGCCGAGATCAGCGCCCAGTCCGGACGGCACTTCGACCCCAGGGTCGTGCAGGCCTTCGTGGAACTGGCTCCGGGGGCGTGGCGCCGGGCGCCCGGGGCCGATACGCCGTACCATGTGGGCCAGTGACCGCGGTAGGAAGGTTCAAGGCAGTGCTGGTGCCCCGACCCCTGCATCTCGGAGATCCGGCAAGGAAAAACCCCGCCTCTCGGCGGGATCTTTCTTTTTACTGGTGGCTGGGGCACAAGGACTCGAACCTTGATCGACAGTGTCAGAGACTGTTGTCCTGCCATTAGACGATGCCCCACCGTGTGCTGCTCTGACGGTCGCCCGGACACAGCGGAACTGCACCTGAGCGACGGAGAGTATAACGGCCCACCAGCAGGGCGTCAATATGGGGCCCACCATCGTCCGGGGAGGCGGGCCGCCTCAGATTTCGGTCAGGAATCTGTGGACTGCGTACAGATCGCGCTTGTGACAAACAGGGCACTCTGGTACACTGAGGTGTTGCCGCGCTGTCGTTGAGCCCTGAGGGGCCCACGCGGGCAGGTATCAGGCTAGGGCCCGCTCGCCAGCTGGCGGCGCGCCCAGGAGGACAAGAGTTCATGGAAGACAACACCCAGACCCCCGCCCAGAACGGCGGGACTCAGCCCGCGACGGGCACCGCACCCACCAGCGCTCCGGCCCCTGAACTGGCCCCGGTTTCCACTCCGGCCCAGGAGCGCGAATACCCCGCCATGACCATGGAGGACATCCTCGCCACTGAGGCGCAGGAACCCCAGAGCGTCACGCGCGGCGATATTGTGGACGGCACCATCGTGTTTATCGGCCAGGAAGGCATCGCCGTGGATATCGGCGCCAAAGTCGAGGGCATCATTCCCCTCAACCAGCTCGGCGAGGAAAGCGTGTCGCTCGAGCAGGCGCAGGAGATGTACAAGTCCGGCGACAAGATCGAGGCGTACGTCGTGCGCGTCGATCTGCCCAACAACCAGATCGTGCTGAGCAAGAAGCGGGCCGATCAGGACAAGGGCTGGCGCGTCCTGGAGAAGATGCAGGAAGCCGACGAGGCCTTCGAGGTCGAGGTGCTGGAGAAGGTGCGTGGCGGTCTGGTGGCCCAGGTCGAGGGCATCCGGGCGTTCCTGCCCGCCAGCCAGGTCGACACGCGGCGCGTGAACGACCTCGATCCCTACGTGGACAAGCCGCTGATGGTCAAGCTGATCGAGCTGAACCGCAAGCGCAACCGCGTGATCATCTCGCACCGCGCGATTATGGAGGCCGAGAAGGCCAAGGCCCGTGAAGCGACCGTGCATCAGCTGACCCCCGGCGCCGAGTTCGAGGGCGAGGTCGTGGAGATCACCGACTTCGGCGTCTTCGTCAACCTGGGCGGCATCGACGGTCTGGTGCACCGCAGCGAACTGACCTACGGCCGCTTCAACCACCCCCGCGACGTGGTCAAGGTGGGCGACAAGGTGCAGGTGCAGGTCATCGACGTCGATGAAGGCCGCGAGCGCATCAACCTGAGCATGAAGGCCCTGACCCAGGACCCCTGGGAAGGCGCCGTGGATCGCTACTCGATCGGCCAGAAGGTCACGGGTAAGGTCACGAACCTCACCAACTTCGGCGCGTTCGTCGAGCTGGAGCCCGGCCTGGAAGGGCTGGTGCACGTCAGCGAGATGAGCTGGACCAAGCGCGTCCGTCATCCCAACGAAGTGATGAAGGAAGGCGACGAGGTCGAGGCCGTCATCCTGCGGATCGACCCCAAGGATCGCCGGATCTCGCTCGGTATCCGTCAGACCACCGATGATCCCTGGAGCGCGTTGCCTGACCGTTACCCGCCCGGCACGCCGGTCAAGGGCAAGATCACCGGCATGACCGACTTCGGCGTGTTCATGGAGATCGAGGAAGGCATCGAGGGCCTGATCCACATCAGCGAACTCGACCTGAACCGCGTGAACAACCCGGCCGACTTGTTCAAGAAGGGTGACGAGATCGAAGCCGTCATCCTGAACATCGACCCCGTGGAGCAGCGTGCCAGCCTCAGCCGTCGCCGCTTCCTGGGCGGTGGCCCGGCCCCGACCCAGGGCGGCGCCGGCGGTGGCAGCCGTGACTACGTCTCGCAGGGCGGCGGCGCCCGCAGCGACCGCTACAGCGGCGCTGGTGGCCCCCGCACCGGGGGTGGCGGCCGTGGCCGTGGCCGCGACGCGGACTACGCCTACAACGCCAAGGACGCCCAGCAGGGCGGCAAGATCAGCACCAAGCTGGGCGACGTCTACGCCGACCTGTTCGCGCAGTTCGGTCTGGGCGGCGACAAGAAGGCCGACGTGGTGGCGGAAACGCCCGCCGAGTCGACTCCTGCCCCGGTGAGCACTGCTTCCACAAGCACTGCGGCTCCGGTCGAGACGGCTCCTGCTGAAACGGCTCCGGTCGAGACGGCCCAGGCCGACACGAACCAGAGCGACACCGACACCAGCGAAAACCCCCAGGCTTAAGCCCAGGCGGATTTCAGAAGAGCCCCGGATGCCTTGTGCGTCCGGGGCTTTTCAGTGATGTGAGGTGTGAGTTGGCGCGGAAGGCGACCCCTCTCCTCCGGAGCTGTACCAGCCAGTCTGCTTCGCAGCCAGCTCCCCTTAAAGGGAGCTAAGAAGAGCGTGCCAGTCGCACTTTTCCTTGCCTCCCTTTTGAGAGGAGGTGCCCCGGAGGGGCGGAGGGGTCGCCTAAGGCGCTAACGAAAACATCACCAACCATGCTCGTTATCTGGCACACGGCATCATATACCTACACGGAGGCAAACCATGAATATCGTCGTTACCGGTGGCAGCGGCAAGGTCGGCCGGGCCACCATCCGGGAACTGCTGGCGCACGGGCATCAGGTGCTCAATCTGGATCGGGCGCCGCTCGCCGAGCGGCTCTGTCCCTTCACGCAGGTCGATCTCACGGACTTCGGCGAGGTCATGGGGGCGCTGTCGGGCATCGACCAGCAGCCGACCGGAACCGTGGAGGCGGTCGTGCACCTCGCGGCCATTCCCGGCCCCAGCCAGCGCCCTGATCACGTGACCTTCGCCGAGAACACCGTCAGCACCTACAACATCTTCGAGGCGTGCCGGCGTCTGGGCATCCACAACATCGTGTCGGCGTCCAGCGAAACGCTGCTGGGCTATCCCTTTGCTGAGCCGCCGAGGAGCGTGCCGGTGGATGAGAGCGTGCGCGAGAGCCGGGTGTCCTACGCGCTGTCCAAGCTGCTGGGCGAGGTGATGGCCGAGGAGTACGCCCGCGAGCACCCGGCCATGAAGTTCATCTGCCTGCGCTTCTCGAACGTGCTGGACGACGCCGATTACGCCCAGGCCCAGGGCTGGCAGGATGATCCGCAGATCCGCCGCTGGAACCTCTGGAGCTACATCGACGTGCGCGACGCAGCGCAGGCGGTGCGGCTGGGCCTGGAGAGCGACCTGACGGGGATGCACGCCTTCATCATCGCCAATGCCGACACGGTGATGCACCGCCCCAGCCGCGAGCTGATGGCCGAGGTGTTCCCGGACGTGCCGTTCACGGCGGATATTCCGGGCACGCAATCCCTGTTCACCATCCAGAAGGCGAGGACGATGCTGGGCTTCAACCCGAAGCACGGCTGGAGACAGCGGTCATCGGGGAGGGACTGATGCAGTACGTCAAACTGGGCCGCAGCGGCCTGAAGGTCTCGCGGATCGCGCTGGGGTGCATGTCGTACGGCGATCCGGCGTGGCGCGACTGGGTGCTGCCGGAGGAGCAGGCCCGCCCCTTTATCCAGCGGGCGCTGGAGCTGGGCATCAATTTCTTCGACACCGCCGACATGTATTCCATCGGGCGCAGCGAGGAGATCACCGGCCGGGCGCTGGGGGACTTCGCGCGGCGCGACGAGGTCGTGCTGGCGAGCAAGGTGCATCACCCCATGGGCGAGGGCGTGAACCAGCGCGGGCTGTCGCGCAAGCACCTCTTCGACGGCGTGCAGGCGAGCCTCAAGCGCCTGGGCACCGATTACATCGACCTCTACCAGATTCATGGCCGCGATCCGGACACGCCCATGGACGAGACGCTGGGCGCCCTGCACGACCTCGTGCGGCTGGGCATGGTGCGCTATATCGGAGCGTCGAACCACTTCGCCTATCAGGTGGCGCGGGCGAATGGGATTGCTGAACTGCGGGGCTGGACGCGCTTCGTGAGCGTGCAGGATCAGTACAGCCTGCTCTACCGCGAGGAGGAGCGCGAGATGCTGCCGCTGTGCCGCGAGGACGGTATCGGTTTTCTGCCGTGGAGCCCGCTGGCGCGCGGCTTCCTGGCCGGTAACCGCCAGGGAGACACCGGGCAGACCACGCGCGGTGAGAGCGACACCATGAGCCGCACCCTCTTCGGCAGCGCGGCGGACGTGGAGATCGTGCGGCGCGTGCGGGAGGCGGCCGAGGCCCGCGGCGTCACGCCGTCGCAGGTGGCCCTGGCCTGGACACTGCGGCACCCTGGCGTCACGGCCCCGATCATCGGCGCGACGAAGATGCACCATCTGGAGCAGGCCGTCGCCGCCGTGGAGGTCGTGCTGAGCGACGACGAGGCGCAGCGGCTGGAGAAACCCTACGTAACCCGGCCCAGCACCCTGAGCTGACTTTACGCGGGCGCCGGGGACACGAGATGGAAGCTTCCGTCTGCCCCAGCCTGCGCCGCGAGGGCGGCCAGCGCCTGCCCGGTGCGGCGTTCGCCCAGCCAGTCCTGCCAGTAGGCGCGCATGGTGTTCAGGAGGAGTTCGGCCGGAACGCTCTCAGCCGGGTCGCGCGGGCAGTACAGCAGATCCATGTTCGTCACGGGGCCGCCGTCCGGGCCGCCTGTGGGCTGCTGGTACGTCACCTTCACCTGCCGGAAGCCCAGGCTCCCGAAGGCCGCACGCCGCTGGGCCGGGTCGGAACCGACCGCCCGCTCAGCCTTCCAGTCCTCAGGCGTCAGGCGCTCCGGGGCCACCACATCGATGAACACGCCCGCGACCCGGCCGTGGACGGCCTCATCCAGCCAGTCCAGGCGGGCGTCGTGCAGGCGGCGGGCGAGGCCCTGGCCCCGGAGTTCGGGCGCGGTCGCCAGGTAGCTGGAAAAGCCGGAGCCGACCTCCGGGAAGGCGTGGAAGAGGGTGCCGCCGACGACCTTCCCGGCCTGCTCGGCCACCAGCAGCAGGTTGCGGCGCTGCGGAGTCTGCCACTCCAGCAGCCGCGAGATGAAGCCGGCGGGAATCAGCATGTCCGGCTCGAAATACGTACGATCCTGCAGCGCGCCGAAGCCAGGAATGGCCAGGTCGTCCGGCTCCGTGACGCGCCGGAGAGTGATCGCCCCTGCGGCTGAAGGGTCAATCATGCAGGGCCGTCAGAGTTCCGGCAGTTCGGGGTGGCGGGCCCGGGCGAAGGTCTGCTGAGCGCTGCGTTCGCCACTGAGCTTCCCATAGTGCCCGTCCGGGCCGAGTTCCCAGGAGCCGCGCTCGTCGGCCCACTCGGTGTCCATGATGGCCAGGAGTTGTGCGCGGTGGGCGTCGTCCAGCACCGGGGCGATCACCTCCACGCGGCGGTCGAGGTTGCGGCTCATCCAGTCGGCGGAGCCGAAATAGACCTCCGGGTGGCCGCCGCCCCCAAAGGCGTAGACGCGGGCGTGTTCCAGATAGCGGCCCAGCAGGCTGCGAACGCGGACACTCTCAGACAGGCCCGGCAGCCCAGGACGCAGGCAGCAGACCCCCCGGATGATCAGCTCGACCCGTACCCCCGCCGCCGCCGCACGGTACAGCGCCTCGATCATGCCGGGATCCGTGAGCTGGTTGACCTTGATGCGCGCCCAGGCGTCCTGGCCGGCGGCGGCCTGCTGGGCCTCACGCTCCAGCAGGGCCTCGAAGCCGGGACGGGCGGTGTCCGGGGCGACCAGCAGGTGGTGGTACTCGGCCTCGGCGTAGCCGGTCAGGTGGTTGAACAACTCGGCCACGTCCGCGCCCAGTTCCGGGTCGGCGCTGAGCAGGCTGAAATCGGTGTACAGCCGGGCGGTCTTGGGGTTGTAGTTGCCGGAGCCGATGTGCACGTAGCGTCGCAGGCCGCTCTCCTCACGCCGCACCACCAGCGCCACCTTGGCGTGGGTCTTGAGGCCCGCCATGCCGTACACCACGTGCGCCCCGGCGTGCTCCAGCTTCCTTGCCCAGGAGATGTTGCGCTGCTCGTCGAAGCGGGCCTTGAGTTCGATCATGGCCACGACCTGCTTGCCATTCTCGGCCGCCTCGCGCAGTGCGCCCAGCAACCGGGGGTCGTCGCCCGTGCGGTAGAGCGTCTGCTTGATGGCCAGCACCTGCGGGTCGCGGGCCGCTTCTTCCAGGAAGTTCAGGATGTTGGTGAAGCCGTCGTAGGGGTGGTGCAGCAGTACGTCGCCCCGTTTCAGGGTGCTGAAGACGCCGTTTTCCTCGTCCTGATCCAGATCGGGGACGGCGGGCACGTAGGGCGGAAAGGCCAGATCCGGACGCGTCACCGGCAGGCCCATCAGGTCGGCGGTGCCCAGCGGGCCGTCGAGCAGGAAGATGTCCTCCGGGGCCAGGTGCAGCCGCTCCTGCAGGAAGGTGATGATGGGCGCCGGAGTGCCCTGCATGACCTCCAGGCGCACCGCCGAGCCGAAGCGGCGGCGGCGCAGGCCGTCCTCAATGGTGGCGAGCAGGTCTTCGGCCTCCTCTTCCTCGAACTCGTAGTCGGTGTTGCGGGTCACGCGGAAGATGTGCGCGGCGAGCACCCGGCGGCCCTTGAAGAGGTCGCCCAGATGCGCGGCGATCACGTCCTCGAGCAGCAGCATCGCCCCCCCCACCACCACGATGCGCGGCAGCACGCCCACCGGCACCTTGACCCGTGCGAAATCCGGATCGTCGTCGCCGGCCTCCAGCAGCACCGCCAGGTTCAGGCTGAGGTTGCTCAGGTACGGGAAGGGGTGGCTGGGATCGACCACCAGCGGGGTGAGCACGGGCTGGATCTGTGCCAGGTACTGCTCGCGCAGCGCCGCGCGGGCGCGCTTGCCCAGCTCGCTGACCCGCATGAGCTTCACGCCATGCCCGTGAAGTTCCTTCAGGGTCGTCCGCGCGGCCTTCTCGATCTCGCGCAGCATCTCGTGTGTCCGGCGGCGCACCAGGGCCAGCGTCTCGCGCGGCTGCAGGCCGTCGGGGCCGGGCACGGAGACGCCGGCCGCGATCTGACGGTGCACGCCCGCCACGCGCACCATGAAGAACTCGTCGAGGTTGCTGCCGCAGATGGCGGCGTACTTCAGGCGTTCCATGGGCGGGTTACGCCCGTCGCGCGCCTCGGCCAGCACCCGCTCGTTGAAGGCCAGCCACGACAGCTCGCGGTTCAGGTAGCGGCTCTCGGGATTCGCCACCGTGCTGTGGGTGGTGACCGCGTGTCCGGTGCCCAGCCCGTTCCCTCCAGCGCCCTCCCCTTTGCGCGTGCCCTTGCGGCGCACCTGGGCAGACCGCCGGGCAGGCGGGGCGGGGGCGGGTTCGGGGGGCTTGGGGGGCACGGTCAGGACTCCTTGGAGGTCGAGATGGACGGAGTAGAGGGGAGGGCAGTCAGGGCCACGTCACGGTGCCCGGTGATCTCATTAAACCAGAGACGACGGTGAGAGCCTCACAGAACTGGCACCCACCGCCTTCTGCACTCGTTTAGACGAGGTTGCGGTGAATCGAAGACGCACCCGACCGAAGGGAGAAGCGAGAAGTACCGAATTTCAGGAGATGGACGAACATCCAGCTCTGTTCTGGATGTTCGGGAATCGGATGAATTCGTTCTTACACCCGCCTGAAGAGCAGCGCGGCGTTCTGGCCGCCGAAGGCGAAGGAGTTGCTCAGGGCGTAGTCCACCTGCTTCTGGCGGGCCCCCTCGGGGATGTAGTCCAGGTCGAGTGCCGGATCGGGATCCGTGAGGTTGATGGTCGGGGGCAGGACGCCGTCCTTCAGGGCCTGGGCCACGGCGATCGCCTCGACCGCGCCCGCCGCGCCCAGCAGGTGCCCGGTCATGGACTTGGTCGAACTGACTGCCAGCGCTCTGGCGTGCTCGCCGAACACGTGTTTGATGCCCTGGGTCTCGTGCAGGTCGTTGAAGTGCGTGGAGGTGCCGTGCGCGTTGACATAGCCCACCTGATCCGGATTCACGCCCGCCGTGGCCAGCGCCATCCGCATGGCGACCTGCGCGCCGCGCCCCTCGGGGGCCGGCATGGTGATGTGGTGCGCGTCGGCCGAGGTGCCGTAGCCCACGACCTCGGCGTAGATGGTCGCGCCGCGCTGAACCGCGTGCTCGTACTCCTCCAGCACCACCACGCCCGCGCCCTCCCCCAGCACGAAACCGTCGCGCGAGGCCGAGAAGGGCCGACTCGCCAGGGTGGGCTCGTCGTTGCGGGTGGAGAGCGCCTTCATGTTGGAAAAGCCGCCGATGGCCATCGCGGTGATGCTCGCCTCGGCGCCGCCCGCGATCATCAGGTCGGCCAGTCCGAGCTGGATGTAGCGCGCCGCGTCCCCGATGGCGCCGGTGCCGGTGGCGCAGGCCGTGACCACCGTGGAGCTCGGGCCGGTGGCGCCGAAGCGCATGGCCACGTGCCCGGTCGCCATGTTGGCGATCTGCATGGGAATGAACATGGGCGAGATGCGCCCGGCGCCGCGCTCCACGTACACCCGCGCCTGATCCTCGAAGGTCTTCATGCCGCCGATGCCCGAGCCGATGACCGTGCCGGTGCGCTCGCCGCGGATCTCCTCTTCCGAGAGGCCGCTGTCGCGCACCGCCAGCTCCGCGCCGGCCAGGGCGAGCTGCACGTAGCGGTCGAGCTTGCGGGCCTCGCGCGGATCGACGAACTCGTCCAGGCTGCCCTTCACCTCGCCGGCGATCTTGCTCGCCGTGTCCGAGGCGTCGAAGTGCGTGATCGGGCCGATGCCGCTCTGTCCGGCCCGCTGCGCCCCCGCGAACGCCTGGGCGCCAATGCCGATGGGCGTCACCGGGCCCAGACCCGTGATGACCACCCGTTTCAACCCTGTAATGACGCTCAAGGCATCCCTCCTCAAGGCAGAGGCGGAACACGGTCTGCACCGCGCTCCGCCCGACCTCAGTTTTCCGCCCCCAGGGGAAGCGGAGAAGCGCGTTTACTGCTTGCTTTCGATGTAATCGACCGCGGCCTGCACGGTGCGGATGCCCTCGGCGTCCTCATCGGAGATGGTCACGCCGAACTTGTCCTCCAGACCCATGATCAGTTCCACGGTCTCCAGGCTGTCGGCCCCCAGATCCTCCACGAAGCGGGCCCCCGGCACCACCTTGTCTGCGTCCACGCCCAGTTTCTCGACGATCACGTCTTTTACATCATCAAAAGTCGCCATAGTTCGTACCTCCTGTCCTTGAAGTCTGCGCCAGTCTACACGTGAGCGCGCCACAGCGGCGCGGCTTTGAACGGGGTGCAAGGGCGGCAGATGGCCGATGGCTGATGGCAAAGACATCCCTGGCCTTCTGCCTTGTGCCATGTGCCCTCTGCATCAATGCGGGTTCAGCCCCCCGTCCACCCCGATCGTCTGCCCCGTGATGTAGGCGGCCCCGTCGGAGGCCAGGAAGGCGACCAGGGCGGCGACCTCCTGGGGCTGGCCGAAGCGGGCCAGGGGGATGTTCGCCAGGTAGCCCTTCTGCACGTCCTCATTCAGCTCCGCCGTCATGTCGGACTGGATGAAGCCCGGCGCGACGGCGTTCACGGTGATGCCGCGCCCGCCGTACTCCTTGGCGAGCGCCTTGGTCAGCCCGATCAGGCCGGCCTTGGAGGCCACGTAGTTCGCCTGCCCCGGATTGCCGGTCAGGCCCACCACGGACGCGATGTTGATGATGCGCCCGGTGCGCGCCCGCATCATGTGCTTGATGGCGGCGCGGCAGGCCACGAACGCACTGCTCAGGTTGGTCTGCAGCACGGCGTCCCAGTCCTCGTCCTTCATGCGGATGGCGAGGCCGTCGCGGGTGATACCGGCGTTGTTCACCAGCACGTCCAGGCGGCCGAACGCCCCGATGACCTCCTCGACCAGCGTGCCGGCGTTCGCGGGCGTGCCCAGGTCGGCGCCGAAGACCTCCGCCCGGACACCGTGGGCGCGGGCCTCCTCGGCCGCCTTCTGAGCTTCCTCGGCGTTGCGGCCGTAGTGGATGGCGACGTCGAAGCCGCTGGCAGCGAGGTGCAGGGCCATGGCGCGGCCCAGGCCCCGGCTGGAGCCGGTGACCAGGGCGACTTTACGGGGGGTGTCGGTCATGGAGTTCCTTTGCTGAGGGTGAAGGTGGAGGCGGTGCCCGACACTCGGCACGACCACTGCCACGGGTCGGTAGCCGCCGGGCCTGAGATGGGCGTGCAGGTCAAGTTCAGGTCTGCCTGAGACGGGCGCTGCAGGGTCAGGGTGTATTCGTCCGGGATCGGGGAAAGCTGAGGGCGCAGGTAGCGGTAGCTCGACCCACCCATCACAGTGCCGGTCACCGTCAGCGCCTCGGCGTTCAGCGTTCCGGTGCCGCTCACGGTGTACCGACTGGAGGTGTCGTAGATGGCGGTCAGGTCGAGGCGCAGGGTCTGCCCCGTGACAGTCCCCGTCCACGTTCCGCGCAGGATGCTGGGATGATCCGCGAAGGCGATGGGCGTGGGGATAAAGCCGACCTCACGGGTGCAGGCGGTCAGCAGAGCAAACATCGTCACGGCAGCCAGAACTTGAGCCATTCCGTAGTGTGTCATGGCTCACTCTGTTCAGGCGGGGCAGCTTCGCCCGGTACCGCCCGCACCCCGTCCAGATGATGCCGGTTGTGCAGCAGCGTGAACTGCAGCATCTCGCGCACGCTCAGCTCGCCCAGCACCGGATGGAGCATGGCGTAGGCGTCCAGATCGGCCTCGCTCCAGTCGTCCAGGGCACGGATCAGGTCGCTCAGCGTGCTCTCGTACCGGGTGACCAGGGCCGTCTGGTCGCCCACCGGCTCCGGCAGGAAGCGGCCCGAGGCTTTCGCGCCGCCCGCCAGCGCCGCCCGGTAGGCCGTCTGGAGGTCGGCGTAGGAACGGGAGGAACCGGCCGGATTACGCGTCGGCAGACGGTCACGGGCACCCAGCCCCCGGACGACCGGCGCGTTCGAGCGGATCAGGTGGTCGGCCACGTGGGCGGGCGACCAGCGCTCGGCGCTGCCGTCCACGAAATCGGCGGGGCTCAGGGCGAGGAGATATGCGCCCACCTCGTTCCGCGTCTGGGCCAGGGCGTCCAGCAGCTCCTCGCGGGTCACAGCGCCCCCCTCACAGCGCGAAGTCCCGCACCTGCCCGGCCGTGCCCACGTTGATCGTCCGGGCGTCGGGCAGGATGCGTTTGACCAGTCCCGTGAGCACCGTGCCGGGGCCGAACTCGATGAACACGTCCGCGCCGGCCGCCTGCAGGGCCTGGATGGTCTCGACCCAGCGCACCGCCCCGGTGATCTGGCGGGCCAAAAGATCGGGCAGCGCGGCGGGATCGCTGTTCGCGGTGGCCGTGACGTTGGCGTAGACCGGGAAGGCGGGCGCCTGGAACGTGGTGGCCTGCAACTCCGGCGTCAGACCGTCCTGCGCGGGCTGCATCAGGGCGCAGTGGAAGGGCGCGCTGACCTTCAGGGGGATGGCCTTCAGGCCACGTGATTTCAGCTCGGCACCCGCCGCCTCCACCGCCGCCTTCTCGCCGGAAATCACCGTCTGGGTCGGCGCGTTGAAGTTGGCGGGCTGCACCCCGTCCAGGCCGGCGCAGACCTCCAGTACGGCCGCCGGGTCGCCCATCACGGCGCTCATGGCGCCCACGCCCACCGGCACGGCGGCCTGCATCAGCTCGCCGCGCTGCCGGGTCAGGCGCAGGGCGTCCGCCAGTTCCAGCGCGCCGGACGCGACCAGCGCGGAGTATTCGCCCAGCGAGTGCCCGGCGGCGAACGCGGGGCTCAGGCCAGTCTGGGCGGCCCAGGCCCGGTACGCGGCGACCGAGGCGGCCACCAGCGCGGGCTGCTGGTTGGCGGTCAGGGTCAGGTCGTCGGGGGGGCCGGTCTCGATCAGCGCCCGCAGGCCGGGCAGCGTGGCGTCGGCCTCGGCATAGACCTGCTGCGCCGGGGGGAACGCGGCCGCGATATCCACCCCCATCCCCACGCTGTGCGAGCCCTGACCGGGGAACAGAGCGGCGATCCTCACGCCCCTACCTCGGTGCCCTCAGCCTTCTGCCTTCTGCCCTCCGCCTTCTGCGCGCCCAGCGACGGCGCCCCGCCCCACCACTTCATGGTTCCGGCCGCCCAGCTCAGGCCACCGCCGAAGGCCACCAGCAGGAGTTGCTGACCGTCCTGCACGCGGCCGTCCTGCACCGCCTCTGCCAGCACCAGGGGCACCGTGGCGGAACTGGTGTTGCCATAGCGGTCGAGGTTCACCACGGTCTTGCTCATGGGAATCCCGAAGCGCTCCATGGCGGCCTCGATGATGCGGATATTGGCCTGATGCGGAATCACCCAGTCCACGTCGCTGCTCTGCAGGCCGGTCTTCTTCAGCACCTGATGGCCGCTATCGCCCAGCACGCGCACGGCGAACTTGAACACCTCGCGGCCGTTCATGCCGGCGTATTCGCCCATGGGGGTGCCGTCGGGGAGGTGGTCGGCAATGGCGCCCATGAACAGCGCCGGGCCGCCGGCGGAGTCGGCCCCCAGCACGAAGTCCTGAAAGCCGTAGCCCGCCGGCACCGGCCCCACGACCGCCGCCCCCGCGCCGTCTCCGAACAGGAAGGCGGTGTTGCGGTCGTCCTGATCCACGATCTTGCTCAGCACCTCGCCGCCGATCACCAGCACCCGCCGCGCCGTGCCGCCCAGGATCAGGCCCTGGGCCATGCTCAGGCCGTACACGAAGCCCGAGCAGGCGGTCGAGAGGTCGAAGGCCCCGGCGCCGGTCAGCCCGACCTGCCCGGCGATCAGCGCCGCCGTGGAGGGAAACATGGCGTCTGGGGTGGCGGTCGCGCAGATGACCATGTCCACGTCTCGCAACGCGTCCGGATCGCGGGCCAGCAGGTCGCGCACCGCGCCGACGCCCATGTGCGAGGTGAATTCGTCCGGCGCCGAGAAATGCCGCTCGCGGATGCCGGTGCGGGATTCGATCCACTCGGCCGTGGTCTCCAGGCGGGTCTCGAAATCAGCGTTGGTGACGATGTGGGGCGGGGCGTAGGCGCCCAGCGCGGTGATGCCGAGGCTGGGCCGCCCGCCCACACTCCCGGTGCTGTCGTTCCCGGTGTCGGCTCTTCCGGTGCTGTGGGTCATGGCTCCACGGTAACATTGTCTGAACGAGCGTTCAATGAATGTCCAGGCGCCGGGTCATGTCCTGCTTTCCCCCACCGGCCCGCGCTGTTGACCTGTGCGGGTTCCAGCTGGCAGCGGTGACCAGAGGAGTGGGTGACCGTCACAGGCGGCGGCCTGCGTGGAGTGAACGGGAGTGCCGCTCCCCCGTCACCGCAGCGCGGGCAGCACCTCCCCGGCGAAGGTGTCGATAAAGCGCTCCTGATCGCGCTCGACGCCGTGCAGGTAGAGGCGGTCGAAGCCCAGGGCCAGATCGGCCCGCAGCCACTCGGCGTGCTGGGCCGCCTCCGGGCTGACGCGCACGCCGGGCCGCAGATCCTCCGGCCGGACGACCTCGCCCAGGGCGTCGAACTGATCCGGGCGTTTCAGGTCGGACAGGACGCGGCTGTCGAAGACGTTCGTGCGCCACTGCTCGTGCGCCGCGTGCAGGTCGAAGGCGACGTGTACCTGCAGGCTCATGGGCTTGCCCTCGCCGCCCCCCTCGCGGAAGGCGTCCACGATGGCGCGCAGCCTGTCCGGCGGGACGTTCACGGTGATCAGGCCGTCGGCCCAGCCTCCCACCCAGCGGGCGGTCTCCTCGCTCAGGGCCGCGCCGTACAGCGGGGGCGGCGTCCGGGGGAGAGTCCACAGCTTCGCCTCGTCGACCTCGAAGAATTCCCCCCGGTGCGTGACCGTCTCGCCCCGCCACAGGGCGCGCATGACCTCCACGGCTTCCAGCAGCCGGCGGTTGCGCTCGGGCTTGGTGGGCCAGCGGCCCCCGGTGATGTGCTCGTTCAGGAACTGGCCGCTGCCCAGGGCGCACCACAGCCGGCCCTCGAACATCTGCGCCAGGGTGGCCGCCGCCTGCGCCAGCACCGCCGGGTGGTAGCGCTGCCCGGGCGCGTTGACCATGCCGAAGCTGAGCTCCGTGCGGGCCAGCGCCGCACCCAGCCACGACCACGCGAAGCCGCTCTGGCCCTGCCGCGCCGACCAGGGATTGAAGTGATCCGAGCACATGGCCGCGCCGAAGCCCGCCGCCTCAGCCCGCTCGACCAGGCGCAGCAATTCGGCCGGCGAGAACTGCTCGTGTGAGGCGTGGTAGCCGATCAGCGGGGTCATGCCTGGCCCTCCTGTGCCCACCACACGAAGCCGTGGGGGCCCAGGTCGGCGCCGCCGGGCCGTACCGTGCTGCCGGGCGCACAGACGATAGGCCGGACAGCGGGCGGCAGCGCCAGATCGATGGCGCGGGGGTGCGCGGTGAAGTTGTGCAGGGCGTACAAGGCTGCGGGGCCGTCCCCGACGCGGTGGGCGAGCACGCCCTCCTCGCCGCTGTCCAGCGCCGTCCAGGCGCCGCGCCCGCAGACCGGGTGCACCCGGTAGACGCGGGTCAGGGTCTGCACGAAGTGCAGCAGCGAGGCCGGGTCATCCGTCTGAGCCGCCACATTGACGTGCTCGGGCGAGAAGTCGCCCTCCGGGAAGGGGCGCACCGGATCGCTGGAGGTGGTGAAGCCCGCCCCCTCCGCCGCCGTCCATTGCATCGGGGTTCGCACACTCTCGCGCTCCTTCAGATCCAGGCGATCGCCCAGGCCAATCTCGTCGCCGTAGTACAGCACCGGGGTGCCGGGCAGCGAGAACAGCAGGCTGTAGAGCAGCCGCAGGCGGGCCGGGTCGCCGCCCAGCATGGGCGAGAGGCGCCGCCGGGTGCCCCGCCCGTAGGCCTGCATGTCGTCCTGCGGGGCGAAGGCGGCGAATACGCGCTCCTGCTCGGCCTCCGTGAGCTGCGCCAGCGAGAGTTCGTCGTGGTTGCGCAGGAAGTTGGCCCAGTTGCCGCCGGGGGGCAGGGCCGGCAGGTGGCCCCAGGCCCGCGCGACCGGCTCAGCCCGGCCGTCGGCCAGCGCCAGGTACAGGTGGTTGTTGAAATAGAAGTTCAGCAGCAGGTGCATCTCGTCGCCGTCGCCGAAATAGGGGCGCAGCTCGGCGGGGGGCTTGTCGGCCTCGGCCAGCAGCACGCCCTGGGGGTCGATCTCGGTCACGGCCGCGCGCAGACGGCGCAGGAAGGCGTGGGGCTCCTCCAGGTGCTCGGCGTGCGAGCGGTCGACGACGATGAACGGCAGCGCGTCCAGCCGGAAGCCGTGGACACCGCGCCGCATCCAGAAGCGCACGACCTCCAGGATCTCCTCGCAGACCGCCGGGTTGGCGATGTTCAGATCCGGCATGAAGTCGTAGAAGGTGTGGAAGTAGAACTGCCCGGCGGCCTCGTCGCGCGCCCAGTTGGAGGTCTGCGGCCCCGGAAAGACCAGGTAGGGGTCGTGGTGCTCGGGCGGCGAGTCGGCCCAGACGTAGTAGTCACGGTAGGGGCTGTTCGGGTCACGGCGCGCGGCCTGGAACCACGGGTGCTCCCGCGAGGTGTGGTTGAAGGGGATGTCCAGCAGCACCCGCAGGCCCACTGAGCGCGCCGCCGCCACGAAGCGGTCGAAGTCCGCCAGCGTGCCGAAGCGGTCATCCACCCCGCAGTGGTCGGTCACGTCGTAGCCGAAGTCCTGCCGGGGCGAGGGGTAGAAGGGCTGCACCCACACGGCGTCCACGCCCAGCGCCGCCAGGTAGGGCAGCCGCCCGGTCAGGCCGGCGAAGTCGCCCACGCCGTCGCCGTCCGAGTCCTGAAAGGTCTCGACGTTCAGCTCGTACAGCACGGCCGTCTCCGACCAGTGGGGGGCAGGGTCAGGCACGCTCGGCTCTCATGGCCGCCCATGCTAGAGAGGCCGCCCGCCGGGCGGATCAGGCCCGCTTCAAGGGGCCTTGAGGCTCAGCACCCCGGCCCCTACCACCTGAGGGCCGCCGCGCCCCAGCTCAGGCCCCCGCCGAAACCCGCCAGCACGAGCTGATCGCCGCGCCTGACGCGTCCGTCGGCCACCGCTTCCGCGAGGGCCAGGGGGATAGAGGCGGCCGAGGTGTTGCCGCAGCGGTCGAGCGTGATCACGGTCTTGGCCATCGGCAGGCCCAGCCGCTCCACCGCCGACTCGATGATCCGCACGTTCGCCTGATGCGGAATCAGCCAGTCGATATCGGAGCTGTGCAGTCCGGCCTTCTCCATCGCCTGTGCGGCGCAGTCGCCCAGCACGCGCACGGCGAATTTGAACACCTCGCGGCCGTTCTGGGTGAGGTACGAGCCCATCGGGGGGCCGCCGGGCAGGTGGTCGGCCACGCCGCGCAGGAACAGGCTGGGGCCGCCCGCGGAGTCGGCGCCCAGCGCGAAGGACTGGAAGCCCGAGCCCTCCGGCACCCCTCCCACCACCGCCGCGCCCGCGCCGTCTCCGAACAGGATGGCGGTGGAGCGGTCGTGCGGATCGACCACCCGGCTCATGACCTCGGCCCCCACGACCAGCACGCGCCGGGCCACGCCGCCCGCCACCAGCCCGTAGGCCACGCTCAGCGCGTACACGAAGCCCGAGCAGGCCACGCTGAGATCCATCGCCGCCGCGCCCGAGAGCCCGACCTGCCCGGCGATCAGCGCCGCCGTGCTGGGAAACATGGCGTCGGGGCTGGAGGTCGCGCAGATCACGCTGTCCACGCCCTCCAGCGCGGCCGGGTCGCGGGAGAGCAGATCGCGTACGGCCTGCACGCCCAGGTCGCTCGTCTGCTGCTCCGGCGCGGCGTGACGGCGCTCGCGGATGCCGCTGCGCGACTCGATCCACTCGGCGGTGGTCTCCAGATGCGCCTCGAAATAACTGTTGGGAATGACCCGCTCGGGCAGATACGACCCCAGCGCCGTGATCCCGATGCTGGGGCGGAGGGAAGAAGCGGTCATATCCGCAACCTAACATTCTTTGAACAGCCGTTCAATGAATTGAGTTCAGAGAAGAGGCTGGCCTTCGGGGTGGGCCGAGCGGTGCTCCCATACGCCCCACGCCCGAGGTGCGGCGGCCTCTTCCCGGCAACGCGAAAGGGGCGCCGTCCCGCAGGACACGCCCCCTCCACTCAGGCCCGCGCTTACTCTTCGGTCTTGGTCTCTTCGGGCTTGCTCTCTTCAGCCTGGGCTTCCTCGGGCTGAGCGTCCTCAGGCTGAGCGTCCTCGGTCTTGGCCGGCGCCGCGTCCGCATCCTGCCCGAGCTGCGAGAGCGCCTGCTGCAGCCCCTTCTCGCGCACCAGGCTGGTGTAGTACGAGTTGATGCCGTTCGGGCCGAGCTGCTTGCTCAGGGCGTCGGGGGTCAGGCCGTTCGCCTGGGCCAGCGCGGTCATGGTCTGGTTGAACTCGGCGTCGCTGACCTGCACTTTCAGGTCTTCGGCGAGCTGCTCCAGGGCCAGGTCACGCCGCACCCGGGTCTCGGCGTTCTTGGCGAGGTCGGCCATGAAGTCGTCGAGCTTGTTCTGCTCTTTCATGAACGATTCGTACTCGCCCCACTTCACGCCCTGGCGGCCCAGATCGTCCTGGATCTCCTCCAGCATGGCCTCGCGGCGGCGATCCAGCAGCGCCTGGGGAATCTCGACCTGCATCCCTTCCACCAGATGCGTGACGAACTCCTCGCGGCGGGCGGTGTCGCCCTCCTGCGTGGCGCGGCGCTCCAGCTCTGCCTTCAGGTCGGTTCGCAGCCGCTCCAGCGACTCGAAATTCAGGCTGCTGGCGAACGCGTCGTCCAGCGCCTGCAGCTGCTTGGTCTTGACGTCCGCGATCTTCACGGTCACGGTGTGCTCGGGGTGCTCGTGGTCGCCGTGCTGGTGGGCCGGCACGGTGATCTCCACAGTGTCGCCCTTCGCCTTGCCGAGCAGCGCCTCGCGCACGTGGGCCTCGGCCACGTCCAGATACACGGGGTAGGTGCCGCCGTCCTCGCCCTGCTCCTCGATGGTGACCTGATCGGTGGCCTCGATGGGCCGCTCGACGCTCTCGAAGGTGGCGTTGCGCTCCTGAAGGTCGCTGAGGGTGCGCTCCAGCACCTCGTCGGTGATCTCGGGCGAGGTGGACGACAGCTGCGCGCTCCGCCAGTCGCCGAGTTTGACCTCGGGGTAGGTTTCACCCTTGACCGTGAATTCGAAGGCCTGGCCGCTGCTGAGGGGCCGGGGGTCGATGGTGGCGTCCACCAGGCTGAGCTTGAGTTCGCGGGCGGCCTGGGTGTAATGGGTCTGCAGCAGGCGGTCGCGCACTTCCTGCTCCACATAACCCTTGCCGACCCGGCTCTCGATGACCTTGCGGGGCGCCTTGCCCGGCCGGAACCCCGGAACGCGCACGTCGCGGCTCAGCCCCGCCCACACCTGATCGTAGGCGCGGTTCACTTCGGCAGCGGGCACCGAAACCTTGAATTCCACCTTGTTGCCATCCCTGTTCATCAGCTCTGCCACGTTGTTCTCCCGTCTGCGCCCCGGTCTCCGGCCAGTCTGCACCCTGGGGTGGATCGGCCGGGGAGGCGCTTCGATATTCTGTGCTGTCGTGCCAGACGCGCCCACCTCGCCCTGTGGGGCCACGGCAGACGCGCGACATGCCGCCCAGCATCATAGAGCCTTTTGGCCCCGGACGCACGTCCTGACCGGGCAGATGAGCGAACTCTCCACACGGGCGGCGGCGACAGGCCGTCCATGCCGCCCCGCTGCCCAGCGCCCCACCGCGCTCATTTTCAGCAGGGCGGCGGGCCTGCAGCGACTATCTACAACCGAACCGAATTCAGAAACCGAGCGGACAGCCGGGCCGCGCAGTGCCAGGGTCAGCCTGCCCCCGATGTCCCGGCGCCGCATGAGGCTACCGAAACCGCCCGACCGGATGGGCGTCCTTCACCATCACCCATCAACCATCACCCATTACCCCTACAGCGCCTGCTCGATATCCGCCTGCAGATCCGCCAGCGCCTCTACGCCCACGCTCATGCGGATGGTCGCGGGGGTCACGCCGGCGGCGGCGCGGGCGGCCTCGGGCACGCGGCCGTGGGTGGTCGTCCAGGGATGCACGACCAGGGTGCGGACATCGCCCAGGTTGGGCGCGATCCTGAGCACCTTCAGGCGGCGCAGGAAGGCGGAGGGATCGGGCACCTCGAAGGTCATGACCGCGCCGAAGCCCCGCCGCAGTTGCCGGGCGGCGTTGGCGTGGAAGGGGTGCGCCTCCAGGCCGGGGTAGCTGACCTGGCCGACCTGCGGGTGGGCGGCGAGCCAGTGCGCCAGGCCCAGGGCGGTCTCGCTCTCGCGCTCCAGGCGCAGGCCCAGCGTCTCCAGGCCCTGCGCGACCAGAAAGGCGCTGTGCGGCGCCAGGGTCATGCCGATCTGGTGGGCGCCCAGCCAGCGCTGCCGCCACGCCAGGGCCTGCTCCCCGCGGACGCTCAGCACGCTGCCCTCGCCGCCCTCGGTGTAGATGGGGTTGCCCCTCAGGTCATGCGCGGCGCCCACCGTGACGCTGCCGCCCATGACGCTGCCGTGCCCGCCCGCCCACTTGGTCAGCGACTGGCTCACGATGTCGGCGCCGTGCTCCAGGGGCCGGCACAGGAAGCCCACGCCGCCGCAGGTGTTGTCGATGGCGAGCAGGGCCCCCTGGGCGTGCGCAATGCCGGCGAGCGCGGCGATATCCGGCACGTCCCCGGCCGGGTTGCTGATCATCTCGGCCCAGACCAGCCGCGTGTTGGGGCGCAGGGCGGCCTGCACGGCGTCCGGGGTGCCCGGCACCAGCGTGGCCGAGATGCCCATCAGCGGCAGGATGTTGCCCAGCATGCCGGTGGTGCCGCCGAACAGGCTGGACGCCGACACCACATGATCCCCCGCGCGGCACACGCTCAGGATGCTGGTCAGGGTCGCCGCCTGCCCGCTGGCCACCGCCACGGTCGCCGCGCCGCCCTCCAGCGCGGTGATCCGCGATTCCAGCGCCCGCACAGTCGGATTCTGCAGCCGGGCGTAGCTGAGGCCGGCGTTCACCTGGAACTCGTCCTGCGCCTCCTCCAGCGTGTCGAACTGGAAGGCGGCGGCCGCGTGGATGGGAAAGCCGATGGTCTCGCCCAGACCGCGCGGAATCCCGGACTGCACGGCGGCCGTCTCGTAGCTCCAGTCGGGGGTGGGGGAAGGGGGCGTGTCGGTCATGGGCCCACGCTATCCGCTGCCCAGGCCGGGCGGCGGGGGTTGTCCGTATGGCATGGAGGTCCCACCAACGGGGCGCGGCCCCGGACATGCCGGAGCCGCGTAGAAAGGAGATGGATCAGGCGCGGGCGCGCAGGGAGTCGCGGATCTCGACGAGCAGCCTTTCCTCGGCGGTGGGCTCGGGCACGGCGGGGGCGGCGGGCTTGGTCATGCGCTCGCGGATGCGGTTGTAGGGCACCACGACCACCGAGTAGATGATGAACATGGTGAGCAGGAAAGTGATGATGGCGGTAATGAACAGGCCGTAATTGAAATCCACCCCGTTTACGGTAAAGACCCCGCCGACTTTGCCGCCACCCGACACCAGTTTGATCAGAGGCTCGATGAAGGCCGTCGTGAACGCGCCAACCAATGCGACAAACGCCGCACCTGTCACGACAGCGATGGCGAGATCAACGATGTTGCCGCGCATGATGAAGTCCCGGAATCCTTGTATCATGGTGAGCAGTTTTACATTTCAAGATGAGGAGAACAAGGTTTCCTTAATGAGATGTCTAGACATTTAAGGGATGTTTGAGGCATTTCTCCGGATTTTTCTGACGGTTTCGTTGTAAGTCGTGACCCGACTCCGGACGCCTCCAGACTGCCTTCATCCTGCGCGGGCGCGGGCGGGGCGCGGTGTACCTTGACCGGGTGATCCCCCCGCCCTCCCACTCCGCCGCCACCGCGGTACCCAGGGGAGCCCGGAGCCGCGCGCCCCGCGTCCTGCAGACCCTGGAAGCGCACTATCCGGATGCCCGCACCGAACTGGCCTTCACGACCCCCTTCGAGCTGCTGGTGGCGACCGTGCTCAGCGCCCAGGCCACCGATGTCAGCGTGAACGCGGCCACGCCTGCGCTGTTCGCGCGCTATCCGGATGCCCAGGCCATGAGCGCCGCGCAGCCGGAGGACATCGAGCCGCTGATCCGCTCGATCGGGCTGTACCGGGGCAAGGCGAGGAATCTGGCGGCACTGGCCCGGCTGCTGCTGGAGCGGCACGGCGGCGAGGTGCCCAACGACTTTGGCGCCGTGGTGGCGCTGCCCGGCGCGGGCCGCAAGACGGCGAACGTGGTGCTCAGCAACGCCTTTGGCTATCCGGCCATCGCGGTGGATACCCACGTGGGCCGCCTCGCGCGCCGGCTGGGGCTGAGCGGGCAGACGAACCCGGACAAGGTGGAACGCGACCTGCAGACGCTGTTTCCGCGGGAACGCTGGGTGTTCCTGCACCACGCCCTGATTCTGCACGGCCGCCGCATCTGCACGGCGCGCGCCCCCGCCTGCGGCGCCTGCCCGATGGCCGACTTCTGTCCGCAAGTGGGTGTGGGACTTGCCAGCCGTTGAGCGTCTGACCCCATCCTCTGGCTTCCTGTCGCTGGCCCCTGGCTTCC
This sequence comes from Deinococcus koreensis, assembly GCF_002901445.1. Classification (NCBI taxonomy): domain Bacteria; kingdom Thermotogati; phylum Deinococcota; class Deinococci; order Deinococcales; family Deinococcaceae; genus Deinococcus; species Deinococcus koreensis. Next base: position 1,410,877 of record NZ_PPPD01000001.1, read on the forward strand.
TGCCTTCAGCCCCCGGCCCTCTGCTTCCCCAGAGGCCCCCCGCATGACCTGGCGCTTTTCCGGGCAGCTGTGGCTGTTCCTGGCCTCGGCCTTCGCCTTCGGGCTGGGGCAGGCCTTCACGGCCCTGTTCCTGAACTTCTATCTGCGGGCGCTGGGGCTGGGCACCGAATGGCAGGGGCTGATCAACGCCCTGCCGGCGCTCACCCTGGCCCTGCTGAGCCTGCCGGCGGTGGCGCTGGCGCGGCGGATCAGCAACGCCCATACCCTCAAGATCGGCACGGCGCTGGGTGTGCTGGGCAGCGTGCTGCTGGCGCTGGCCGGCGGGCCGGGGCTGGCCCTGCTGGGCGCGCTGGTGCAGGGCGCAGGCGCGGCCCTGACCGTGGTCGCCGGCCCCGCCTTCATGGCCAACCACAGCGACGAGCGCAGCCGGGTCACGCTCTTTTCGGTGCAGAGCGCCCTGATGACTGGCGCGGGCTTCCTGGGCAACCTGCTGGGCGGGCGCGTGCCGGAGGTCTACGGCGCCCTCACCGGCAGCGCCCCTGATGGACTCGACGCCCTGCGCGCCGCGCTGCTGCTGGCCGCCGCGCTGGGGCTGCTGGGCCTGCTGCCCATCCTGGGGCTGCGGCCCAGCGACCGCCCCCGCCCGCCCGGCCGCAGCTTCGCGGTGCGCGACAAGCGCACGATGGCGCGGCTGGTCGCTCCCAACGTGCTGGTGGGGCTGGGCGCCGGGGCCACGATTCCGTTCCTGAACGTGTTTATCGAGGGCAAGTTTCAGGTGGACTACGCCAGCCTGGGCACGCTGTTCGCCTGGGCCAGTCTGGCGACCGCCGGCACCGCGCTGCTGCAGCCCCTGCTCGTGCAGCGCATGGGCCACCTGCAGGCGGTGATCCTGGTGCAGGCCAGTTCGCTGCCGTTCCTGGCGCTGCTGGGCTTCGCGCCGCAGCTGTGGCTGGTCACGGCGGCGCTGTTCGTGCGCGGCGCCCTGATGAACGCCACGGGGCCGGTCTACGGGGCCTACGCCATGAGCACGCTGCCCGAAGACGACCGGCCCATGTACGCCGCCGTGAACACCATCGGCTGGGATCTGGGCTGGGCGGTGAGCAGCCTGCTGGCCGGGGTGGTGCGGGGCCGGCTGCCCTTCGGCCCGGCCTTCGCCCTGCTGTTCAGCTGGACGCTCTCGATGTACGCGCTGAGCGTGCTGGCCATCTATCTGGGCCTCTACCGCCCGGCCCGGCGCCGCTCGCTCGCCGCGTCCTCATCGGCCGGCTGAGCGGCTGGGGGGCTGATCTGAACGGGGAGGGCTGGCCTGAACACACGGCCAACGGGCAAGTGCAGGTCGGGGGGGTAGACTGGAAGGAATGACTGACTCGACCCCCCTTCACCGCCTGCAACGTGTTCAGGAACTCGACCTGAGCCTCGACCGCCTGCGCGATGAGGAACTGAACATCCCCGATGACCTGAAGACTGTGCGCGCCGAGCAGGAGCGCCTGAACAACGATCTGGAGGACACCGAGATCACCCTGGAGGACGTCGACCGGCGGGTTCGCGCCCAGGAGCAGGATCTGGCCGGCACCCGCGAGCAGATCGCCCGGGCCAAGGAAGAGCAGGACAAGAACGCCTTCGATGCCCGCGCCCAGTCACAGTTCGGCAGCCGTATCCAGCAGCTCGGCGAGCGCGCCGACGAGATGGAAGAAGACCTCCAGCCCATGCGCGAGCGGCAGCGCGAGCTGAACGAGCGGGCCGCCAGCCTGCGCGCCCAGATGCGCGCCCTGCGCCCCGGCCTGTCCGAACTCGAAGACCGCGACGAGGGCCGCGTTCAGGACTTGCGCCAGCAGGGCGAGGCCGACCGCCAGGAGCGCGCCCGGCTGGCCGCCGATCTCGACACCCGCACCATCCGCGAATACGACATGATCCGCAAGGCGAAAAAGGGCCTGGGCGTGGTGGAGATCAAGGGCGGGCGCTGCTCGGGCTGCAACGTGGTGCTGCCGGTCAGCGTGCAGCAGAAGGCCGCGATGGGCAAGCTGCCCCCCGTGAAGTGCCCCTCGTGCGGCCGCTTCCTGATCCGCCTCGATCTGCAGGACTGAGCTGAAATCAGGACTGAGCCGAAATATTGAGCCGGTGTGAGACCAGTACGCAAAAAGCGCCGTCTGACCATTGTTCAGACGGCGCTCGCGTTGGTTGATCTGGGGCAAGGGTTGACAAGTACCTGAGTGTGCGATCCCTCGTCTAGAACCATTGGGAAGATCCTCCGCTCCATTTAGGATGACAAGGTTGGAGAGGAAGGCTCTGCAATTCGCCCACTTGCGAGCAGGCGATTGGGATGACCGGAAAAGCCGGGGCGGCCCGATGGAGTTCTCGGGCCGACAGTCCTACTCCAGGTCTTCAGAACGCGTCTTCCTCGAACACCCGGCGCACGGCTGCTCTGTCCAGGCCCAGGCTGAGCAGCGTGAGCAGCAGGAGCCGGGCCTTGTGGGCGTTCAGGAAACTGGCCGGGATCGCGCCGGCCGCGACCAGGGTGGCGCCGCCGCCGGGGTAGCCGTAGACCGGCAGCACGGGCCCGGCGTGGGTGCGGGTGGCGATCACCACGGGTTTTTCGGTCTGCTCGATGAGCGGCAGCAGTTCGGCGGGCAGGTTGCCGGTGCCCAGCGCGGCGATCACCAGCCCGTCGGCGCGCGCACACGCCTCGGCGTAGCCCTCGCCCTGCCAGCCGGCGTAGGCGTACAGGATCTCCACGCGGGCCTCCAGGTGCTCCGGGCGGTACGGCGTGCGGGCCTCGGGCATGGCGAAATACTCGATGTGCGCGGCCTGACCCACGCGGTCGATCCGGCCGATGGGGCCGGGATAGCCGCCGAAGGCATCGACGGCAGTGGTGTGGATCTTGGTCACCGTGCGGGCATCGAAGAGGTCGCCGCCGAAGACCACCAGCGCGCCGCGCCCACGCGTTTTCGGGTGCAGGGCCACCTGGGCCGCGTCCAGCAGGTTGCCCGGCCCGTCCCAGGAGACCTCGCCCATATGCCGCATGGAGCCGGTGAGCACCACCGGAATGGTGGCGGGCAGCAGCAGGTGGAGCAGGAAGGCCGTCTCCTCCAGCGTGTCGGTGCCGTGCGTGACGATCACGCCGTCGTGGGCCGGGGCGACCTGAGCGACCAGACGGGCGAGCCGCAGCATGTGGGCCGGGGTCACGTGCGGGCTGGGCAGCGTGAAGGGCTGGAAATCGCTGATCTCCACGCCCCGCAGCCCCGGCACGCTGGGCGCCTGCTGCGGCGTCACGCCCCGCCCGTCCGGACTGGGGCGGCTGGCGATCGTGCCGCCCGTGTGGATCACGGCCAGACGGCGGGGCTCAGTCATGGGGACGCAGGCATCCGGGAGACGGGGGCCGCGTCAGACGTGGGCCGCTTCGACCAGCTCGCGGGCGCCCTGACCCAGCATGTCGGTGGCCAGTTCGGCGCCCAGTTCGGCGCACTCGCTGGGATCGCCCTGGGTGGTGCCGCGGATGACCTGAGCCCCGTCCAGCGCGCCCACCCAGCCCTCCAGGATCATGACCCCGCCCTTGATGGAGGCGTAGGCGCCCACCGGGGCCATGCAGCCGGCGCCCAGCCCGCCCAGGAATTCGCGCTCGGCGGTGATCCGGTCGTCGGTGGAGTGGTCGTGGATGGCGTAGGCGACCTCGATGCTCAGGTCGTCGTCGGCGCGGGTCTCCAGGGCCAGCGCGCCCTGACCTGGAGCGGGCAGCATGATGTCTGGCTCCAGAAACTCGTCGATGCGGTGGCGCATCTCGGTGCGGATCAGGCCGGCGGCCGCCAGGATGATGGCGTCGTACTCGTCGCCGGCCAGCGCGGCCAGGCGGGTGTCGATGTTGCCGCGCAGGTCGCGCACGACCAGATCGGGCCGGTAGGCTTTCAGGAAGGCCTTGCGGCGCACCGAGCTGGTGCCCACGCGCGCACCCTGCGGCAGCGCGGCGAGCTGCTTCATGCCTTCCTTGCCGATCAGCACGTCGCGCGCATCGACCCGCTTGGGAATGGAGGCGACCTCCAGCTCCGCAGGCTGTTCGGTGGGCAGATCCTTGAGGCTGTGCACAGCGATGTCGATCCGTTTCTGCAACAGAGCGTCCTCGATTTCCTTGACCCAGAAGCCCTTGTCGCCGCGAGCCGCCATCGAGGCCAGACTGCCGCGTTGCTGATCCCCCTTGGTACTGATCGTCTGAATCCGGAAGTCCGTTTCCGGCCACTCTTCCTTCAAGCGGGCGACCACCCAGTGGGTCTGCGCGAGCGCAAGCGTTGAGCCGCGCGTTCCAACCGTCACCGTACGCATAACCCGCGCATTATACGGAACGCCGGTCAGGACACACCTCCACCCTGCGTTGCCCCCCTCCACATAAACCGGTGGTGCGAACAGGGTCAAGCGGCTTTCATGCCCAGATCCGGCGGCCAGCAGGGAGGCGGCCGCGAATTCTTATGTCTCTTCGTGGGAATCCGTCCGGAGAATCGTCGGGCTGAGCACCGCGAGAGAACCGCCCCAGTAAGTGAGGGCAGGCCGGGGGCGGGCGTCAGCGGCGCAGCTTGCGCGCGGCCTCGTCGGGGGTGATCTCGCCTCGCTCCAGGCTGCTCAGCACCTCGGCCTGCGGGTCGGCCAGTTCGGGCTCGTAGCCGATGGCGCGCAGCAGCGTGTCGAAGCGGGCGCGCACGGTGGGATAGCTGACGCCCAGCACGCGCTCGACCTCCTTGAGGTTGCCGCGTACCCGGATGTACAGCCGCAGGAACTCCAGGTTCTCGGGGCTCAGCACAGCGAATTCGTTGAGTTCGAAGGTGCCGCGCACGGTCACGCCGCTGGTCGGGAAGCGCAGTTCCGTGACCAGCGGCGACTCGGTTTCGTCGGGGAAGGGCAGGGGCAGGGGGCGCATAGGGCTCACTTTAGGCAGAAGGCTGAAGGGCCAGGGCAGAGGGCTAGAACGGTTCCGGTCCCCTGCCCCCCGCCTCCAGCGGTCGGCCTCACTTCAGGGAGATATGGACTTCGTTGCCGTGCTGATCCTCGGCGTCGATCAGGGGGCCGGGGGGCGGATCGGCCTCGATCAGCAGCTGCAGGGTCTCCACGCTGAACCCGGCCTCTTCCAGCGCGGCCAGGCCGTGCGGGGGGATCAGCCGGTGCAGGTGCGGGGCCAGGCTGACCGGGATGTTGGCGGTGTATTCGTCACCGTGCTGGGATTCCACCTGAATCCGCAGGACGCGGCTGGAGGTGGGGCGACCGCCGCTGTAGCGGGGCGCGGAGCCCTGGGCGGCGCGCTCGACCTGTTCCGTGATGCTGTCGACCATGGTTTCGATTCCTCCAGTCAGGCGGTCGACCAGACCGTCTACAGGGCCCCGGCGGCCCCGGCGGCCGTCCCAGGTGAAGCCTTCGCCGAAGCGGGGGGCTCCGGGGGGCGGCGGGGGGGGCGGCACGCTGTCGCGGATGCCGCGCAGCAGGAGCAGATGTTCGGCGACCTGGGCGGTGTCCAGCTCGTCACGGGCGAGCAGCGAGGCGACCAGTTCGCGGTCGCTGTCGGTCAGCGCCAGTTTGGGGCTCAGGGCGGCCATCAGGGGGGCGGCGTCGTCCAGGGTCAGTTTCCCGGCGCGCACCAGATCGAGGATACGTTTGACTTTCTCTCTCATGGCAGGTCTCGCATTGCGGGTCTCGCAGGGCCGCGCCCGCAGCCGGTCTCACGTCTCACGGCCATGTTCACGGCCAGTCTCACGGAAGGTCGCTCTGGGCCCGCTGACCCCGCAGGTGGGTGGGGGCGGCTCCGCTGAGCAGGAAGGGATGGCTGCCGATGCTCACGACCTCCGGCAGCGCGCCGCTGCTGAACCGCAGGAAGCGCGCATACCGCTGCTCAGGCGTCAGCCGGGGCCACAGCCACTGGCGCAGGCGCTGCCAGAGGGTCGGTGGGCGGGCAGGGGTGGCCGGAGCCGCCAGAGGCACCGGCAGGCGAAGGGTGGACGGTGGCCGCGCGGCCCGGCGGACGACCCGGTGGCCGACCCGGCGGGGTGAAGTGACGTTCATCATGGTTCCTCCTGGGAAAGCGGCGGGTGAGACCACGGGGAAGATGCGGACACGGGCCGGCGGAGTCATCCTGGCCGGACGCCCGGAGCGGGGCGCGCTGGAGCCTGGGGCGGCGGGGGGGCCGTCCTCATGCCCGCCCGCAGGCCCCCGCCGACGCTGATCAGCACGGTCACGCGCTCACCAGCTTGACCTGACCGGCGGCGACCCGGCAGGACAGGGCGGCCTCGCCGCTGCCCAGCTGACCGCTGTGGTGGGTGGTCACGAAGGAGCCGTGCTTGCGGGTCGGGAAGTCGGCCCGGAAGGCGCCCACGGTGACGTCGGCCTCCACGCGCACGGAGGAGCCCGGCCACAGGTGCAGGGTGGCGTTCCCGGCGTTGACCTCCAGGCGGTGGTCGCCCCCCGAGAGCAGGCCCGCCCACTTGAGGTTGCCGCCGTTCACGCTGGCGTTCAGGGTGTGGGCGCCGCTCAGGGTGAGGTTGCCGCCGTTCACGCTCAGCAGGGTGGGGCCGCCCATCTCGGTGCCGGTCAGGTTGCCGCCGTTCACGTCGGCTTTCAGGCTGGCGGCGCGGCCCATGTGGATATTCCCGCCGTTGACGTCGGCCAGCATCTCCCCGCCGATGTCCGGGAGGTTCAGGTTGCCGCCATTGACCTCGGCGTTCACGTGGCGCGGCGGGAAGGGCACGGTCAGGATGGCCCGCACGGTGTTCCAGCCGCCGTGGTGGTCACCCGGACGGCGGGCCACCCGCCAGCCCCGCGGCGTGGCCTCCAGCAGCAGTTTGCCGTCCTCGTTCGCGTGCAGCTCGGGCCGGCTGAAGTGGCCGTCCACCACGACCTGCAGGGTGTAGCCGCTGACCTCCAGTTTCAGATCCGGCGGGATGTCGGTGTCGTCCAGCTGGGCCGGGTCGCTGCCGGACTGGACGGGGCGCAGGTGCACGCCACTCCCCTCCTCGGCGCCGTCCTGGCCGTCCAGCAGGCCCTGGGCCTCCTCGGCGGTGAGTTTGCCATCGGCCACCAGACGTTGCACCTGGGCACGGAATTCCTCGGGTTGACTGTTCTCACTCATGCTCGCCTCCTGCATCAATAGAAACACCGATCTACTATTCTGTCAAGTTGAACTTGATACAGAGACGGCGGGCATGGGATTTATGCCGCACTGGACGCACCTCCAGGGAACAGATCATCGAATCTTCATGTGAGGTGAAAAGCCAGGATTGCTATTCAGTGAAGTTCAGTCAGACCCCCTATGCTCTGGGCCATGACCTCTCCCGCCCCCGAGCTGACGCCCGCCCAGCGCACCGAGATCGAACTGCTGGCGCGCGGCAAACAGGAAAAGAGCCGTGCCATGCGTGAGCTGGGCCTGAGCGAGACGCCCGAGGCCGCGCACGCGCTGCTGCTGCGCTCCGGGCTGTGGCCCGAGTCCCGCACCCCCTACGCCGACCGGCTGCACGCCACCACCCAGCCGCTGGAGCTGCCCGTGCCGGAATTTCCGGCGGAGGCCCGCCTCGACCTGACCCACCTGGACGCCTTCGCCATCGACGACGAGGGCAACCGCGATCCGGACGACGCGGTGGGCATCGAGGCGCTGGGCGGCGGCCTGACCCGGCTGTGGGTGCACGTGGCCGACGTGGCCGCGCTGGTGCCGGCGGGCAGCGACCTCGACACGGCGGCCCGCTCGCGCGGCGCGACCCTCTACCTGCCGGATCAGACGGTGGGGATGCTGCCCGACGCGCTGGTAGAAAGGGCGGGCCTGGGCCTGCACGAGACCAGCCCGGCGCTGTCGGTCAGCCTCGATCTGGACGAGAGCGGCAACGCTGACGCGGTGGATGTCCAGCTGACCCGCGTGCGCGTGACCCGCCTGAGCTACACGCAGGCGCAGGCCCGCCTGGACGCCGCCGAGAAGCCCTTCGTGTCGCTGCTGCGCCTGGCCCGCGCCAGCCGGCTGCTGCGCGAATCGGAGGGCGCGCTGTCCATCGACCTGCCGGAAGTGCGCATCAAGGCCGACGAACACACGGTCACGATCACCCCGATGCCCAAGCCCGAGATGCGCTTCGTGGTGCAGGAGTGCATGACCCTGGCCGGCTGGGGCGCCGCCATCTTCGCCGACGACAACCACGTGCCCCTGCCCTTCGCCACCCAGGACTACCCCACCCGCGAGGTGCGCGGCGAGGGCCTGAGTTCGCAGTGGGCGCGGCGCAAGACGCTGGCGCGCACCCGCTTCCAGCCGGCGCCGGGGCCGCACCACGGCATGGGGCTCGATCTGTACGTCCAGGTCACCAGCCCCATGCGGCGCTACCTGGATCTGGTGGTGCACCAGCAGCTGCGCTCTTTCCTGAGCGGCGGGGAGCCCATGCCGGGCCAGCTGATGGCCTCGCACATCGCGCAGTCGGGCCTCAACGCCGACGCCACCCGCCAGGCCGAGCGCCTGAGCCGCCGGCACCACACCCTGCGCCTGATCGCCGCGCAGCCGGAACGCGAGTGGGAGGGCGTGGTGGTCGACAAGCGCGGCCCCCAGGCGACCCTGCTGATCCCGGAGCTGGCCTTCGATCTGCCGCTCAGCACCCCGGCGCCGCTGGGCAGCGTCCTGAAGGTGCGCCTGAGCGACGTGAACCTGCCGGCCCTGAGCGCGCGGGCGCGTCCTCTCTGAGGATCCGTTCAGAATCGACCCACGGCATTCCGCCCAGAGACGAAAAAGTGTGTATTGACCGCTACCAAAGCTGCTTCATCTTTCATTCAGGTGGGCCACCGTCTGCTTAAACTGCCTGTCATGAAGTCCGTGAGCACCGCCCCGCGCGACATCGTGTCCCTCCGCATGAGCCATTGCCGAGCCGAACATGCCGCACAGGCGGCGCAGTACCACCTCGCGGTGATGCACTACCGCGAGTGTCTGGAAGCCGCCGAACGCCGCGAGGACTGCCGCGCCACGGAGTTTTTCGCCCTCAAGCTGGCCGAGTGCTACGCCGCGATGGGGCTGGGCGAGAAGGCCTCGCAGTTCCACGCGCTGGCCGGCTCCGAAGACGCCCCGCTGCTGGGCTGAGCCGCCCGCCTGCTGATCCGGGCTGAGCCGCTGGATCGGCGGCTCCCCGGATCAGCTCCTGTTCAGCCCGCTCACGCACACTGGCCCCATGATCCGACTGCTGGCCCTCCTCACGCTCCTGGGCGTGTCGTTCGCTTCGGCCGGGGCCGTGACCCTGGCCCCCGGCCAGACGGGCCAGCTGGGAGACCGCACCGTGACGGTGCTCAGCGTCCGCGACAGCCGCTGCCCGATCAACGCTCGCTGCATTCGCGCAGGTGAACTCGCCGCGAGTGTGCTGGTGGGCCGGGGCCACGCGGCCCAGCTGCTCAAACTGCGTTTTCCAGAGGCGACCGGCAGCGGCTGGGCTGGCCTGCGGATCGCCGCCGCGACCGAACTCGAAGCCGGCAAGCGCACACCGCTGCGGATCACGTTCAGCGACCAGCGGGACTGAGCCACCGGGGCTCGCCACCGCCCCGTGCGGGCGGCCTGACCTGCCGCGTACGGGCCGGGTGATTTAATACCTCCCATGCGTCACCTCTCCCCCACCGATCCCACTCCCCGTGACCTGGGCTTCGCCATGCCGCCCGAATGGGCGCCGCACGCGGCCACCTGGATGAGCTGGCCGGCCGACGACGACCTGTGGTTCGGTCACCTGGAGGACGTGCGCGCCGAGTTCGCCGAGCTGGTGAGGACGATCGCCCGCTTCGAGAGCGTGCAGCTGCTGGTGCGCGACGACGAGAGCGAACAGGACGCGAGGGAGCGCCTGGGCAGCGCCGACGTGAAGTTCCACCGCGTCCCCCTGGACGACGTGTGGCTGCGGGACAACGGGCCGATCTTCGTCCGGAGGGAGGGAGGAGTGTCGAATGATGAGACACGGGCCACCTCATCCCTCGATCCTCAACCCCCATCACTGTCCTTCATCAACTGGCGCTTCAATGCCTGGGGCGGCAAGTTCGACTGGGAGAACGACGACCGCGTGCCCGAGTACGTGGCCGGCGCCCTGAACGCCGCACACTGGGACAGGCCCGAGGTGCTCGAAGGCGGCGGGCTGGAGGTCAACGGGGCGGGCGTGGGCCTCACCACGCGGTCATGCTTCCTGACCGACACCCGCAATCCCGGGCTGGACGAGGCCGGCTACGCGGCGCTGCTGCGGGAGACCCTGGGCATCGAGAAACTCCTGTGGCTCGACGGTGGCCTGGAGAACGACCACACCGACGGCCACATCGACACCATCACCCGCTTCACCGACGAGCGCACCATCGTGACCTCCGTGGAACCCGACGAGGACGATCCCAACCACGAGGTCATGGCCCGCAACCTGATCGCGCTGCGGAACATGACCGACGCGCAGGGCCGCCCCTTCCGGATCGTGGAGCTGCCGCTGCCGGCGAACTATCTGGAGGGCGCCGAGGGCCGCCTGCCGCCCACCTACGCCAACTTCTACATCGGCAACGGTTTCGTGGCCGTGCCGCAGTACGGCGACCCCAACGACCGCCGGGCGCTGGAGATCCTGGCGCCGCTCTTCCCGGGCCGCGAGGTCATCGGCCTGAGCAGCCGCGCGATCATCCAGGGCGGCGGCTCGTTCCACTGCGTGACCCAGCAGCAGCCGGCGGGGACGGTGTGGAAGGGCGAATAGAGCTGGGCAGCGGCTACGCGGCCCGCCCGATCCCGCTGGCCACGTACCGGGATGCCTGCGCCCGGCTGGAAGGGCAGATCTTCGGCGACTCCTGGCTCTATGACTTCGGGCCGTCGACCAGACCGGCGCCGCCCCTGGGCGAGACCTTCTGCTGGGGCCTGTACCACGGCGCCGAATCCATCGGCTGGCAGTTCTCGCACCAATGGGATGAGCGCACGGTGTACATGGCCGATAGTGGCGTGCTGCCGGGGCACCAGGGCCAGGGGCTCTACACCCGCCTGCTGCCGCACGTGCTGGACACCTTCCGCGCCGCCGGCTACACGCTGGTGCAGAGCCACCACCGCGCCACGAACACCCGCGTGCTCGTGCCCAAGCTGCGCGCGGGCTTCGTGCTGCAGGGCCTCAACCTGTACGAGGGCGGCCTGAATGCGGCGCTGACCCTCTCGCTGGACGGGGCCTACCGGCAGGCACAGCACGTCCGCAGCGGCTTCCAGCAGGCGCAGGGCGAGGCGGCGCGGCGGCTGGGGGTCAGGGCGCGGGCACAGGCACAGGACATGGAGGTTCCCTCCGTCCCCCTTCCGGACGGCGTGGGCAGCGGCCTCGACCTGGGGGCCGGGTATACGCTGCACCTGGTGCCCTACGACACCTACCTCGCGGTCTACTCCCGCCTGGAGGCCGCCGCCTATGCGTCCGTGTCGTTCGAGTGGGCGCGGCCTCCCCGTCTGCCCACGCCCGACCTGCCCCGGTCTGCCTGGCTGGTCGCCCACCGGGGCGAGGTCGCCGGCTGGCACCTCTCGCGCCAGTGGGACGCGCGCACCGCCTACATGGTGAACACCGCCTTCCTGCCCGAGCACCGGGGAAAGGGCCTGTACACCCGGCTGCTGCCGCTGGTGCTGGAGCATCTGCGCGCCGGGGGCTACGACCTGGTTCGCAGCCACCACCACGCGACCAATTCGGCCGTGCTGGTGCCGAAGCTGCGCGCCGGCTTCCGGATTCAGGGCCTGCAGGTGGACGAACACGGGGTCATGGCCGTGCTGGTCTACAGCTTCGACGAGGTCTACCGCGACTACATGGACGTCCGTTCGGGCCTGCAGCGGCCCCGGGGCGAGGTCGCGCGGCGGCTCGATCTGGAGTAGCTGGGCCTGGACTCGCTGGGGCTGGAGGAGCTCAGCTCTGCGGAGGAGACAGGAACTCGAAGACGTGCCCGTCGGGGTCGCGGGCGGCGAGGCGGCCGGATTCGTGGACGTGGGGCAGGCCCGCCGCCCCGACCAGCGCGCGCACCGCGTCCACATCGGCATAGAACTGCACCAGGGCGTGATCCCCGCCCAGCATGTCGGCCAGCCCGACCTGCGGATCCCAGGCGTAGAGCCAGCGGGCGGGGGTGCCGTTGCCGTCGGGCTGCGGCTGCGGCCCCAGGGTGAACTGGGCGAAATCACGGTCGTCCTGCTCCTTGGCGTAGGCCAGGCCGTAGGCGCGGGGCAGCCGCTCCTTCATGGCCGCGTAGTCGCCGAAGCCCAGGGCGACCTCGCGCAGCCCCAGCACCGGCAGGGCGTGGGGCGCGGGAGCGTCGGGCTGCGGCGGGGGCGGGAAGACCGGCTGGCGCGGGTCGCGGAGGTTCACGCCGCGCAGTTCCAGCCCGTGCCCGAAGGGGTCGTAGAAATACACGGTGCGGTCGGGCAATTCGGGCGTGCCCAGGTCGATCTCCTGCCAGGGCAGGCCGTGTTCGTCCAGCAGGGCCTCGCAGCGGGCCAGCTCGTCTGGGTCGATCTGGAAGGCGAAGTGCAGGTGGCTGGCGCCGCGCGGCCGCAGGGACTCCATCCACGGGTCGTTGCACTGGCGCGTCACGGGCTGCCAGAGGGTCAGCGACTGGTGGGCGTTCACGCGCAGGCGGGCCACCTTGCGGTCTTCGTCGAGGTGCAGCAGCGTCAGGCCCAGCACCTGGGTGTAGAAGCGCACGCCGCGGGGCAGATGATTGACCTCCAGCGTGAGGCCGGCCAGATCGAGGATCGGGGAGGCGGAACCGGGCGCAGGCAGCATGGCCCAGGCTAGTCCCGCCGGGAGGGTGCGGGGAGCGGGCCGGCGTTTACGCGAGCTTGGGGATCAGGCCGCCGGCTTGGGGGCGGGCCGGTGCCGGGCGCGTTTGATGGTGCCGATGCTGGCGCCGCTGCCCAGCACCGTGCGGTACAGCTCCCACCACTGCCGCGCGGTCTGCGGGTCGCGGGTCAGGAGTTCGAAGCGGTAGTAGGCGGCGCTGCCGTCGGGCAACACGAAGGTGGGCGTGCCGAAGACGCCGATTCCGGCGGCCTCGTCCAGCTCGGCGCGCAGGCCCGCTTCGTCGGCGCGGTCGTGGGCAAAGCGGACGAGGTCGAGCCCCGCCACCCCGGCGGCGTTCAGAATCCCGGCCTCGTCCAGCTCGCCGCCCCCCTCGTGGCGCCGGCGGAAGAGGGCCAGCGTGAAGGCCCAACCCGCTTCCTCGCCCTGCCGCGCCGCTGCCTGGGCGGCCAGGAAGGCGGCCAGACTGCTCTGCTGGTAGGCGTTGCCCTCGCCGGAGGGCTGCTCGTCGAGGTGCCACGTCCGCTCCCCGACGTTGTCCGGGTGGTTGCCCTCGACCAGCGAGAAGTGGCGCAGGCGAAAAGGCTCGCCCTCGCCGCGCAGGACGGCGGCCAGCTCCACGCCCCGCCAGGCGTAGGGGCACAGGAAATCCACGTAGAGATCGGTGCAGGGATCGGTCATGGCTGGAGTCTACGCAGTCTGGGCCGGGCCACTGCGGGCTTCCCTACCCTTGCGGGAGCGTATGTTGTCGCTCGGAGTTGACGCTGCGTCGCCTCCGCTTTACGCTGGCACCATGACCCTTCCCCCGCCCCTGCGCCCGAACGTCCGGGCCATGCGGGAGCGCAGCGGGCTGGGGCCGGCGCAGCTCGCGCGGCGCTCAGGGATCACCCGGCAGGCGCTGCACGCCATCGAGACCGGCGCCACGGTGCCCAGCACCCTGACGGCGCTGCGGCTGGCGCGCGAGCTGCGCTGCGCGGTCGAGGCGCTGTTCACCCTCACAGACGCCGAGGTGCAGGCCCGCGTGGTCGGATCCCTGGACGCCGGGCACGGCTCCCGCGTGGGGCTGGCGCAGGTGGGGGCCGAGCTGCTGGCCTTTCCCCTCGCGGGCGGGGCGCTGGGCGAGTCGGCCGACGGGCTGGCCGAAGTCGCCGATTCGCCCGAACCGGCCCAGGGGAATCTGGCCCGTGTGACGCTGTTCGGCGACCTGGAGGCCGCCCGCCGCACGCTGGTCGTGGCGGGCTGCGATCCGTCGCTGGGACTGCTGGCCGCGCATGTGGGCCGCGAGGCCAGCGGCCACCGGATGCGCTGGCAGCCGCAGCCCAGCCTGGAGGCGCTGCGCTCGGTGGCGCGCGGTGAGGCGCACGCGGCGGGCATCCACCTCTGGGAGGCGGGCACCGGCGTGTCGAACCTGCCCTTCGCCGAGCGCGAGTTGCCGGGGCGCGCCGCGCAGCTCTTCACCCTGTGGTCGTGGGAGCAGGGCCTGATGGTGGCGCCGGGCAATCCGCACGGAATAAGGGGCGTGGCCGACCTGCTGCGGCCAGGCCTGCGGCTGGTAAACCGCGGGGAGGGCGCCGGCAGCCGCCTGCTGCTGGACGCCTGGCTGGACACCCTGGGGCTGAGCCGCCGGGCGAGGCGCGCCCTGAGCGGCTACGGGGACGAGGCCGCCACGCCCCTGGAGGCCGCGCAGCGCGTGGCGGGCGGCGCGGCGGACGTGGCCCCCGGCCCCCGTTCGGCCGCCCAGGCCTGGGGGCTGCCCTTCATCCCGGTGCAGAGCGAGCGCTTCGATCTGGTCGTGCCGGAGGAGCACGCGGGGCACCCGGCCCTGCGCGCGCTGCTCTCGGCCGTGACCCGCCCCGCCTTCCGCGCCGAACTGCTCTCGCTGGGCGGCTACGACCCCACCCACGCCGGAGAGCGCTGGGCGACCACCCAACCGGCTCCGTCCTCCCCGTCTCCCAGGAGCGTCCCATGACCCGACTGCTGTTCCGAGCGCTGCTCCGAGGGCTGGCCCTGAGCCTGCTGCTCGCCCCACCGGCACAGGCCGCGCGCCTGACCGTCTTCGCCGCGTCCTCGCTGACCGACGCCTTCACCGAGCTGGGCAAAGCCTTCGACGCCCAGAGCGGGCACATCACCACCTTCAGCTTCGCGGGCTCGCAGGCGCTGAGGACGCAACTGGAGCAGGGCGCGCGGGCCGACGTGTACGCCAGCGCCAACGCGGCGCAGTTCGAGCCGCTGGTGCGGGCGGGGCTGCTGGACGCCGGCCAGGGCTTCGTGAAAAACCGGCTGGCTATCATCGCGCCCCGGGGCACCATGGCGGTCACCGCGCTGGGCGACCTGGGCAGACCCGGCGTGAAGCTGGTGCTGGCCGATCGCAATGTGCCCGTGGGCGACCTGGCCCGGCGGATGCTCGCGGCGGTCGGGCAGTCGGGCGCCTACGGCCCGGACTTCGCGGCGCGCAGCCTGAAGAACGTGGTCAGCGAGGAACCCAACGCGCGCCAGGTGGCCCTCAAGGTCGGGCTGGGCGAGGCCGACGCGGCGGTGGTCTACGCCACGGACGTCACCCCCGCCCTGAAGCCCCGCGTGCGCGTGATCGCGCTGCCCAGCCGCTTCAACCAGAGCGCCGTGTACCCGCTGGGCGTGTTGACAGGCGCGCGTGAGGGCGCGGCCGCGCAGGCCTTCGTGAAATTCGTCCTCTCGCCGGCCGGGCAGAAGATCCTGCGCCGCTGGGGCTTCCAGGCCCCTTGAGAGGGGACTGGGTCGAGTCCGGGTCGGGCCGTGAACACATCGGCCCGCCTCGCCATCTCTTCAGCCTGGTCTTTTTCCTGAACCCCCTCTCCTGCGGAGCTTTAGCAGCCTGCCCGGCCTCCTCTTCCACCCGGCCCGGTTCTGCATGACCGCCCGGCGCCGCGACCACCCCCCGGCCCTGCCGCTGGCGCTGAGCGCCGTGCTGGTCGCCTTCCTGCTGCTGCCCACGCTGGCGCTGCTGGGGCGCGGCCTGGGCGCCGACTTCCTGCCCACGCTGCGGGGCGAGGTCGTGCTGGACGCCCTGCGGGTCAGCCTGCTGACCACCGGCCTGACGCTGGTGCTGACGCTGGTACTCGTCACGCCGGTGGCGTGGCTGCTGGCCCGCTTCGAGTTTCCGGGCAAGGCCGTGCTGGACACCCTGCTCGACCTGCCCATCGTGCTGCCGCCGGTCGTGGCGGGGGTGGGGCTGCTGCTGACCTTCGGCCGCACGGGGCTGCTGGGGCGGCCGCTGGAACTGGCGGGCATCGAGCTGGCCTTCTCGCCGGCGGCGGTCGTGCTGGCGCAGCTGTTCACGGCCGCGCCGTTCTACCTGCGCGCCGCCAAGGCCGGCTTCGGGGCCATCGACCGCGACACCGAGGACGCCGCCCGCACCGACGGCGCCGGGCGCTGGCAGGTCTTCCGCCGGATCACCTGGCCGCTGGCCTTTCCCTTCCTGCTGGAGGGCCTGGTGCTCACCTGGGCGCGGGCGCTGGGCGAGTTCGGCGCCACCATCCTGTTCGCCGGCTCGCTGCAGGGCCAGACCCGCACGATCACCCTGGCGATCTACTCGGCCATGGAATCCGACCTGGGGCCGGCGCTGGTGCTCTCGGCGGTGATGGTCGTGGTGGCCTTCACGCTGCTGCTCCTCGTGCGGCTCGTGTCGGCGCGGCGGGTGCGCGCCTGAAGGCAGCGGCCCAGGGTCAGCGGCATTGGGTCAACGGCTCTGGGTTAGCAGCTCTGGGCCTGCCCGGCGCTCAGGTCAGCCGGCGGGCCTCCACGGCCTCGATCTCGGCGGCGGCGCCCGCCACCAGCACGGTGTCGCCAGCCTGCAGCACCTCCTCCGGACGGCCCCGCAGGGCCTGGCCCGCGCGCCAGACGGCCACCACCAGCGCGCCGGTCTCGCGGCCCAGCTCCGCCACCGTACGGCCGACCCCGGCCTCGGGCACGCTGACCTCGCGCACGGTGAAATGCTCGCTGGTCACGTCGCCGCTCAGCAGGCGGCTCAGGCGCGGGGCCAGCATCATCGCCGCGATGCGGTTGCCGCTGAGCTGATAGGGGTTGACGACCTCGTCGGCCCCGGCCCGGCGCATCTTGCGCGCCGCGCCCTCGTCGCTGGCGCGGGCGATCACGCGCAGGCCCGGGTTCAGCCCCCTGGCCGAGAGCACCACGTACAGGTTGCTGGGATCGGAGTTGATTACGCTGACCAGCGATTCGGCGCGCTCGACGCCGGCCCGGCGCAGCACGTCCTCGTCGGTGGCGTCGCCGACCAGGGTATGGAGGCCGCGCGCGGTCGCCCACTCCAGGTGCTCGGGGCGGTGGTCGATGACCACGACCTCGCGCCGGGCGCCCAGCAGTGCGCTGCAGACCGCCTCGCCGACCTGCCCGTAGCCGCAGACGATGGTGTGGTGCCTCAGGTGAATCAGGCGGCGCTCCTTGCGGCGTTGCGCGGTGACGGGATCGGTCAGGCCACGGATGACGGTTTCGGCGAGCAGGGTCAGCAGGTACAGCATCAGGCCGATGCCGACCAGCATCAGGGCGGTGCTGAACAGTTTGCCACGTTCGTTCAGGGGCTCGGGCGGGCCGTAGCCCACGGTGGTCAGCGTCATGACGGTCATGAACACGCAGTCCAGCCAGTTCCAGCCCTGGGTCAGCCGGTACCCGGCCGTGCCGAAGGCCACCAGCCCGAGCAGCAGGCCGAGCAGGGTCAGGAGCCGGCGGCGATCCATTGAGGATGAGTGTAATGGACCCTGGGCGCTGCGCCGCGGCCCGGCAGGTTCCGATGCGGGCCACGGTCTCCCGGGGCTGGCGGATCGGGTCTGGCGGATCGGGGCTGGCGAATCGGGGCTGGCCGGTCAGGGCGGGAGGACGTTCAGGCCAGGGGGGTCAGGCCGGCTCCTGCACCTTCACCGTTTCCCTCAGCTTGCGGGCGATGTACGCCTTGAGCGTCTCCACGTCGTTGGGCAGCACGTCGAAGTACCGCTCGGCCGTCTCGATGCCCGCGAAGCGCTCCGGCCGCTCCGGGGCACGCTTCACGGCTTCCTGCACGGTGTCCCCGAACTTGGCGGGCAGGGCGGTCTCCAGGCAGACCATCGGCACGCCCCGGCGCTGATGGCGCTCGCCGATCAGCACGCCGTCGGCGGTGTGCGGGTCGATCAGGCGGCCACACTGCTGGTCGATGCGGCGGATGGTCTCCAGGCGGCCCTGGTGGGTGTTGCGGCCACTGAGCAGGCCACTGGCCTTCACCTCGTCCCAGTGGGACGTGCCGCGCAGATCGACCGGGCGACCCTGGCCGACCTCGTCCCACCACGACAGGGTGTGCGTGGCGCTGCTGCCGGCGATCAGGTACAGGTAGCGCTCGAAGTTGGACGCCTTGCCGATGTCCATGCTGGGGCTGGACGTCATGGCGACCCGGTCTGCGGGCCGGACGTGATACACGCCCGTGGAGAAGAATTCGTTCAGGACGTCGTTCTCGTTGGTGGCCACGATGAGCTGGCCCACCGGCAGGCCCATCCTCTTCGCCAGAAATCCGGCGAACACGTTCCCGAAGTTGCCCGACGGCACGCTGAAGTCCGCCTCGGCGCCCGGCGGCAGTCCCAGGGCGAAGTACGCCTTGAAGTAGTACACGGCCTGCGCCAGCACGCGCGCCCAGTTGATCGAGTTCACGGCGCCGATGTCGAAACGGGCCTTGAAGTCCGCGTCGGCGTTCACCGCCTTGACGAGATCCTGGCAGTCGTCGAACACGCCCTCGACGGCGATATTGAAGATGTTCGGCTCGTTCAGCGAGTACATCTGCGCCTGCTGGAAGGCGCTCATGCGGCCCCGGGGCGAGAGCATGAACACGTTCACGCGGGCCTTGCCGAGCATGGCGTACTCGGCGGCCGAGCCGGTGTCGCCGCTGGTCGCCCCTAGGATGTTCAGCTGCTCGCCCCGCCGCTCCAGCACGTACTCGAATATCTGTCCCAGGAACTGCATCGCCACGTCCTTGAAGGCCAGCGAGGGGCCGTTCGAGAGTTCCAGAAGGTACAGCTCACCCTGGCCCGGTGACGCCGCGCCCAGGCGGGTCAGCGGGGTGATGTCCTGGCTGTGGAACACGTCCGGGTGGTACGTGGCGTGCAGCACCCGGCGCAGGTCGGCTTCCGGGATGTCGTCGATGAAGGGCCGCATGACCCGGAAGGCCAGCTCCGGGTAGCTCAGCCCCCGCAGCGCTTCGAGGGTCTGCGGGCTGAAGGCGGGAATGTGCTCGGGCATGGCCAGGCCGCCGTCCGGGGCGAGGCCCAGCAGCAGGACATCCGAGAAGCGGCCCAACTCTCCCGTGCCGCGCGTGGAAACGTACTTCATGCCAGATCCTCCCGTGCGCCGCCCGCCGCTCAGCGGACGGAGCGCTGCCAGTGCCGCCACTCTACGGGGTTCACGCCCGGCGGCGGGTGCCGTGGCTAGGGCAATCCGGCCCAGGCCAGAGGTGGAACAGGCCAGAGCTGGAACAGTTTGGAGCTGGAGCAGGCCGGACGCGGCGGGCGACCGTGTGGGCGCTGGCCCAGACGACCAACGGCCAACCCACATGACACCTGTCACCCACCCCGCCTGACACCCGGCACTGGGGCCCACCGCCCGGAGAGCGCACCATGCCCCCATGACCGCCCCCATGAACGCCATCGAGCTGACCGACACTGGCAAGACGTTTGGCAGGGTCACCGCCCTGCAGGGCCTGAACCTGAGCATCCGCGCCGGGGAACTGACCGCGCTGCTGGGCCCCAACGGCGCCGGCAAGACCACCGCGATCAGCCTGATGCTGGGCCTGGCCGCCCCCACCAGCGGCCTGGTGCGCGTGCTGGGCGCCGATCCCCGCCGGGGCGACGTGCGGGCGCGCCTGGGCTCGATGCCCCAGGAGAGCGCGGTGCCCCCCGCCCTGAGCGTGCGCGAGGCCGTGACCCTCTTCGCCCGCTTCTACCCGGCGCCGCTCGGCGTGGAGGACACGCTGCGGCTGGCCGACCTGCAGGCGGTGGCGAACCGGCGGGCGGGCGCGCTGTCCGGCGGGCAGAAACGGCGGCTGGCCTTCGCGCTGGCGGTGGTGGGCAACCCCGAGGTGCTGCTGATCGACGAGCCGACCACCGGCATGGACGCGCAGAGCCGCCTGGCCTTCTGGGACGCGGTGGCGCAGCTGCGGGCCACGGGGCGCACCATCCTGCTCACCACGCACTACCTGGAGGAAGCCGAGCGCGCCGCCGACCGGGTGGTGGTCATGAACGCCGGCCGCCTGCTGGCCGACGGCACGCCCGAGGCCCTGCGCGCGCAGGCCGGCGGCGCCCGCGTGCGCTTCACCTCCAGCCTCGTGCTGGCCGAGCTGCGGCGCCTGCCCGGAGTCGAGAGCGCCGTGCTGGACGACCACGGCCACGCCGACCTGCGCACCCGCACCCCCGAGGCCCTGCTGGGCGAACTGTTCCGCCAGGGCACGGAACTGCGCGAGCTGGAAGTCAGCCGGGCCAGCCTGGAAGACGCCTTCCTGAGCCTGACTCGCCCCCAGGAACCCCTGAGTGCACAAGGAGTGAGCGCATGACCCGGAGCCAGACCCTGACCGACCCGACCCCGCCCGCACTGGGCCTGCCGCTTCCCACCACGGCCCCCCGCCGCGCGGCCCGCCTGCCCGCCCTGGCGAGCCTGGCGCTGGCCGAACTGCGCCGGATGCTCAGGAACCCGGCCTTCACCGTGGGCACGGTCGGCTTTCCCGTGATGTTCTTCGCGCTGTTCGGCCTGAGCGCCGTGAACGAGACGACGGCGCAGGGTCTGAAGGTCGGGCCGCTGATCCTGGTGAACTTCGGGGCCTACTCGCTGCTGTCGCTCGCCATGTTCTCCTTCGGCTCGGCGGTGGCGGCCGAGCGCACCGGCGGCTGGCTGAGGCTGCTGCGCGCCTCGCCGATGCCCACCGGGCTGTACTTCGCGGGCAAGCTGATCGCTGCTCTGGCCTTCAGCGCCCTGAGCCTGAGCGTGCTGTACGCCTTCGCGCACTTCGCAGGCGGGGTGACGCTGCCGCTGGGGCTGGCGCTGCTGCTGCTGGGCAAGCTGCTGCTGGGCATGTGGCCACTGGTCTGCCTGGGCCTGTGCATCGGCTTTCTGGTCAGCCCCACGGCGGCGCAGATCACCGCGAACATCGTCGCCGTGATCATGTCCTTCGCCTCGGGCCTGTTCACGCCGCTGGACACGATGCCGGACTTCGTGCAGGGGCTGGCCCCCTTCCTGCCCGCCTACCACCTGGGCGCCATCGCGCGCGGCACGGTGGCCGAGGGGCTGGGGGCTGGACAGGTCTCCGGCGAGCCCGGGCACTGGCTGGCGCTGGCCGCCTTCGCGCTGGCCTTCGGCGCCCTGGCCGCCTGGGGCTTCCGCCGCGACGAGGCCCGCGAGGCGTGAAGGTGATTCCGATTGAAAGCCCTGAGATCAAGAGTGCAGACGCTTTCGATGGAAGGCTGGCACCGTGCCCAGGAAACGCTGTTCAAGACGACAGCCGAGTTCTCACGCCGAAGCATCCCACCCTGCATCTCTACCGAAAGCCGTCGTGCGCGAAGCGCGCGGGCAACGACGCGACACCGCAAATGACGAGTCCAAAGCCCCACGCTAACGAAACCGCCGGGCCAGGCCAATGAGAACACCGTGGCAACCACATGCCGAGCGCAGCGCTTAGCTCCCCCTGCCCTCCGGGTAGGGGGCTGGGGGGTGGGGAAGTCCGCCGCCGGCGCCCACCTCCAGCACGCCCTATCCGAAGCACACGCGTGAGACAACATTCTCATCACAAATTCAAGGCGGAAACGCGAACGCCTGCTGGCTCTACGGCATGAAGCCGCACACCGGCCCGCCCAGGCGCGATACTGGCCCCATGACCACCCAGTGGCCCGGGATGCAGTGGCTCCACCCTCCCCCGCACGTGGCCGAGCAGCCGGACGGCGCGCTGGAGGTGCAGACTGCCCCCGGCTCGGATTTCTGGCGGCACACCCAGTACGGCTTCGTGCGCGACTCCGGCCACGCCCTGCTGCGCCCCGCGCCGCGCGAGTGGACGGCCACGGTGACCGTGAGCGGCGAGTATGGGCAGCTCTACGATCAGGCGGGCCTGATGCTGCACACGGATGAGGAGCGCTGGATGAAGCTGGGCGTGGAATATGTGGGGCGCCAGCAATGGAGCGCGGTGGTGACCCGGGGCTTCTCCGACTGGAGCGTGTTGCCGGCCGACACCCACCCGGCGGTGACGTTCCGCTGCGTTCGCCGGGGCGACGCGCTGATCCTGCACGCGCGGCCCTCCCTTGCCGACCCCTGGACGCTCCTGCGGGTGGCCCCCTACCCGCCCACGCTGGACGCCCAGGTGGGGGTCATGGCGTGCAGCCCCGGCGAGGCCGGCTTCCGCGTGCGCTTCTCCGACTTCGTGCTGGGCGAGGCCGATCGCCGCCCCCTGCACGAGTTGACCCGGCCATGAGGGCGGCGGCGCTGGACTGTCTGGCCCAGCGGCGCCTGACGCTCTGGAGCCTGTTTCCGCTGCTCTGGCTGGCCTTCCTGGCCTACCCGGTGCTGGGCTTTCTCGCCGACTCCCATTCCCTGGGCGAGCATCTGCGTTTCTGGGGCGTTCTGGCAGCGTTCGTCCTGGTCTTCGCGCGGGTCTTCTGGGGCCGCCCGGATGCCCGCTGGGCGGTGGGCGGCTGGGCGCTGAGCGTGCTCGCCTACGCGCTGGTTCTGCCCCTGGCCGGCAGCACGGCCACCGCCTTCCTGATCTACGGCGGCTCGATCATCGGTTACCAGCCCCGCGTGGCGCTGGCGCTGTGGCTGGCCTTCTTCAACGTGGCCCTGATGGTCGCGCCCTTCTGGGCCGGACGCTACGGCCTGGACGACCTGCCCTGGCTGGGCCCCAACATCCTGTTCACCTTCGTGGCGGCCTACGCCAACCACGCCTCGTACCGCCGGCAGGTGGCCGACGCCCGCCTGGCACAGGTGCAGGCCGAGAAGGAGCGGCTGGCCGCCGACGCCGAACGCGAACGGATCGCCCGCGACCTGCACGACCTGCTGGGCCACACCCTGAGCGTGATCGTGCTGAAGAGTGAACTGGCGAGCAAGCTGGCCGGGCGCGATCCGGCGCGGGCCGCCCAGGAGATCCGCGAGGTCGAGCGCATCTCACGCGGCGCCCTGCAGGAGGTGCGCGCGGCGGTGCGCGGCTACCGGGGCAGCGGCCTGAACGCCGAACTCGTGCGCGCCAAAGTGGCCCTCGACGCGGCGGACGTGACCCTCCGCGCGCCTGAGACCCTGCCCGAGCTGCCCCCGGAAACCGAGCAGGCGGCGGCCATGCTGCTGCGCGAGGCCGTGACCAACGTCGTGCGCCACGCCCGCGCCCGCGAGGTGAGGGTCAGCCTGACCCGGCAGGGACGGGACTACCGGCTGGTCATCCACGACGACGGCGTGGGCGGCGTGGCCCCCGAGGGCAGCGGCCTGACCGGAATGCGCGAAGGCCATCGGTGGCAGCCTGGAGCGCTCCGGCGAGGGCGGCACCACCCTCAGCGCGACCCTGCCGGGGGGGGCGGCCGCCGGGCGGGTGGGAACGTGAGGGGGAGAGGCGGCGGGAGGCAGAAGGCCGATGGCAGATGGCCCAACAGCTGTTCAAGCCTCCTGCCGTCTGCCATCCGCCCTCTGCGCCGCCAGAGGCGGCCATGATCCGTGTCCTGCTCGCCGAGGATCAGGGGCTGGTGCTGGGGGCGCTGAGTGCGCTGCTGTCGCTGGAGGACGATCTGGAGGTGGTGGGCGGTGCCCCGGACGGTGAGGCGGCGCTGGCCCTGGCCCGCGAGCTGCGGCCCGACGTACTGGTCACCGACATCGAGATGCCGCGCCTGAGCGGGCTGGACGTGGCGGCGGCGCTGGCGCGCGAGCTGCCCCACACGCGGGTGGTGATCGTCACGACCTTCGGGCGCAGCGGCTACCTGCGCCGGGCGCTGGACGTAGGGGCGCGCGGCTACCTGCTCAAGGACGCGCCGGCCAGCGAACTCGCGGACGCCATCCGGCGGGTGCACGCGGGGGGCCGGGCCATCGACCCCACGCTGGCGGCCGAGGCCTGGGGAGACGCCGATCCCCTCACCGAGCGCGAGCGTCAGGTGCTGCGGGCGGCCGAGGGCGGGGCCAGCACCGCCGCGATCGCCAGCCGGCTGAATCTGTCGGAGGGCACCGTCCGCAACTACCTCTCCGAGGCCATCGGCAAACTGGGGGCCGAGAACCGGGTCGAGGCCGCCCGGACGGCGCGGGAGAAGGGCTGGCTGTAGCGGGGCCTGCACTCTGAGCGTTCAGTCCCGCCGCGTGAAGATCAGCAGCGCCGAGGCGCCCAGCGCCCCCACCGCCCCCTGGATCAGCGGGAGGTCGTGGCCGTGCAGGAAGGCATTGGCGGTCAGCCCCAGCCCCAGGGTGCTCAGGCCCAGGCCCAGCGCGGGCCAGGTCACGCCGCCCCGCGCGAGCTGCGCGCCCCAGCCGGCGCCGGCAAGCAGCAGCAGCCCCGCGCCGACCCAGCCCAGCGCACCATCCATGAGGAGAGGATACCGGCCGGCGTCATGGCGGGCGCGGGGTGCATCCGTTACCCTCGGGGCATGACGCGCACCCCGGACACCGTGACTCTCGCCGTCGTGCAGATGCACGTCACCGATCAGCTGGAGGACAACGTCTCGCGCGCCGAGGCGCATGTGCGGGACGCCGCCGCCCAGGGTGCCCAGGTCATCCTGCTGCCCGAGCTGTTCGAGAACCTGTACTTCTGCCAGGTCGAGCGCGAGGAATACTTCGCGCTGGCGCACCCGCAGGAGAACCACCCCTTCATCGGCCGCTTCCAGAATCTGGCGCGCGAGCTGGGCGTGGTGCTGCCGCTCAGCTATTTCGAGCGGGCGGGGCAGGCCCACTACAACTCGCTGGTCTGCATCGACGCCGACGGCTCGGTGCTGGGCAACTACCGCAAGACCCACATCCCCGACGGCCCCGGCTACGAGGAAAAGTACTACTTCAACCCCGGCGACACCGGCTTCAGGGTCTGGCCGACCCGTTTCGGACGCGTGGGCGTGGGCATCTGCTGGGATCAGTGGTATCCGGAGACCGCCCGCGTGATGATGCTGCAGGGCGCCGACTTCCTGCTCTACCCCACCGCCATCGGCTCCGAGCCCGAGGGCGTGCAGTCCCCCAACAGCCACCAGATGTGGCAGAGGGCGATGGTCGGGCACGCGGTCAGCAACTCGTCGTACGTGGGCGCCGCCAACCGCATCGGCACCGAGCGGGTGGGGGAGCTGGAGCAGACCTACTACGGGCACTCCTTCGTCTCGGACTACACCGGCGAGATCGTGGCCGAGTTCGGAGACGCGGAGGAGGGCGCACTGACCCACCGCCTGAATCTGGCCGAGGCCCGCACCTTCCGCGCCGGCATGGGCTTTTTCCGCGACCGCCGGCCCGAACTGTACGGCGCCCTGCTGACCACCGACGGCGTGACGCGGCGGGGCTGAGGGCCGAGCGTGCAGGGCGGGGATGAGCTGCGTCCCCGCCTCTTTCTTTGGCCCCCCTGAGGGAACCCGCTGTGGAGCGACCGACGCCGGTTCGAGGAATCAGGAGACGATCCGACACACGGTCCCTAGCCGGCGATGGCGTGGAAACGGCGACCTGCGCGGCATCGGCGTGTCTGATTGCACGGAGCCAGGCGCCGACTTCCTTGAATCCGGTTTAAATTTTCAACTTCGCCGCCAGTTGACAAAAATAATTTTCAGGGGGTATGCTGCCCCCAGTTCTTAAACTTCGTCTCGACTCTCCTCCCGTCAGGAGTTCCATGACCCAGGTCGCGTCCCGTCCGGTCTCGCCCGCCGGGGCCATCAGCCGGATCAGGCTGCAGGCCCATTCGCTCTCGCCGTCGCTGCAACGGGTCGCCGACCACGTCGTCTCACACGCGGAGACGGTCGTCCACCAGACGATCACGGAGCTGGCGACCGCCGTGGGTGTGGGCGAGGCGACCATCACGCGGCTGTGCCGCAAGCTGGACTTCGCGGGCTTCCACGCCTTCAAGATCGCGCTGGCGGCCGATGTGGTGGGGCGCGAGAGCAGCGCGCCGGCGCATCCGGGCGACCTCCCCGGACAGGCGGCGCAGGTGATCCGGCAGACCTGCCGCACCCTGGAGGACACCGGGCGCCTGCTCGACCCCCTGGTGCTGGAGGCGGTCGCCGGGGCGCTGGCCCGGGCGCCCCGGGTCGAACTGACCGGGCAGGGCAACTCCGGGCTGGTGGCGCAGCACTTCGCCCACCGCCTGATGCGGATCGGCATCCTGGCGACCGCCTCCACCGACCCCCACCTCGCGGCCGTCAGCATCTCCACCCTGCCGCGCGGCGGCGTGGTGATCGCCGTGTCCAGCTCGGGCTCCACCATCGACACCGTCCAGCACCTGCGGCTGGCCCAGACCCACGGGCACTACACCGTCGCCATCACCCACCGGGCCTCCTCGCCCATCACCCGCTACGCCAGCGCCGTGCTGTTCACGTCCGCCCAGGAGGAACCCCTGACCGACTCCGTGCTCGACACCCTGGCCTCGCAGACGCTGGTGCTGGAGGTGCTGTACGCCGCCCTGCTCGCCCGCCGCCCCGAAGCCGCCGCCATGCTGCGCGTGACCGCCGAGAGCGTGGTGGAAAAGAAGTACTGACCGAGGTCGTGCGACCCCCCGTTCACCCCGCCGTGAGACCCGCGGCGCAAAGGAGATCACCATGAAACGGAGCCTGACTGCCCTGACCCTCGCCCTCGGCCTCTGCGCCGCCGCCTCAGCCCAGGCACAGACCACCGAGATCACCTTCTGGACGTGGTATCTGAGCCCCAAGTTCGACCCGTACATCAAGGACACGATCGCCGCCTTCGAGAAGGCCAACCCGACGATCAAGGTCAAGTGGTTCGACAAGCAGGCCAGCATGGTGCAGGATTTCGTGGCCTCGGTGAACCTGGGCAACGCCCCGGACGTGGTGAACCTGAACATCGACGAGACCGCCAAGGCCGCCCAGAACGGCTTCCTGCGCCCGGTGGACGCGCTGACCAGCCCCGCCACGCTGAAGGCCACCTACTACCCGCAGAGCCTGAAGAATTTCACCGTGAACGGCAAGGTCTACGGCTATCCCTGGTACGGCTCGCTGAACGAGGGCGTGCTGCTCTACAACCCGGATCTGCTGAAGCAGGCCGGCGTGAGCGCACCGAAGAACATGACCGAGATGCTGAACTTGGTCAAGACCATCAAGGACAAGACCGGCGCCTACGCCTGGGTGCCGGCGCTGAAAGACCCGGGCGGCGCGTCCTTCATGGGCTACTTCTTCTCCGACGGCCTGGCGGTGTACGACGCGGCCGGCAAGGCGGCCTTCAACTCGCCCGCGCACGTGGCCCTGCTGCAGAGGTACGTCGATCTCTTCAAGGGCGGCTACCTGCCCGAGGACGCGCTGCGTAAGGAAGCCTTCCAGCTCGCCACCGAGCTGTACCCGCAGAACAAGGTCGCCATGATCGTGGGCGGCCCGCAGGCCCTGAACCGGATCAAGGACACCAATCCGGGGCTCTACGCCAAAACCGTGGTCACGACCGCGCCGCTGGGCAAGGCGGGCGTGCAGACCGGCACCTCCATGGGTCTGGTCATCCCCACCGCCAGCAAGCAGGCCGCCGCCGCCGCGAAATTCGCCGCCTTCTTCGCCAACAACGCCAACCAGGTGGCCTTCGCCAAGATCGTGCCGATCATCCCGACCACCAGTGCCGCGCAGAACGATCCCTTCTTCAAGACCTCCAGCGCCGACCCCATCGCCAAGGCGACCAGCCTGGTGGGCGCGTCGGGCCGTTTCATCAACCCCGGCTTCAAGACCCCGGGCAACTCCGATGACCTGTACAAGAACTTCAGCGACAACATCGAGGCCGCGCTGCTGGGCAAGAAGACCGCCAAGGCGGCCCTGGACGACACCGTGACGTACTGGAACGCGAACATGAGCAAGTAAGCCTGATCGTACCGGGGGCCCGCCTGAGGACTGGGCGGGCCTTCTTGCTTTAAGGCCACTCTTTCCGATGACGTCGGCTCGGCTGCTGTGGCCCGTTTAACCCCTCAGTCACCTTCGGTGCCAGCTCCCCTCCCTTCGGGCTCTGCGAGTCAAGGGGAGCCAAGGATTTTCTTACCTTCCCTTGAGGGGAGGTGCCCCGCAGGGGCGGACTCGCAGAGCGCGAAGCGAGGGGTTCCCTTCGACCCCACCGCCCCCACCCCACAAAGGAACTCCACCCCATGCGAGTCAACTGGCGCCTCACGCTGCTGTCGTACACCTTCCTGGCCCCGGCGCTGATCCTGCTGGCGGTATTCACCTTCTACCCGCTGGCCTACGGCTCGTACCTGGGCTTCACCGAGTACGGCGGGGCACGCTTCGCGCAGGGCCTGCCGCCGCGCTGGGTGGGGCTGGACAACTTCCGCACGCTGGCGGCCGACGACCTGTTCCGCACCTCGCTGCTCAACTCGGTCAAGTACCTGCTGGTGGTGCCGGCGCTGCAGCTGGCCTCGCTGGCGGTGGCCTCGCTGGTCAACAACTCGCTGCCGGGCATGGCGTTCTTCCGGGCCGCCTACTACGTGCCGGTGGTGACCTCGATCTCGCTGGCCGCCGTGATGTGGGAGTGGGTCTACAACAAGGACGGCACGCTGAACTGGGTGCTGGGCGCGCTGCACCTGCTGCCGGCCACGGGCGCCTTCGGCTGGCTGAACAACGAGGGGTCGGCCTTCTGGGCGGTCATGCTGGTCACCTTCTGGCGGGGGTTTGGCTACTACATGGTGCTGTACCTGGCGGGCCTCCAGAACATCCCGGCCGAGCTGGAGGAGGCGGCGGTGCTGGACGGTGCGAATGCCTGGCAGCGCTTCTGGCGGATCACCGTGCCGCTGATGAAACCCACCATCCTGCTGTGCTCGCTGCTCTCCACGATTGCCGCGCTGCGGGTGCTGGAGGAGGTGCTGGTGCTCACCAACGGCGGGCCGCTGAACTCGACCTACACGGCACTGATGTACGTGTACTTCAAGGCCTTCCAGGGCTTCAACTTCGATTACGGCCTCGCCAGCGCCGCCGGGCTGGTCGTGGCGGTGGTCGCGCTGGCGCTGTCGGTGGCGAATTTCCGGCTGTTCCGCGACAGCAGCGGGGAGAACTCGTGAGCGCCGTGACCCAGGCACCGCCCAGAAGCGTGCCCCAGCGCCGCTTCCGGGCGAAGGCGGCGAAGCGGGCGGGGCGTTACGTCCTGCTGGTGGTGATCCTGCTCTTCGCGGTCTTTCCCTTCCTGTGGACGCTCGCCATCGCCCTGACCGACAAGCGCGCGGGCGGCTCCATCTACGACTTCCCGGCCAGCCTGTTCCCCAAGGGGCTGACGCTGCTCAACTTCCAGCAGGTCTACCAGACCTTCGGGCTGGGCCAGTACGTGTGGAACAGCATTTCGATTACAGCGATGACGATTGTCGGCACGCTGGTCGTCTCGGCGCTGGCGGCCTATCCGCTGGCGCGTTTCCGCTTTCCGGGGCGAGACCTGATCTTCGCGGTGATCGTCGCCACGCTGGTGCTGCCGGGCGAGACCACGTTCATCGTGAATACCCTGACCCTGCAGAAACTGCATCTGCTGGGCACCCACCTGGGCGTGGTCGTGCCCACGGTGGCCGGGGCGTTCGGCATCTTCCTGATGCGTCAGGCCTTCTTGTCGATTCCCCAGGCGCTGCTGGAGGCGGCCCGGCTGGACGGCGCCTCGGAGCTGACCATCCTGACGCGCATCATGCTGCCGCTGACCCGGCCCAGCCTGGCCGCGCTGGCGATCTTCACGCTGGTGGGCTCGTGGAACGCCTACTTCTGGCCCATGCTGGTGCTCTCGGCCGCGCCCGACAAGGTGCCGCTCAGCGTGGCGGTGCTCAAACTCAAGGGGCAGTTCAACTACGACCCCTTCAACATCGCCGCCGGCTCGCTGATCATGATGCTGCCGGTGCTGCTGGTCTTTCTGGCCGCCCAGCGCCTGTTCATGCGCGGGCTGGAGGGAGGCGTGAAATAGGCGGGGCTCCTGATGGGGCGGGGCCGGGCCCCGGCGACTGGGTTGCCCGCCCGGGGCTCAGCCTTCTGAAGTCGTCTGCACGCCGCTCGGGGCATGACCCACGACCCGGTAGGTCTCCGCGATCTCCTGACCGACGCTGTGGGCCAGCCAGATGCGGAGCGCGGCCTTCGCATCGGCCATATCACGCTGGCCCGACTCCGCCTCGTCGAGCAGAGGCAGCAGGGGCCGTACCGTTTCAAGGAACCTGGCGAGACTGATCTCGACGAAGGCGCTCATGTTCATGTCCATCGCCGTGAACACCCGCCGCGTTTCCCGGTAGATGTCGGGGTCGATGGTCAGGTTCAGCCTCGCCTTGGTGGTCTTTCCCATACGTACAGCATACAGACGCTTCTTCAGAAATGTACTCTGACGTCTGCCTATGAATCTTCATGGGGCGTTGAGCCTCTCTCTAAACTTGAGTCTAGTACGCTCAAGTCTATTGACTCCAGCTAACTGTAGCCCTATGATAGCTCCTGTTCAGAACTGCTGTCCTGTGGGCAGCAGAATCTTACCCTGCAAGGAGTCAACTCATGGCCAAAGCTGTTGGAATCGACCTGGGCACCACCAACTCCGTCATCTCCGTCATGGAGGGTGGACGCCCTGAAGTGATCGTCAATGCCGAAGGGGCGCGCACCACGCCCTCCGTCGTCGCCTACAAGGGCGAGGAACGTCTGGTCGGGCAGATCGCCCGCCGTCAGGCCGCGCTGAACCCCGCCGCGACCCTCTTCGAGGTCAAGCGCTTCATCGGCCGCCGCTGGGACGAAGTGAAGGAAGAAGCGGGCCGCTCGCCCTTCGCCGTGAAAGAAGGCCCCGGCGGCTCCGTGCGGATCACGGTGGACGGCAAAGACCTTGCGCCCGAGCAGGTCAGCGCCGAGGTGCTGCGCAAGCTGGTCACCGACGCCAGCAACAAGCTGGGCCAGAAGATCACCGACGCCGTGATCACCGTGCCCGCCTACTTCGACAACTCGCAGCGTGAAGCGACCAAGCAGGCCGGCGAGATCGCGGGCCTGAACGTGCTGCGCGTGATCAACGAGCCGACCGCCGCCGCGCTGGCCTATGGCCTGGACAAGAAGGGCAACGAGACCGTGCTGGTCTTCGACCTGGGGGGCGGCACCTTCGACGTGACCATCCTGGATCTCGGCGACGGCGTGTTCGAGGTCAAGTCCACTGCCGGCGACACCCACCTGGGCGGCGCGGACTTCGACCACCGCATCGTGGACTGGCTCGCGGGCGAGTTCGAGAAGGAGCACAAGTTCGACCTCCGCAAGGACAAGCAGGCCCTGCAGCGCCTGATCGAGGCGGCCGAGAAGGCCAAGATCGAGCTGAGCAACGCCTCCGAGACGAGCATCTCGCTGCCCTTCATCACCTTCGACCCGGAAACGCGCACACCCATGCACCTGGAGCGCACGCTGACCCGCGCGAAGTTCGAGGAACTGACCGCCGACCTGCTGCGCCGCGTGCGTAAGCCCGTCGAGCAGGCCCTGGCCGACGCCAAGCTGGACGCCTCCAAGATCGACGAGGTGATTCTGGTGGGCGGCTCGACCCGCATCCCGGCCGTCAAGCGCATCGTGCAGGAGATCGTGGGCAAGACCCCCAACGAGTCCGTGAACCCCGACGAGGCCGTGGCGCTGGGCGCCGCCGTGCAGGCCGGCATCATCCAGGGCGACTCGGCGCTGGGCGACATCGTGCTGGTCGACGTGACGCCGCTGACGCTGGGCGTGGAGGTCAAGGGCGGCATGATCGCCCCCATGATCACCCGCAACACCACCGTGCCCGCCAAGAAGACCGAGATCTACACCACCGCCGAGAACAACCAGCCGGGCGTGGAGATCGTGGTGCTGCAGGGCGAGCGCCCCATGGCCGCCGACAACAAGAGCCTGGGCCGCTTCAAGCTGGAAGGGATTCCCCCCATGCGCGCCGGGCAGGCCCAGATCGAGGTGACCTTCGACATCGACGCCAACGGCATCCTGCACGTGACCGCCAAGGAAAAGACCTCGGGCAAGGAAAGCAGCATCCGCATCGAGAACACGACCACCCTGGACAAGGGCGACGTCGAGCGCATGGTGAAGGAAGCCGAGCAGAACGCCGACGCCGACCGCAAGCGCAAGGAAAAGGTCGAGAAGCGCAACGGCCTGGACTCGCTGCGCGTGCAGGCGCTGAGCCAGATCGAGGAGAACGCCGGAGCCGCGCAGGAGGCCAAGGACAAGCTGAAGGCCGCCGCCGACGAGGCCGAAGAAGCCGTGCGCCTGGACGACGATGCCCGCATTGAGGGCGCGCAGAAGGCACTGGAGGAAGAACTCCGCACCTTCATGACCGCCGCGCAGCAGGGCGCCCAGAGTGGCGACGCGCAGGGCCAGCCGACCGCGAACAAGGCCGACGACGACGTGATCGACGCGGATTTCAAGCCGGCGGAGTAAGGTCAAGGGCGACCCCTCAGTCAGCTTCGCTGACAGCTCCCCTCAGAAGGGAGCCAAGAGGTTGGTTCCTTGCCTCCCTTCTAAGGGGAGGTGGCCCGAAGGGCCGGAGGGGTCGCACGCAGCGCCGTCCGTATGCGCCCCACCAGCACCACCCCACCGGGAGAGGACGGCCGCCGCGCCCCCTCTCCCCTATCTTTAGACCAATGTTCCGACGCCGAGGTAAACCCATGACTGACGACCACACGAAAAATGGTGCGCCCACCGACGCCCCCGACACCGAGCTGAAGACCATCGACGCCGAGACGAACGAAATCGACGTTCCGGAGGACGACACCGACAATCTGGAGGAAGACCAGGACATGGCCTTCCCCGGCATGGACGGCGCCATGTTCGCCCAGGTGCAGGAAATGATGGCCAAGATGGAAAGGGCCGACGAGCTGGAGAAGGAGAACGCCGACCTGAAGTTCAAGCTGGGCCGCCTGGCCGCCGATTTCGAGTCCTACCGCACCCGCACCCAGCAGGACGTGCAGGGCGCCGAGGGCCAGGGCGTCAGTAAAGCTGCCGAGGCGCTGATGCCGGTCTACGACGACCTCGACCGCGCGGTGACGATGGGCGCCGCCGAACCCGCCAAGCTAATTCCCGGGATGCAGGCGGTGCAGCAGAAGGTGCTGAGCATCTTCGCGGGCCTGGGCCTGGAAGCCACCGGCCAGGAGGGCGAGGCCTTCGACCCCCAGTGGCACGAGGCGCTGCAGGTCGTCCCCGGCGAGCAGGACGACGTGATCGTGCAGGTCTACTCCCTGGGCTTCCGTATGGGCGACCGGCTCGTGCGTCCGGCGCGCGTCGTCGTCAGCCGGAAAGGGTAGAAGGGTGATCGTTGATGGTTGATCGAGAAGACGAACCCACGCCGCCTGAGCAGCAGGCCACTCCATCACCTGTCAACCATCGACCATCACCGTCCCGTGATCCCCTGCACGGCGTCACGCTCGCCATGATCCTGGAGCGGCTGCACGCCGAGTACGGCTGGGAGGGGCTGGCCCGCCGCGTCCCGGTGCGCTGCTTCCAGCTCGATCCGAGCGTGCCCAGCAGCCTGAAATTCCTCCGCAAGACGCCGTGGGCCCGGGCGAAGGTCGAGGCGCTGTACGTGGATCTGGTGACGACCTGAGCCCTGTTCCTGTCTGTTAGACCGTTGGACTTTTAGACGGTTAGACCCCTCCCCTCTCCCCGCCCGAAGGAGGCGACCACATGGCCTACAAGGACTATTACGACGTGTTGGGCGTGTCCAGAGGCGCGTCCGACGCCGACATCAAGAGCGCCTACCGCAAGCTGGCCAAGCAGTTCCACCCCGACAAGAACCAGGGCGACGAGAAGTCGGCCGACAAGTTCAAGGAGGTGGGCGAGGCCTACGCGGTGCTCAGCGACCCCGAGAAGCGCAAGGTGTACGACCAGTACGGCCACACCGGTCAGGTGCCGCCGGGCTACGGGGGCGGGGGCGGCTTTCAGGGCGGCGACTTCGCCGGCTTCGATCCGGGGCAGTTCAGCGACTTCTTCCAGGGGCTGTTCGGGCGGGGCGGCGGGGGCGGCGGCTTCCGCAATCCGGCCGGGCAGCAGGTCAACCTGGAGGATCTGCTGGGCGGCCTGGGCGGAACGGGCAGCGGGAGGCGCTTCGTGCAGAACGTGGAAGGCGAGTTGCAGGTCACGCTGGAGGAAGCCTTCTCCGGTTCCGACGAGGTCATCAACGTGGACGGCAAACGCCTGAGCCTGCGCGTTCCGGCCGGCACCCGCGACGGCGCGCGTCTGCGGCTGGCGGGGCAGGGGCCGGGCGGCGGCGACGTGCTGCTCACCATCCGGGTTCTGGAAGATGCCCGCTTCGACCTTGACGGCGATCACCTGACCACCACCGTGGACGTGCCCGCCCCGGTGGCGGCGCTGGGCGGCGACGTGAAGGTGCAGACCCTCAGCGGCGGCTCTGGACAGCTCTCCATTCCGGCGGGCAGCAGCAGCGGGCGCCGGATGCGGCTGCGCGGCCAGGGCTGGCCCAGGAAGGACGGCACGCGCGGCGACCTGTACGTACGGCTGAACATCACCGTGCCGCCCCACCTGTCGGACGAGGAGAAGGAGCTGTACCGCCGGCTGCGCGACCTGCAGCACTGATCCGGGGTGCCGCGTGTGCGGCGCTGGGATGGGGGACGCGGAGACGTATCAACCTTGAAGTGAAGGCGCTGGCCCCCTTGCGGCCAGCGCTGTTTCATTCGATGGATGGCCCAGCCAGTGCGTATGCTGCGGCCATGACCACTGCTCTGAACACATGGCGCCGCACCCTCCTGCTGACTCTGATGGGGACTCTGGGGAACGCCGCACACGCCGCGTGTACCTCGGCCTATTACCCGATCCGCGAGGGGCTCAGCCGCACCTACCAGGGCACCGTCTCCGGTCAGAAGGTCAGCTATACCGAGACGGTCAGCCGGGTCAGTGCCGGGGGCTTCACGGTCACGACCACGGTGGCGGGCGCGCCCCCGACCACCGCGACGTTCAAGTGCGGGCCTGCTGGGGTGATCGCCACTCCGGCCATCAACAATCCGGCCCTCAAGATCACGTCCATCAAGCAGCGTGGCGTGACCCAGCCGCCGGAACTGAGCGTGGGCAAGAGCTGGTCGAGCGGGGTCGTTCTGGACGGCACCGCCCAGGGTCAGGCGGTGCACAACGAGACCGACATCGTGATGAAGGTGGTGTCCAGCGAGCAGATCAAGACCAGACTGGGCACCTTCACCGCACTGAAGGTCGTGTCCACCACGACTGTCAGGATGACGATGGCCGGCCAGAAAATGGCCCCGCCAGCCATCGAATCGACGAGCTGGCTGGTCAAGGGCATGGGGCTGGTGAGGAGCGCGCTTCCCGGCGGCACCATCGAACTGGTGAAATTCAAATAGGCCGGGGGGAGTCTGTTCTCCCCTTTTCACCCCATGATCGGCTCAGAGGGGCTCACCCCACGGTGTCTGCGCTGATGCCCTCCAGGGCCGTCTGGTCGGCGTTTCCCGTAGTGCGGGTCGAGAGGTCGCCCAGGCTGACGATCCCCACGACCCTGCCGCCCTCGGTCGCGGGCAGGCGCCTGAGCTGGCGCTGGGCCATCGACTGCGCCGCCTCGGTCACGTCGGTGCCGCTGTCCATGCTGAACACGTTGCCGGTGGCGTAGTCGTTCGCCACGCTGCCCAGGTCGTGCCCGTAGGCCACCGCACGCACCACGATGTCGCGGTCGGTGATGATCCCGCGCAGCTCGTCGCCGTCCATGATCAGCACGGTGCCGATATCCTCCTGTGCCATCAGCGAGGCGACCTCCTTGAGGGTGGCGCCGGCGTCGGTGGTGATCAGTTCCCTGGTCATGATGTCTCTGAGGGTGGGCATGGGTGCACGCTACGCCCGCCCCGCCTGGCCCGGATGGCAGAACCCTCAAGGCGGCTGCATCCTCGCGCCGGGAGGCCGGCGCCGGCTCAGCCCCCGGTCTCGGTTTCGGCCTGGCGCTGCTGGTAGCGCAGGCGCGAGCGCTCGATGGCCTCCCGGTGCTGCTCGGCCCAGAGCCACACGCCGCAGAAGGCGGCGCCCAGGCTGCGGCCCAGCCCTGTCAGTTCGTAGTCCACATGGGGCGGAATGACGGGGTGCACGGTTCGCACGAGCAGCCCGTCGGCCTCCATCTGGCGCAGGGTCTTGGTCAGCATCTTCTGGCTGACGCCGCCGATCAGGCCGCTCAGCCGCGTGAAGCGCAGCCGCCCGTGCTCCTCCAGGGTCTCCAGCACCAGCATCGTCCACTTGTCGGCCACCCGGCCGATGATCCCGTTCACCAGGGCGTCCAGCTCGGGATCGCCTGGGGTCGTCGGGACAGCGCAGGCAGTTCCCGACTTCTTCAACTGGCTCAGCTTCACCTGCGTCTCTGTTCCCGTCAACACGTCACTCTCCTTTTGGTGCCTATAGAACTTCCGGGTGCCTTCTTCCCATCGGTGCGCATCCAGCTTACACTCCGCCCCAGGAGGTTCACCATGAACATGACTGGCAACACCATCCTGATCACCGGCGGCGGCTCCGGCATCGGCCGGGCGCTGGCCGAAGCCTTCCACGCCCGGGGCAACCGGGTCGTCATCGCAGGGCGCCGCCAGAGCGTGCTGGACGAGGTCACGGCGTGGCATCCGGGGATGCGTTCGGCACTGCTGGATATCAGCGACGCCGGGTCGATGGGCACCTTCGCGGCGCAGCTCACGGCCGAGGTGCCCGAGCTGAACGTGGTCATCCACAACGCCGGCATCATGCAGAACGAGACGCTGCCCTCCGGCGACCTGGGCGTGGCCGAGGCGACCATCGCGACCAACCTGCTGGGGCCGATCCGGCTCACGGCGGCCCTGCTGCCGCACCTGCTGACCCGCCCCCAGGCGACGATCATGACCGTCTCGTCGGGCCTGGCCTTCGTGCCGCTGGCGCTGACCCCGACCTACGGCGCCAGCAAGGCGGCCATCCACTCGTACACCCAGGCGCTGCGCTACCAGCTGAAAGACACGGCCGTGCAGGTCACCGAACTGATTCCGCCCTACGTGCAGACCGGGCTGCAGGGCGAATGGCAGGCGAACGACCCCAGCGCGATGCCGCTGGCGGACTTTATCGGCGAGACCCTGCGCCTGCTGGAGGCTTCACCGGACGCCGCCGAGATCACCGTGGAGCGGGTCAAGGCCCTGCGTTTCGCGGAGGCGGGCGGGGCCGGGGCCTACAACGCCTTCTTCACGCGCATGAACGACGCCGTAAGCGCGGCTCGGGCGCACGGGTAGACCGACAGCAGAAAGGGGCGTGTACCTGCGGCGATCCGCGCGGTACACGCCCTCTTGCCTGTGGCTTCAGTCGCTCAGCGCATCAGCCAGTCGAAGGAGGTCTTCATCAGGATGCTGCGGCTGTTGGGGCTCAGCCCTTCCAGGCCGAAGCCCATGGTCACGGTGCGGTAGCGGCCGGCGTCGTTGGCGACGATGGCGCCGGCGTTCTCGGAGGCGTTCTGGGCGGTCACGCGGGGGCGCTGGCTCTGCTGCTGGCCACCCAGCACCTGGTTCAGGATCGAGCCGATGACGTTGGCTGCGAGGCGCTCGACCAGGCCGCGCGGATCCTGCACCTTCTGGGTGGCGCGGGCCCGGTTGGGATCGATGCGGATGCT
Organism: Deinococcus koreensis; assembly: GCF_002901445.1. NCBI lineage: Bacteria > Thermotogati > Deinococcota > Deinococci > Deinococcales > Deinococcaceae > Deinococcus > Deinococcus koreensis. Next base: position 1,448,289 of record NZ_PPPD01000001.1, read on the forward strand.
CTGGGCCGTGATGGTGCCAGCCGTGGCGTTGGCGCTGCCGTAGGAGGCGACCACCGAGCTGCCGTCCCGATCCGCGATCACGTCGGGGTAGTACTGGTTCGCGGCGCTGCCCTGGGCGTTCAGGGTGAAGGCGGTGCTACCGAAGGCCCCACGCGTCACGAACTTGGCCTCGCCGCTGGAGTCGGCCACGAAGCGGGTCTTCAGGGTGGTCTGGTAGAAGTCGCCCAGGCCGATGTCGTAGCCCACGTCCTGGCCGGTCACGATCAGGCGGCCGCCCTGCGCGAGGTACTGGCGCAGCGTGTTCTGGTCGGCGGGCGTGATGGTGTTCTGGTACTGCTCGCCGGTCGCCCAGATCACGATGTCGGCGCGGGACAGTTCGCTCAGGGGCACGGCGCCCTGGGTCTGGGTGTTGAACACGAAGGCCCCGCCGCTGGCCGCGTTCGCCTTGATGGCGTCGCGCAGCGCGTTCGTCACGTCCGCGCCCTGGCCCATGTCGTCATCGACCAGCAGCACGGTGGGCTTCTTGCCAGTGTTGGGCGCGGGGGTGGGGGCCGGAGCCGGGGCTGGCGCGGGGGTGGGCCTGGGGGCCGGGGTCGGCGCCGGAGTCCCGCCGCCCGCCACGGGCTTGATGAAGCAGCCCTTGGTCAGGCTGGGCGCGGGGTCGCGGCCCCATTCGGCGTTGGTGCAGTTGAAGCCGTCGGTGCCGAGGCCGGTCAGGTACTTGCCATCGGTACCGTAGGCGGCCTGACGCTGGCCGGTGAACTTGCAGAACTGGCCTTCCAGGGCGCACAGCTCGTAGCCGGCGGGGCCGGTGGGCTGCTTGGCCGGGGCGGGCGCAGGGGCCGGAGTGGGTTTGGGCGCCGGCGTCGGGGCCGGTGCAGGGGTCGGGGCGGGCGGAGGCGTGGGGGCCGGCGCGGGAGCGGGGGCCGGAGCAGGAGCCGGAGCGGGCGTGGGGGCAGGAGCCGGAGCGGGGGCAGGGGCGGGGGCCGGCGCACCGGCGTTCACGCCCAGCTTGCCCAGCGCACCCGGCACGCTGATCAGGCCGTAGCCGACGTTGTTGTTCTTGCTGCCGGCGTTGCTGGCGCTGGAGTACAGCGCGTTCTTGATGGCGTCCACGCCCGTGCCCGGCTTGGCCGAGAGCAGCAGGGCCACCGCGCCCGCCGCGATCGGGCTGGCCTGCGAGGAACCGCTCAGCGCGCCGTAGCTGTTGCCGGGGAAGGACGAGGTGATCTCCACGCCGGGCGCGGCGATGTCGGGCTTCACGAAGGTGCCGTTGATCTTGCCCGTCCAGTTCACCGGGCCACGCGAGCTGAAGGAGGCCACGTTGCCGTCCTGTCCCACGGCGCCCACGCCGATCGCGTCGGGCAGGTTGCCGGGGCTGCCGGTGGAGGCCGACGCCGGGCCGAAGTTGCCGATGGCGAAGACCGGCACCACGCCCGCCTGGATCATGTTCTGCACCGGCACGATGAACTCGTCGAAGGTGCCGGGAATGCCCAGGCTCATGTTCACGACGTCCGCGCCGTCGTCGGTGTCGGCGTTGTTGTCGGGGTCGAGGACGTACTGCATCCCGGCGATCACCTGGGCGAACGTCCCCTCGTTGTTGGGCAGCACCAGCGCGGAGATGATCCTGGCGTCGGGCGCCACGCCGACCGAGTTGCCCACCAGCAGGCCCGCCGTGTGCGTGCCGTGGTTGGTGGTGTCGCGCGGCCCGCCGCCCACCTTGTCGCCGGCCGCGTTGAACTCGGCGAACGCCGCGACCTTGCCGCTCAGTTGCGGGTGGCTGGCATCAATCCCCGAGTCCAGGTGCCCGATCCGGATGCCCTGGCCCTTAAAGCCGGCGGCCCAGGCCTGGGGCGCCCCGATCTTCTGCAGGTGCCAGGGGGTGCCGGCCGGCGCGGAGGCCGCGCTCAGGGCGACAGCGCGCGGAATCTGCACCTTGAAGTTCTCGAACACGTCGGTCACGAAGGGCAGGGCGGCCAGGGCGCGGGCCTGCACGGGGGTCAGCGGCAGGTAGATGCTCTGGTCGAGCCACAGCTGCGTGGCCGCGCCCGACTTGAGCGCCTGGTTGATGAAGCCGGCGTTGGCGCCGAACTGGTTGAGCCGACTGACAAGCTGACCGCGCAGGTTCTTGAGCTGAGCGCGGCCACGCTGGTCATTTCCGAAGGCGAAGCGCACGATCACGCCCACCTGAGACTGATCGCCACGTTTGGCGCGTTCCAGCAGGGTCGGCGACAGACCGGCCGCGCCGGCGGTGGACAGACCACCCAGCGTCAGGGCGCCGAGCATCAAGGCGGTACTTCTCAGAGGGCTTCTCATGGGGGCAGCCTAGCGGCGCCCAGGTGACTCGCCCTGAAGGTCACATGAGGAATCCTTGACCTGGGGTCAGGGGGTCATCAGACTTCCCGCCGGCTCGGCCGCAGCCATCACCGCGCTGCGTGGAGCGCCGCCAAGGGCCGCCTTCCCGGGGCTCAGCGTTCGTAGCTGAGGATGATCTCGCCTTCACTGAGCTTACGGGCGATCATGCTGGTGCGCTTGTAGCTCAGGATGATCTGATCGTCGGTGAGCTGCAGCAGGTTCATGGTGCCGTTGACGCCGTTGCCGATCTTCGAATCGCTGCCCTTGATCTTCCACTGGAAGCCGGATCTGACCGGCAGTCGGCCATCCTCGGCCGTATTCGGGGCCACCGCGATCGGCCGGGCCGCGTAGCCCTCCGGCACCCGCATCTCTCCCGTCCTCAGGTCGATGCTCACACCCTTGAGCACGCCGTCCAGCCCCGGCGCGTCCCCGAAGGTCAGCCGGCTGGTCTCCCGCGTGACGGGCAGCCGAACCGTCCGGCCGCTGCTGACCAGCTCTTCCTCGATCACCAGGTAGCGTTTGAACTCCTCGCGGGTGATGCCCAGGCGCTCGTCGTAGGTGGGCTGCACGCCGCTCTGGTAGTCCGAGAGCACCTTGTTCAGCGCCTCGCGGTTGCCCTGCACATACATGACCCGGCGGGTCAGATCCAAGATGGTCAGGTTGGGCTGGCGCCTCATCACGCTCGCGGTCTGGCCCGTCGCCGGCAGCAGCGCGGCCAGCCGGGACTGCCAGCCCGGATTCAGCGGCGGTGCGGAGGTTCCCCCGCTCTGGGCGGCCGTGGCCAATGCCCCCAGGAACAGGAAAAAAGAGAGGGAAAAGGCCGCCCGCATGCATCAGCGAGCATAAGGCGGCTGGGTGAGAATTCTCCGCAGCTTTCCTCTCCCCCATTCAGGGTGGGGTCAGGGCCGGATCAGAAAGGCGCGGCCCCGATTCCCGCCCCGGACGGCCAGCCGCTCAGGCCTTGCCGACGCTGCCCAGCACGCGCATCTTGTGCTCGATGACCTGGGCCATCACGTCTCTGGCCGGGCCGAAGATCTTGCGCGGGTCGAACTCCTTCGGGCTGGCCGTCAGCACCTCGCGGATGCCGACCGTGCTCGCCAGCCGCAGATCCGTGTCCACATTCACCTTGGCGATCCCGTGCTGGCAGGCCTCGCGCAGGTCGTCGTCGTCGATGCCGGCGGCCTCGCCGATCTCGCCGCCCGCCGCCCGGAAGCGCTGCACGATCTCGGCGGGCACGCCGGACGAGCCGTGCGCGACCAGCGGAATGCCCAGCAGCTCACCGATCCGGGCGATGCGCGCCTGGTCGATGTAGGGCCGCCCCTTGCCCTTGTACGCGCCGTGGCTGGTGCCGATGGCGATGGCCAGGTAGTCCGTGCCGGTCTGCTCGACGAACTGCACGGCTTCCTCGGGGTCGGTCAGGAAGGCGTCCTTCTCGTCCACGACGATGTGCTCCTCGATGCCGCCCAGGCGCCCGAGTTCGGCTTCGACCGAGATGCCCATGGCGTGCGCGGCCTCGACGACCCGCCTCGTTTCGTGGACGTTCTCCTCGAAGCCGTGGTGCGAGGCGTCGATCATGACCGAGGTGAAGCCCATCTTGATGGCCCGGAGGGCCGATTCGTAGGAGGAGCCGTGATCCAGATGCAGCGCGACCGGCACGCTGGCGCGCGTGGCGATGTCCTTGACGATGTTCGCCAGATCCTGCCCGCCGTACTTGATGGCGCCCTCGGACATCTGCACCATGACCGGGCTGCGGAGCTTCTCGGCGGTGTGGATGATCGCCTGCGTGATCTCCATGTTGTTCGTGTTGAATGAGCCGACGCCGTATTTGCCGGCGCGGGCGGGAATCAGGATGTCGTTACCGGTGACGAGCATGTGAATACCTCCTTGAGCCGTTTCAGTCTAAGCGTCCAGGCCGCCCGGCCGCTCCGGCCTCGTCCAGTCTGCTCCGCTCCAGGGGCCGGCGTAGGATACAGAGCGTGAGCCCTACGACGTCCACCGACTTTCAGGCGGCCTTCGCCAGCCGGGTGCGCGGCATGACCGCCAGCGCCATCCGCGAGATCCTGAAGATCACCCAGCAGCCCGACGTGATCAGTTTCGCCGGTGGCCTGCCCGCCCCGGAACTGTTCCCGCTCGCCGAGGTGCGCGCCGCCGCGAACCGCGTGCTGGACACCTACGGCCCGGCCGCGCTGCAGTATTCGACCACCGAGGGCCATCCGCCGCTGCGGGGGTGGATCGCCGCGCAGGCCGGGATTCCCGCCCAGAACGTACAGATCGTGACCGGCAGCCAGCAGGGGCTCGACCTGCTGGGCAAGATCCTGATCTCGGAGGGCGACACCGTGCTGGTCGAGGCGCCGACCTACCTGGGCGCGCTGCAGTCCTTTCAGCCCTACGGCCCGAACTACGTGCAGCTTCCCACCGACGAGGGCGGCATCGACGTGGACGCGCTGGAAGGCATTCTCAAGACCACCCGCGCCAAGCTGCTGTACGCCGTGCCGAACTTTCAGAACCCCACCGGGCGCACCCTGAGTCTGGAGCGTCGGCAGCGGCTGGTGGAACTGACCGCGCAACACGGCGTCCTGGTCATCGAGGACGATCCCTACGGCGCACTGCGCTTCACGGGCGAGCCGCTGCCCAGCCTGTACTCGCTGGGGCTGGCGCTGGCGGGCGATGTGGACAGCAATCACGTCATCTATTCCAGCTCGTTCTCCAAGACCCTGGTGCCCGGCCTGCGCGACGCCTGGGTGCAGGCGGCCCGACCGGTCGTGCAGAAGCTGATCATGGCCAAGCAGGGCGCCGACCTGCACACGCCGACCTTCAACCAGATGATCGTTGCTGAACTGGTGGAGGATGTGCTGCCGCGCCAGATCGAGGTCGTGAAGAAGGCCTACGGCGAGCGGGCCCGGCACATGCTGGACTGCATCGGGCGCCACTTCCCCGGCGGCGTGGAGCACACCACTCCCGAGGGCGGCATGTTCCTGTGGCTGACCCTGCCGGAGGGGATCGACACCACCCCCATGCTGGCCCGCGCGGTGGCCAGGAAGGTCGCCTACGTGCCCGGCGCGCCGTTTTACGCCCTGGGCGGCGGCGAGAACACCATGCGCCTGAGCTACTGCACGGCGACCCCCCAGCAGATCGAGACCGGGATGCAGGCGCTGGGGGAGACGATCCGGGAAGCTTTGGACTGAAGATTTGAGAGAAGTGATCCGTGACGTCGCCCGGCTAGCTGAACTGTTCCGGCACGCGGCCATCCTGTTTCCTATCATCGCGCCATGACCCAGAGGCGAAGCCAGCGAACTCTGCAGGTGGCGGCCTCCGGCATCGTGTGCGCCGCTGTGGTGGCCGCGCTCGCCACGTTGACCGCTCTTGTGCTCCACCGCCACCTGACGAGCGATATCGTCGCCCAGGCGCTGGACTGGGGCGGGATCGCGCTGTGCTTTCTCGCGGGGGCTATTGCGTATTCCCAGACTGCGCTGGGCCGGGGAGAGGCTCAAATGCGTGCCCGACTCGGGCAGACCTACCGCCTGCCCACCCTGCCCTTCGACCAGGTCATCGCGGCCCTGATCGGGGCGGCCGTGCTGTTCCTCGTGGAATTCGTCCTGCGCCACGCCTGATCGCGGTGTCGATCTCGGGTAGGGCCGCCACGTCCTGTCCCGGTGCCCACCCCGCGACGACGTGAGTCCGGGCCACCCTCCAGTCTGACCGACCCATGTGGCCTGACCCGCCACGCCCCAGACCTGCCCGCAGGCGACCCCCGGCCCCGTGTCGGGGGATTTGCCATGCTTCCAGTGCCCTATTCCCCACACCTTCGCCGGGAGTACAGTCAGGGCACCGACAACCTGACCGTGGAGCCGGGAGACGACCCGGTTCGCCCCCTCCTTCCCTGAGAGGTTTCCCGGATGACGCACCCCGCCCCGCGACAAGGCCCCCGCCCTGGACTCGACCCGGTGATCAACGATTTCACCATTCAGGTGGCGACGGTGAACGGCTCGGGCTCGCAGACTGCTAACGCCACGCTGGTCGACGCGCTGTTCCACATGGGCCTGCCGGTGAACGCCAAGAACGTCTTTCCCAGCAACATCAAGGGGCTGCCCACCTGGTACTCGATCCGGGTCAGCGGCGAGGGCTTCACGGCGCGGCGGGACGATCCGGAGATCCTGGTGGCCTTCAACGCCAAGACGCTGGATGAAGACCTGCGCGCCCTCCCACCGGGAGGCGTGATGTTCTACCCCGACCACCTGAAGCCGGCCGCGCCCCGGGACGACGTGAGCCTGTACGCCCTGCCCGCGAACGCGATCATGAAGGAGCAGGAGGTCGACGTGAAGTTCCGCGACCGCATGGCGAATCTGGTGTACGTGGGGGCGCTGGCGCAGGTGCTGGGCATCGAGATGACGGCGATCCACGACTACCTGACGCGCAACTTCGCCGGGAAGCCGAAGGTGGTGGGGGCCAACTACGACATCGCCGTGGCCGCCTTCGAGTGGTGCGCGGTGAACCTGACCAAGACCGACCCCTACACGTTGCGCCGGATGGACGCCACCGCCGGCAAGATCCTGATCGACGGCAACACGGCCGCCGCGCTGGGCGCCATCTACGGTGGCTGCACGGTGGTCTCGTGGTACCCGATCACGCCCGCGACCAGTCTGGCGGAGGGCCTGATCGAATGGATGCCCAAGCTGCGCCAGGACAGCGAGACCGGCAAGGCCACCTTCGCCATCGTGCAGGCCGAGGATGAACTGGCCGCGATTGGCATGCTGGTGGGGGCCGGCTGGGCGGGCGCGCGGGCCATGACCAGCACCTCCGGCCCCGGCCTCTCGCTGATGGCCGAGTTCGCGGGGTACGCCTACTTCGCCGAGGTGCCGCTGGTGATCTGGAACGTGCAGCGCATGGGCCCCAGCACCGGCCTGCCCACGCGCGTCTCGCAGGGCGACCTGCTCAGCACCTATTACCTCTCGCACGGCGACACCCGGCACGTGATCCTGCTGCCCGCCACGCCCGCCGAGTGCTTCGAATTCGGCTGGCGGGCCTTCGATATCGCCGACGAGTTGCAGACGCCGGTCTTCGTGAACAGCGACCTCGACCTGGGCATGAACGCCTGGATGTCCGAGCCCTTCACGTACCCGGAGCAGCCCATGAAGCGGGGCAAGGTACTGAGCGCCGAGGACATCGTGGCGCTGGGCGGGCGTTTCGGGCGCTACCAGGACGAGGACGGCAGCGGGGTCGGCCCACGCACGCTGCCCGGAAACGACGCCATGGGGGCCGCCTATTTTACGCGCGGCACCGGACACACCGAGCTGGCGACCTACTCCGAGCGCCCCGAGGACTGGCAGCGCAACCTGGCGCGGCTCGACCGCAAGCACGAGCACGCGCGGACGGTGGTGCCGGAGCCCGTGGTCAGCGGGGAGGGAGCGGACACCGGGATCATCGCGATGGGCAGCACCCACCCGGCGATCGTCGAGGGACGGGTCATGCTGGAGCGGGAGGGCGTGGACACTGACTCCCTGCGCGTGCGGGCGCTGCCCTTCAGCCCGGCCGTCCGGGCCTTCATCGCGGCGCACGAACGGACGGTGGTGGTCGAGATGAACCAGCACGGGCAACTCGCCATACTGCTCCGCACCGAATACCCCGAGTTCGCCACCCGCATTCTCAGCGTGGCCCACTGCGACGGCCTGCCGCTGACCGGGGCCTTCGTGGCTGCGCGGGTGAAAGCGGCCCTTCCTAGCCCCACCCGTCCTGAAGAGGTGAACGCATGACCAGCCCAGCCCCCTCCAACCCAGCGCCCGCCCGCCCCGCCGCCCTGAACAGCGCCGGGCTCGCCAAGAACGACTACAAGGGCCTGCCCAGTACCCTCTGTCCCGGCTGCGGCCACGACTCCATTTCCAGCCGGATCATCGACGCGGCGTACGCGCTGGGCCTGCGCCCGCACATGGTGCTCAAGCTCTCGGGCATCGGCTGTTCCAGCAAGTCGCCGGCGTACTTCCTGAACGGCTCGCACGGCATCAACACCGTGCACGGCCGGATGCCCAGCGTGACGACCGGCGCGCTGCTGGCCCAGCGCGGGCACACCGCCATAGCGGTGTCGGGCGACGGCGACACCGGCTCCATCGGCATCGGGCAGTTCAAACATGCGGTGCGGCGCAACGTGCCGATGGTCTACATCATCGAGAACAACGGCGTGTACGGGCTCACCAAGGGGCAGTTCTCGGCCACCGCCGACCAGGGGCAGACCCTGAAATACATCGGCACCAACGACCTGCCGGCCCTCGACCTGTGCGCCGAGGCGATCCTGGCGGGCGCGGGCTTCGTGGCCCGCTCGTTCGCCGGCGACGCCAAGCAGGTCACGGAACTGCTCAAGGCGGCCCTGAGTTACAAAGGCATCGCCGTGCTGGACATCATCTCGCCCTGCGTGACATTCAACAACCACGACGAGAGCACCAAGAGCTACGGCTATGGCAAGGCGCACGAGGTGCCCATCCACGACATCACCTTCGTACCCGAGTTCGACGAGATCCGCGTGGACTACGAACCCGGCGAGGTGCTCAGCGTGCGGCTGCACGACGGCCCCACCGTGCAGCTCCGCAAGCTGGGCCGCGACTACGACCCGAGGAGCCGCCTGAGCGCCCTGGCGCTGCTGGAGGGGGCCAGACACGGCGGCGAACTCCTCACCGGCCTGCTGTACCTGGACGAGACCCGCCCGACCCTGCTCGACACCCAGCATGTCCACGACACCCCGCTGGCCCTGCTGCCCGAGGCGCTGACCCGGCCCAGCCCGCAGAGTCTGGCGGACGTGATGCGGCAGTTCGGGTAGGGCACGGTTCGGGTAGCGCACGGAGCCCTCCCAGGCCACCGTCCCGACTGACCGGTGCGGTTGTCGTCGAACCGACAGGGGGCAGGACACGCGGAAGCTACTGAACCTGCGGGGGGCAGGCGTCCGGGGGCGCGGCCTGTATCCCCTGCGACCAACCATGCTGCCCAGCGCCAGCCACGCCCCGCACCACGTCACCCTGAACGATTCCTTGACCGTGTTCCAGATCGAGTTTCCTCCGGGCGAACGGGCCGATACTGGCAGGGTATCCGCCGCTTCCGAAGGTGCTGGCCCCAGACGCCAGCCGGGTTGCCGGCGACCCAGGTGACCCCATGACTGCCCCAACGATTGCCCCAATGACTGCATTGACGAGTACTCCGAGCGCCACCCTCCCCCGCATCATCCAGGGGGGCATGGGCGTGGCGATTTCCGGCTGGGAACTGGCCCGCGCCGTGTCCAGCCTGGGCGAACTGGGCGTGGTGTCGGCCACCGGCATCGACAACCTGATGGTGCGCCGCCTGCAGGACGGCGACGAGGGCGGCCACGTGCGCCGCGCCCTGCAGGGCTACCCCGATCAGGAGCGGGTTCAGGAGGTGCTCAGGGGCTGGTTTCTCGAAGGGGGCCGCCCCCCCGGCAAGGGCTACAAGCGCGTGCCGCTGCCCAGCCTGACCAACCACCGGGTCGGCTGGGAGCTGGCGGTCATGGGCGGCTTCGTCGAGGTCACGCTGGCCAAGGAGGGGCACGCCAACCCCGTGGGCGCCAACCTGCTGACCAAGCTGCAGATGCACACCCTGCCGGCCATCTACGGCTGCCTGCTGGGCGGGGTGGACACCGTGATCATGGGCGCCGGCATTCCGCGCGATATCCCCGGCGTGCTGGACGCCTTCGCCCAGGGCAAGGCCGCCTCGATCCGGCTGGACATCAAGGGCGACTCGACCGGTGAGCCGGTCATGGTGACCTTCGACCCCGCCGAGTACGGCTTCGGCGGCCTGAGCCTGGGGCGGCCGCGCTTCTACCCCATCGTGACCTCGCACGTGCTGGCGGGCGTGCTGGCCCGCAAGGCCAGCGGCTCCATCGAGGGCTTCGTGATCGAGTCGCCCACTGCCGGCGGCCACAACGCCCCCCCACGCGGCACGGTCACCTACGACGACCTGGGCCAGCCGGTCTACGGCGAACGCGACCTGGCCGACCTGGACGAGATGCGTAAACTCAGTCTGCCCTTCTGGCTGGCGGGCGGCAGCGGCTCGCCCGAGGCCCTGAGAGCTGCACTCGACCAGGGCGCGGCGGGAATTCAGGTGGGCACCCTGTTCGCCTACTGCCAGGAATCGGGTTTCCGCGACGAACTGCGCTCCCAGGTGCACCAGCGCGCCCAGGACGAGCGCCTGAGCGTGTTCACCGACCCACTGGCCTCGCCCACCGGCTTCCCGTTCAAGGTGGTGCGCCTGCCGGACACCCTGTCGAACGAGGAGCTGTACCGGGAGCGCCCGCGCATCTGCGACATCGGCTACCTGCGAGAGGCGTACCGCGACCCGGCGGGCAAGGTCGGCCTGCGCTGCCCCGCCGAGCCCGTGGACACCTTCCTGGCCAAGAACGGCAAGCTGGAGGAGACCGTGGGCCGCAAGTGCCTGTGCAACGCCCTGATGGCCGACGCCGGGCACGCCCAGATCCAGAAGGGCGGCTACCAGGAACTGCCGCTGCTGACCTCCGGCGACGGGATCAGCGCGCTGAGCGACTGGCCGCTGGGCTACACCGCCGAGGACGTGGTGCGCTACCTGCGGGGCGAGAAGGTCGTCTCCAGTTCGGGTGTCTCCACCCCTTCAGTCGTGTCCACCTCTGCCGAGTCCTGAGCGGAGCAGACCGGTGCGACGGCGCCTATTGAAGAATGTCGGGAAGTGTTGGCAACAGGGGCTCTGGCCTCAGGGGCCGGGCGGCCTCACCGTGATCATCCGCAGGCCCCACGGCTGCGGCAACGTGGCGGGCGCCGTCTGCGGCCACACCAGGGCGTAACCGACCTCCGATCCAGCGACCCTGCGCTGTCCCGCCTGAGCGTCCGGCCAGGGGGATTCGGCAGGGGCGCCGTCCAGGGCGTAGGCCAGCACTCCCCCGTGCCCGTACACGTCCCGCAGGCTCAGGGTGACGCTTCCGGACTCGCCGCTGAAGGTGATCAGGAAGCCCGCCTGCGCCCAGGCCTGGATGCCGGGCCAGTGCCAGCGCAGCAGCATGTCCAGGCTGTAGCCCTGCACCCGGACAGGCCGGCCGTACAGGGCGGGGGCCGAGACCTCCAGCACGGTGTACACGTTACGGGTGCGCCTGACCACCGTATCGGTGACCGGCAGCAGACCGCCCGGCAGGGCCGACACGCGTGGCACGGGCGGCCAGCCGGGGCGCGAGGGAACGCCGGGCAGGCCCTGGGCGCTTCCTGCTCCGGCCAGCAGCGCCGCCAGGGTCACAGCAACGCGGGAACGCATGGTGAGTCCAGTATCGCACCTGCGCTGACACCACGCCCCTGGGCGCCGGGGGGCAGAGGGAGAGGACTGATCTGAAGGGGCACCGCAACTTCATGTGGCATTCAGACGTACCTGCCAAAGGTGAGGCAATCCTGATTTACAACCCCTGATAGGGTGCCCCCGTAGAGGTGCGTTATGAAGAACTTCGCCCATCTGACCGCCATCGCTTCCGCCGCCCTGCTGCTGGCCAGCTGCAACCAGCAAAAACCAGTGGACGATCCGCTGAAGCCCTTCACCGGCCAGACCCTGAACTGGGTGGCCTGCGACCCCACGGTGCTGGGCATTCCAGCGGAGGCCAGAGTCGGCGGCGACGAACAAACGCCCCTGACCCTTCAAGACATCTACAACGACCTCGGCGACCGCCTGAAGTGCGCCGACGTGAAGGTGCCGCTGGACTGGGCCAATCCCGGGCGCGGTACGGCCACGATGTCGGTGATTCGCACGGCGGCGGCCACCCCGGCGAAGCGCCAGGGCATCATCGCCTTCAATCCGGGTGGGCCCGGTGGCGACGGCCTGATCTTCGCGCCGCTCTACGGGTACGCCTGGGGCAAGGCCGACCAGAAAAACGCCATCGGCCGGAACCTCAAGGCGATGGCCGACGGGTACGACCTGATCGGCTTCTCGCCGCGCGGCGTGGGCAACAGTACCCGGCTGTACTGCGGCACGAACGAGCTGGTCGACCCGCTGCGGCCCCCCGCCAGCGACCGCAGCGAGAAGAACATCCAGACCATGATCCGCTTTGGCCAGCTGAGCGCCAAAGCCTGCCAGAAGAATCCGGTCACGCCGTTCATCAACACCGACGCCACCGTGCGCGACCTCGACCTGATGCGGCAGCTGCTGGGCGAGCAGAAGCTGAACTACATCGGGTATTCCTACGGCACCTGGCTGGGCTCGTGGTACGCCAAGCGCTTCCCCCAGAACAGCGGCAAGATGCTGCTGGACGGCAACACCGACTTCTCGAGCAACTTCGAGGAAACCTTCAAGCTCCAGCCCCGGGCCTTCGAGCGGGATTTCCGGGATGTGGTCGCTCCCTACCTGAGCCGCATCAACACGGCCGTGTTTGGGGAGAGCCCCATGACGGCCCAGCAGATCTACGCCCGCGAGCAGGCCCTCGGCGAGCCGCTGCGCTTCATCGTGGGCTACGAGATCGCCGGCTCCATGTACAGCCGCGAGCGACTGCCGAACATCGGCATCATGCTGCGGGCGGCGACCGTCCTGGACGACCTAATCAAGGCCCAGCCGACACTCACGCTGTTCGAGCTGTTCGAGGCGGTGCAGACCAAGACGTATTTCAAAGATCCCACCCTGAACGACCTGGCCCGGCAGATGGCCATCAATCTGGTGTTCATCCGCGACAGCGTACTCAACGCCCCGCCCCAGCCGGTCACGCTGGGAGAATCCTCAGCCACCTTCACGGCCGTCACCTGCAACGACACGCCCTGGAACACCGACCAGAACTACTGGCGGCAACTCGACGAGAGCGAGGCCAAGAAGTACCCGCTGATCGGCGGCTCGTCGCTGGCGAACTCCTGCCTGTACTGGCAGGGCGGCGCCACCGTGCAGAGGCCCGCCCTGCCCGCCACCATGCCCCCCGTGCTGATGGTGCAGAACGAGTTCGACCCCGCCACCGCCACCGAGGGCGCCCTGAACGCCTTCAACGCCACGCCCAGCGCGAGGCTGCTGTTCGTCGAGGACGAGCCGCAGCACACCGCCTTCCCCTACGACACCGAATGCGTGGATCTGCCCATCACGAACTACTTCCTGAGCGGCACACTCACGTCTGAGCGCCGGATCAGCTGCCCCGCCAAGCCCCTGCCCTTCGAGGACAAGGTCTACCCGGTGACCCTGAGTTCCCAGAGCCTGCCCGGCGGCCAGCGCTGCCTGAGCGCCGCCCCGCTGGGCAGCCAGGCGATCCGCGATCCGAAGGCCCTGGCGGCTGCCCAGGCCGCGCGCCAGATCATCGTGGACAGTGCCCGCAGCACCTGGGGGGCAAGGCTCGATCTGCGCCTGCCCAGAGACATCCAGCAGAAGCTGGCGCAGCAGGCCCTGCCCACCACCTGCCCGTAAGCCCGCTCAGGACACAGACGCACCCGGAGGATGGGCCTCCGGGTGCGTTCTCCGTGTTCCGGGTCGCTCAGCCGTGCCGCGCGGCCAGCGCCGCCCCGATCACGCCGGCGTCGGTGCCCAGCTGTGCGCGGCGGATGGTGACCGGAGCGAAGCCCTGGGCATACTCGTCGGCGGCCTTCTGCACGCCCAGGAAGAAATAGTCGCCCACCGAGGCCACGCCCCCGCCGATCACGAAGACCTCGGGATCGATCACCTTCTGCAGATCCGCCAGCGCCACCCCTATGTGTTTCATGGCCTGCCCCACCACGCGCCGCGCGGCCGGGTGGCCCTGCTGGGCGAGTTCGAAGGCCTCGGCCGTGCTCACGTCGCGGTTCAGGGCGTAGCTGGCGTCGCGGGCGATGGCGGTGCCCGACGCGATCGCCTCCAGCGCGCCGTCCAGGCCCGCGCCGCTGACCGGGCCGCCCGGCATCACGGTGATGTGGCCCAGTTCGCCCGCGATGCCGTGCCGCCCCCGCCAGATCCGCCCGTTCAGCACGATGCCCGCGCCGATGCCGGTGCTGACGGTCACGTAGATGCTGCTCTCGGCGCCGCGCGCCGCGCCCAGGTGCGCTTCGGCCAGGGCGGCGGCCTTGGCGTCGTTCTCCAGCACGATGCGCTGCCCCAGGCGGTCGCGCAGGCCGTCGACCATCGGCACGTCGGTAAAGCCGTAGATGTTCGGCGCGAACTTCACGCGGGTGCGGTCGGAGTTCAGCGGTCCCGGCACGCCCACGCCGACCAGCCGGGCTTCCGGATGCTGCCCCTGCAGCGCCAGCACCTGCGCGGCGATGGCGTCCAGCACGGCTTCCCAGCCGGTCTCGGGGGTGGGCTGGACGTGGCGCGTGAGCAGTTCGTCGCCGCGCAGCACGCCCGTGGCGATCTTGGTGCCGCCGACATCGACGCCGATGGAGATGGTTTCGGGGGTGGGCAGAGTGGTCATGGGGACTCCTGGGGTCGGGTGGGGGTGGGAAAGGGGCAGCGCGTCCAGACGGGCGGGCGCCACGATCCGGGTTCAGAGGAACTTTACCCCGCGCACCACGGGAGCGGCGCCCAGGTGGGCTAGTCCTCGTTGAGCAGCCTGGAGATGGCCTGCCCGGGACGGACACCGCCCGGGGAGCCGCTCCACAGCCATGACACGGCCACTTCACAGCTACCGTGCAGGCTCCGTCGGTGAGTTCGGGAAGACGACGCTGATGCGCGCCAATGAGCCTGCGGCGGTTCTCCGCCCGCCTCCGGCTAGTCCTCGGTGCGGTCGTCGGTCTCGGCGGCGACGGCCTCCGGCTCGAAGCCCAGCAGTTCCAGCGCCTCGGCGAGCTGCACCTCCGGCACGTACAGGCCCACGTCGCCCATGTAGCCGCCGGTTTCGATCTCGATCACCGGAGAGCCCATCGCCCACTGGAAGGGCGTGCGCACCACGCTGACCACCCCGCCGTCCGAGAGGCTGCGCCGCCAGCCCTCCGCCAGCAGGCGCGGCAGGGTGTCCACCCGCACCCACACGTCGCCCTGGTACATCACCCGGTCTTCATAGGTGGCGCGGGTCATGGGCGCACCGGCTCACTGTTGGGATCGGTGGGCCGCTCACCGACCGCGTTCCCGCCGATCGCGCGGAAGCTGTCCACGCGCACCGGGGCCACCCGCGCCGCGAAGTCCTGGGGCAGCTCGCGCGGCTGGTGGGCCTCGTCCACGCTGACCTGCACGCCACGCGCCAGGGCACAGGGGCGGCCGTCTGCCAGGAAGCGCGAGACCGTGACCCAGCTCGTGCGCCCCACCCGCTCGATCAGGGTTTCGATCACCAGTTCGTGCTCCAGACGGATCTCGGCCAGATAGTCGAGTTCCAGCCGCGCCAGCACGGACAGGTCGTCCACATCCCCGAGACCCAGTTCCTGCGAGAGCGCGATGCGCGACACCTCCAGATATTCGGCGTAGCGGGCGTTGTTCACATGGCCCATGGCGTCCAGATCGCTGTAGCGCAGCTGGATCACGCAGCGGTGGGCATCGGGCCAGTTGAGCGCCGGGATACGGCCCGCCGGGGGGGTGGTCTGTGCGGTCATGGGCCCAGTGTAGTGGCACCGGCTGGCGGCACCGGACAGAGCGGCCCGGTCTCCCATCCGCCGCGCGTTCCCGGCGGTATGCTGGCCCGGATGGACGACGCCCCACCCTCTGTGCCCCCCCGCCCGCGCGGGTCGTGGTGGCGGCGCGCGGCGCGGCTGCCCCTGGCCTTGATGCTAACCAGCCTGCTGGCCGCGCTGGGCATCGTGCAGTTGTCGTTCCAGCTCGCCAACACGGGCTACCGCACCCTGAGCTGGACCCAGCAGCACCGCCAGACCGAGGCGCGGATCGCCGCCCTGGAGAGCGATATCCGGATCCTGCAGGACGCCCGGGCGGCGGCCAACGATCCGCAGTACCTGCGTCAGCTGGCGCGCTGCCAGGGCTTCGTGGGCGCCGACGAGAAGGTCGTCGTGTCGCCCAGCGCGCCCGACGTGCCCGGCGAGAACTGCCAGATGGTGCGGCTGCCGTAGGAACCCGGAGGCCCGGGCACAGGACGCGGGCCGGCCTTCGAATCGAGCGCAGCCGGCCGGTGAATCGAGACCTTCACCCCGACGTCAATTCACCCGGTCGAGGATCAGGTCGTCGGGCACCGGGGCCAGGGCGCTGATGCTCAGGCCGGAGCGCACCAGGTCGCGGGCCGTCTCCAGGCCTCGGCCGTCACGGTGGTAGAGGCGCAGCACGGCCTCGCCCGCCTGCACCGCCTCGCCGGGCTTCCTGAGCAGCTCCACGCCGACCCCGTGGTCGATCGCCTCGCCCTTGCGCTCGCGGCCACCGCCCAGGGCCAGCACGGCGCGGCCCACGCTCAGGGCGTCGATGCGCTCCACGAAGCCGCCCACGGGCGCGCCCACGTCCTCGCGCCCGGGCGCCACGTCCAGCCGCTCCGGGTGGTCGACCAGCGTGGGGTCGCCGCCCTGGGCCGCGATGAAGGCGCGGAATTTCGCCAGGGCGCTGCCGTCTTCCAGGGTGGTGCGCGCCCGCGCCTCGGCCTGGGTCTCGTCCTCGCCCTGGGCGGCCAGCGCCTCCACCGCCAGGGCCACGCACAGCTCGGTCAGGTCGTGCGGGCCCTCGCCGCGCAGGGTCGCCAGGGCCTCGCGCACCTCCAGCGAGTTGCCGGCCATGTGGCCCAGGGGCGTGTCCATGTCGGTGAGCACGGCGCGCACCTGCCGCCCCGCCCGCGTGCCGATGTCCACCATGGCGCGGGCCAGCGCCCGGCCGTCGTCCAGCGTCCGCATGAAGGCCCCGGCGCCCACCTTCACGTCCAGCACCACCGTGTGCGCGCCCGAGGCCAGCTTCTTGCTCATGATGGAGGAGGCGATCAGCGGCAGACAGTCCACGGTGGCGGTCACGTCGCGCAGGGCGTACAGCTTGCCGTCGGCGGGCGCCAGATCCCTGCTCTGCCCCACCAGCGCCAGGCCGATGTCGTGGGCCTGCGCCAGAAAGCGCTCCTCGGACAGCTCGGACGTCCAGCCGGGAAAGCTCTCCAGCTTGTCGATGGTGCCGCCGGTGTGGGCCAGGCCACGCCCGCTCATCTTCGCCACGGTCAGGCTCAGCGCCGAGAGCATGGGGGTCAGGATCAGACTGGTCTTGTCGCCCACGCCGCCGGTCGAGTGCTTGTCCACGGTGCGCGGCAGATCGCCCAGGTTCAGCTGATCCCCGGACTCGGCCATCACCAGGGTCAGGTCGGCGGTCTCCTGGGGGGTCATGCCCCTGAGGTAGACCGCCATCAGCCACGCGCTGATCTGGTAGTCCGGCACCTCGCCGCGCGTGTAGCCCAGCACCAGCGCCTCCAGCTCGGCGCGCGGGTGGGTCTCGCCGTCGCGCTTCTTGCGGATCAGATCGGGGATGTTCAGAGGAGGCATAGGGCAGTGTAAAGCAGGCGCCGGGCGGTGATTTCCGGAGGGGGTGGTGTCCGGGAGGGCCGCTCCAGACGAACTCCGAGCCCAGACCGTCTGTTCTGGATGAGATCCGGCTCAGGGGCGCGGTTCCTGCCCCTCCCCACTCGTCCAGCCGACCTTCCTGTGCGTGCCGTCGCAGTACGGCTTGTTGCCGCTCTGGCCGCAGCGGCACAGGGCGGCGCGGACTTCTCTGTGCTCGCCGCCCGGCGTCTGGATCACCAGATTCCCCCGGATCATCAGCGGGCCGTCCGGGCTGGGCGTGATCGTGGTGGTGGTGTCCGGCTGTTCCGGTTCTCCGTCCTCCAGCACGTAACGCAGCGCCCCGGTGGGGCAGGTGCGGACGACCGCCGCGACCGCCTGGGCTCCGGCCTGGCCCGCCTGGATCCAGGGGCGTTCCTGCGGCCTGAAGACCTCGGGGAGCCCGCGCACGCAGTTGGCCACGTGCAGGCACCGCCGCGCGTCGTAATAGACCGTGACACCTTCGCCGGTATAGGCCCGGCCCAGGGCCAGGGCGTCGTTCGTGGGCTGGGTCATGAACCAGTGTAGGGCTGGAGGCGGGCCACCGACGGTCGTCCCCTGGCTATTTGACTCCGCCTGGGGCGTGGGGTCGCCTCCAGCCCCCTCCTGCTGGGTCTGGCTGCTGGGTCTGGCCGTTCACCCGGAGGCCCCGGCTCGCTCGTGTCGGCCCCTGTGATGTGGGGTGGAAGCCGGCACCTCTGCCCAAAGCCCCTCGCCTGTCGTGGATCCACCACGTCTCTGACGGCCTTTCAGGAAAGAGGGTGGGGGGACGCCGACCCCCAGGCCGTCAATTCCGGATAAAGCACGCCCCTGGATTCTGAAGCTTGACTTAACCCGGGCTGGTCTCCACCTAAAGAGTGGCATCATCCACTCGTTCAGCCCTTCCCACACACTGGGGGCATGACCCTCCCCCCTATCCTTCTTCCCCAGGTGGACAAGGTGCCGCTGCCCACTGGGCGCACCCCGGCAGTGAGGCCGCGTCCGGCCACACACAGCAGTCACCTGACCTGGGCCGGCTGAGATTTCAGCGCAGCCGAACTGTTCCAGCGCACCAGACCCGATCCAGACACCCAATGCAGGGGCCAGACCAGCGGCCCCTGCATCTCGTTTCTGACAGAACTGTCACAGCCCAGGCGCTGACCGGACAGGGGGCTGTAAGACTTGAGAGAGGGTTCATCTTCCATGCTGAACCATGACCAGCGTGGAGTATGGCCGTCATGTCCGCCGCGTTCTGGAATGGGACGAGGTCGTCGCCGAGCCGGAGGAGGCTCCGGCGCGCGCGCCCGTCGATTTTTCACATGGCTCCGTCTTCCTCGTGGACGATGAGCCCGTGCCGGCCCAGCCGTCGCTGCTGGCCTCGGTGGCGCGGCTGCTGGGCCGGAAAGTGTCCTGAAGCGGCCTGACCGGTCATGACCGGCCCGGGCTCGGGCGCTCCTCTGCCAGCTTCAGCTGCCATTCGGTGAAGGTCTGCCAGGGCGTGAAGCCCAGCGCCACGTTGATGCCCAGCATGGCCTCGTTCACGTGGGCGTTGCTGGTGCGAATCCAGCGGGCGCCGGGGCACCGGGCCAGCACGTGCTCCAGCATGGCGGCCTTGAGCCATTTGCCCAGGCCCAGGCCACGGGCGCTGGGGCGCACCGCCGTCGCGCCCTGGTAGACCAGCGCGGCGCGTTCGGGAGACCAGAAGACCTCGGTGTAGCCGTCGAGCTGCCCACTGCGGATATCCTCGGCCGCCATGAAGAAGCGCACCTCGCCCCCCTCCTCGATCATGGTGTCCCAGGCGCGGATCATCTCGGGGGTGACCGTCCAGTCGTCCACCTCCAGATCACCGCGCGGCGCGGTGTTCATGACCATGATCATGTCGGCGGCGCGGAGCAGGAAGTCGTCGGGCACCTGACGCCAGACGCGCAGCCGGTACGGGTCACCCTGCGGGCGAACCTGCCACGCCCGCAGGAGCCCGGCGTCCAGGGCCCCCAGGTCGAGGCGGCTCTGGCGCATGGGCAGCGCGGGCTCGGCGCCCAGGGCAGCGGCGAATCTCTCGCCGTCCAGGGAGGTGCTGGACGTGCCGAAGGTCACCACCCGCCGGCCCTCTCGCTGCGCGGCGTCTTTCAGGGCCCGCCCCAGGGCCTGCCCCAGCCCCCGGTGGCGGTGCTCCGGATGCACCACGGCCCGCGCGTGGGCGGCGTGCGTGTTCTGCTTCAGGTCGTAGCTGAGCGAGGCCCAGCCCAGCACCTGACTGTTCTGCGCCTGACTGCTCTGCTCCTCACTGTTCTGCGCCTGCGGGCCGTCCCAGATCACGAAATGATCGGCCCGCTCGTCCGGCCCCAGGTGGGTCAGGCCGATGGCCTCACGGTGGGGGAGCAGGGGTGGGTCGTCCGGCAGGGCGTAGGCGTAGGCCGCCGCCAGCAGCGTGCCCACCGCCAGCCGCTGCTCGGCGGGGGCGCCACGCGGATCGAAGGGGGTCACGCTCACCTCGCCCGGCGGCCGCGTCTGTAGAGGGGTCGTCGTCATGGGGGCAGTGTGAACCCGGGGCGTCAGGAGCACATGCGCCAACTGGCGGATAGGCGCCGGCTACCCTGGAGCGTGGCCCTGACCCACGCCATCGGCGCAGGGCGACGCCCCCTTCGCCCGCGGGTTCCGGGGAGACGTGCGGGTGTTCGGCGCACTGTACGCGGGCTACATCCTGCATAGGCGGTCTCCGGCCGGGTACGGCGCGACGGGCGCCACAGCACGCGGGAACTGGCCCGACTGAGCGCGCTGGCCGGCGATCAGGCGGGGCTCATCCTGCTGCAGGGCATCGCGCTGGCAGGCTTCAACGTCGTGGACATCCACGCCCTGCACGCCGCATCCGGGCGGCCCGTGCTGGTCGTGGCCCGGCGGCCTCCAAACCTGGGCGCGGTGCGGGCGGCGCTGCTGGCGCACGTGCCGGGCGGGGCGCACCGGTGGCGGCTGATAGGGGCGGCGGGCGAGATGGAGGCCTGCGGCGGCGTGTACGTGCAGCGCGCCGGTCTGACGCTGGACGAGGCCGCAGGCGCGCTGACGGCGCTGACCGTCACCGGCCGGATCCCCGAAGCCCTGCGGGCGGCCCACCTGATCGCGGGCGGCGTGGCGCGCGGAACGAGCCGGGGCCAGCGGGTCTGAACGTTCTGTGCAGAGATCGTTCGATGTTCACTCATCTCTTTAGTTTGCAAAGCAAGTAGCCTGAGTGGAGCGGGCTCACCTCCCTCCCACTGTTCTCCCACCCACCGAAGGACACCCATGCTGAACCTCACCCCCACCGAAAAGCAGGCCTGGCGCGGCTTCCTGCACACGCACGACAGCCTCTGGAAGGCGCTGGACGCCGAACTGGGCAAGGACGAGCTGAACCTGCCCGCCTACGAGCTGCTGACCACCCTGCAGGACACCGGCCTGAGCGGCATGAGGATGACTGAGCTGGCCCGCTCCCTGCGCTTCTCCGGCGGCGGCCTGACCCGGCTGGCCGACAAGTTGCAGCGCCAGGGCCTCATCGGCCGGCGCCGCTGCCCCGAGGACGGCCGGGGCTGGGAGGTCTACCTGACCTCGGTGGGCGAGGAGAAACTGCGCCGCATCCACGCCCGCCACCTGCGCGAGGTTCGCAGCCGCTTCCTGGACAGGCTGAGCCCCCAGGAGACCGAGCTGCTGGCGGGCATCTGGCGCCGCTTCGAGGAGACTCCATGACCCCCCCTCCCCTGTCCGGCGTGCACCACGTCAGCGCCCTGAGCGCCGAGATCGCCGCCAACCACGATTTCTACACCCGCGTGCTGGGGCTGCGGCTGGTGAAGAAGACCGTCAACCAGGACTCGCCGGGCATGTACCACCTGTTCTACGCCGACGGCGCGGGCAGCGCGGGCACGGACATGACCTTCTTCGATTTCCCGCGCGCCGCCCGCGAGCACCGGGGCCGCGACTCGATCACGCTCACCACCTTCCGCGTGACCGGCGAGGCGGCGCTGAGCTTCTGGGTGCAGCGGCTGGACGATTTCGGCGTGCCCCACGGCGGCGTCCATTACCGGGACGGCCGCGCCCACCTGGACTTCGAGGACGTGGACGGCACCCGCCTCTCGCTGTTCGACGACGGCGGCGAGGGGCCGCGCGGCGTGCCGAACGACCAGAGCGACGTGCCCCAGGAGGATCAGATTCAGGGCCTGGGCTACAGCGGCCTGACCGTGGCCGAGCTGGCGCCCACCCGCGATTTTCTGGAACGCGGCCTGGGCCTACGGGAAGTCCAGACGTATCTCACCGACGGCTTCACCACCCACGTCTTCGAGATGGGCGAGGGCGGCCCGCACGCCGAGCTGCACGTCACCGGGCGAGACGACCTGCCCCACTCGCGCCCCGGCGCCGGCAGTGTGCACCACGTCGCCCTGCGGATGCGCGACGAACAGGAACTGCGGGCCTGGCTGTTTCATCTGGACGCCGAGGGCCTGGGCAGCAGCGGGCGGGTGGATCGCCACTACTTCGCCAGCATCTACCTGCGCGACCCCAACGGGCTGGTGATCGAACTCGCCACGGACGGCCCCGGCTTCGCCACCGACGAGAGCCTGGACGAACTGGGCGAGCGGCTCTCGCTGCCCCCGTTCCTGGAACCGCGCCGCGCGACCATCGAGGCGCACCTGCGGCCGCTGGCGCTGGGCGCCGGTGATGGTTGATGGGCGATGGTCGATAGGGAACAGCGCTCTTTCCATCAACCATCAACGATCGACCATCACCCCTCCGAAGGAGACCCCATGACCCTGCAGCTCACCGGCTTCCACCACCTCACCGCCGTCTCGGCCGACATCCGCGAGAACAAGCGCTTCTACACACAGGACTTGGGTATGCGCCTGGTCAAGCGTTCCGTGAACCAGGACGACGTCAGCGCTTATCACCTGTTCTACGCCGACTCGGTGGGCTCGCCCGGCAGCGACATCACCTTCTTCGACTGGAAGGTGCCCCGCGAGCGGCGCGGCAACAACACCGTGACCCGCACCGGCCTGCGCGTGCAGGGCGAGGCCAGCCTGGGCTACTGGAAGGCCCGCTTCGCCGAACTGAACGTGAGCCACGGGGACATTCACGACAGAGGTGGCCGCCCCGTGCTGGACTTCGAGGATCATGAGGGCCAGCGCCTGAGCCTGACCCCGGACGGCGGCGCCGGGGACGCGCCCGTGGCCTGGGCCGGCAGCCCGGTGCCCGCCGAGCACCAGATCCGTGGGCTGGGCCCGATCACCATGACCGTGCCGAACCTGCGGAACACCGATCTGGTGCTGCAGAGGGTGATGAACCTGCGCCCCCTGCGCGATTACCCGAATCCCGAGAGCCCAACCCACACGGTTCACGTGTACGAGATGGGCGACCCGGCCCAGGCTGGCCCCCACGCCGAGCTGCACGTGGCGGTGCGCCCCGACCTGGCCCCGGCCTCGCCCGGCGCGGGCGGCGTGCATCACGTGGCCTTCCGTACGCCCAACGACGAGCAGTACCACGCCTGGACCCAGCACTTCCGGCACTTCGGGCTGCAGACCAGCGGCGAGGTCGACCGCTTCTGGTTCCGCTCGCTCTACTTCCGCGAACCGAACGGTGTGCTGTACGAGATCGCCACCGACGGCCCCGGCTTCGGCGTGGACGAGGACATGCACACCCTGGGCGAGAAGGTCATCCTGCCGCCCTTTCTGGAGGGCCGCCGCGAGCAGATCCTGGCGGGCCTGAAGCCTATTGACTGATGCAGAAGGCTGAAGGCTCAAGGCAGAAGGCTAAAAAGATCCTTGTTCTGGCCTTCTGCCATCAGCCATCTGCCTCTCCGAAGGAGACTTATGAACTGGATTCACCATCTGCAGCGCGGAGAGAGCGACCTGACCCTGCTGCTGCTGCACGGCACCGGCGGCAACGAGCATCAACTGATGGACTTCGGGCGGCAGGTCGCCCCGGCGGCGACGCTGCTGGGCGTGCAGGGCCGCTCGCTGGAGGAGGGCTCGCCGCGCTTCTTCCGGCGCTTTTCCGCCACCTCCTACGATCAGCCCCACCTGCTCTCCGAGGCCGGGGCGCTGGCCGACTTCGTGGGCGAGGCGGCGCGGGAGTACGGCCTGAATGCAGCGAGGGTGGTGGCGCTGGGCTACTCCAACGGCGCGAACATCGCCCTGGCGAGCCTCGCGCACCGGCCTGACGCATGGGCCGGGGCCGTGCTCCTGCGCCCCGTCATGCCCATGGACGAGCCGCCGGAGGCCGACCTGAAGGGCCTGCCCGTGCTCGTGCTGAGCGGCGAGCGCGATCCCTACCAGCCCTTCGCCGCGCCCGTGGTGCCCTACCTGAACCGGGCGGGGGCGCGGGTCGAGGAGCATCTGCTGGCCGCCGGCCACGAACTGACCCCCCAGGACGCCCAGCTCACAGCGGCGTGGCTGGCGGGCATGTCCTGAGCGTGACATGAGCACAGCCCCCTGAATTCCCAAGGCTCCGTCAGGAAAGGTCAGGGGGCCGTCAACGACCGGCCGCACACTGCGCCCTATGAAGACCGCCCTGACCGCCCTGCTGGCCCTGTCTGCCGCCACCCTGAGCACCGCCGCCGCCCAGCCGCAGCTGAGCGCCCAGAGCATCATCGTCAACCCCGTGCAGACCGCGCTGGATGTGAAGGTCTGGACAGACCGGGCCGCCGGCACAGTCGTGCCCAGCTACCGCATCGGCGAGCCCATCCGGATCTCGGCCAGCGTGAACCAAGACGCCTACGTGTACCTGTTCAACGTGGACGTAGACGGCACGGTCGACCTGATCCTGCCGAACACCTACAACGGCGGCGCGAACTTCGTGAAGGCCAACACCACCGTGCAGTTCCCGGCGCCCCAGGCGGGTTTCACGTTTACCGTGGACGGCCCGGTGGGGCTGAACAAGGTGCTCGCCCTCGCCAGCCTGACCCCGCTGAACCTGGGTGAGATCGCCTCCTTCAAGGGCCAGCAGAACTCCTTCGCCACGGTCAGCGTGCGCGGCGAGCAGGGGCTGGCGCAGGCGCTGAGCATCGTGGTGACGCCGGTGCAGCAGAGCTGGACGAGCGATACCGCCCTGTACAGCGTGGCGAACCGGGTCTCCGTGGTCATGCCCCGGCCGGTGCCGCCCATGCGTCCCCTGCCCCCGGTGCGCCCCGTGCCGCCCGTGCGCCCGGTCGAGCAGGCGCAGCCCGTGACCACCCCCCAGACGCCCCTGCTCGACCTGATCGGCGCGCTGTTCGGCGGCCTCCTGAACGTGGGCAGCGTCTCGCCGGTGCAGGCCACCTTCGACCAGCAGCTCCAGAGCCTGCAGGCCGAGGGCTACCGCGTGCTGGGCACGCGCGCCGTCGCCGGCGGATATGAGGCGACCCTGCAGAGTGGTACCGGCAGCGCCCGTCTGATCGTGACCCAGGGCCAGGGCCGCACCGTGGACGTCAGCGTGACCAGATCCAGCCGTTACCGCTACTGAAGCCGGTCTGAAGCTGGTCGGGGAGCCTCCGCTGTGGAAGGCTCCCCGACTCCATGTCACAGAAGTGTCCCAGCAGCCTAGTGGCTCCGGTCGGCTGTCCCGCCCCCGGTTGCCTCCCCCTGCCCCAGCTGCTCCTTCAGGAACGTCATCAGGCCCCGGATGTGCTCGCGGTCGAAGCGGAATTCCACTCCCGCCGCGCGGTACAGCTCGGGCACGCTCACCGCGCTGCCCAGGCGCAGGGCCGACTTGTAGCCCTCCAGGGCGGCGGCCGGGTCGCGCTGCGCCCCACGCCAGATGCCCACGGCGGCCAGGTAGCACATGGCGTACTCAATGTAATAGAAGGGCACGTGGAAGATGTGGTAGTACTGCCAGCCCTTGGCGCGGGCGGCCACGTCCAGCCCGTCCCAGTTCACGAAGCTGTGGAAGGTCTGATCCAGTTCCAGCCATTTGGCGTCCAGTTCCGCGACCGTGACCGTCGAGGGCGCCTCGGCGTACAGCCAGTGCTGGAAGGCGTCCATCTGCGCGGCCCAGGGCAGGAACGACACCACGCCCTGGAGCTGCGAGCGTCTGTAGCGGGCCAGCTCCTCCGGCGAGAAGACGTGCCCCAGGTGATCCAGGGTCAGGAATTCCATGGCCATCGACGGGATCTCCACGAACTCGGTGGGGCTCCAGCGGTTCCAGACCAGGGGCTGCGTGTCGCCGCTGTAGAAGCCGTGGAAGGCGTGCCCGACCTCGTGGAACAGCACGCGAACGTCCTCGGCCGTGCCGACCACGTTCATGAGCACGAAGGGCTCGTTGCGGGTCGGGAAATACTGGCAGTAGGCGTGGGTCATCTTGCCGGGGCGGGATTCCAGATCGAGCAGCCCGTTCGAGCGCATGTAGCCGAAGCGCGCCGCCAGGTCGTGATCCAGGCCCGAGAAGGCCTGCTCGGCCAGCGTTTCGAGCTGCCCGCCGTCCTGGAAGGGAGCCAGCGGCGCGCGGCGCTGCACGTCCAGCAGGTTGTTGCGGTTGTAGTCCCAGGGCCGGATGGCGTCCAGGCCCAGGGTGTCGGCCACGCCCTTCATCAGCTCCGCGAGGATCGGCACGACCTCGCCCTGTACCGCGTCGTGGAAGGCCCGGCAGTCGGCGGGGCTGTAGTCCACCCGGTCGAGCGCCTTCCACTGGTAGTCCAGGTAGGTCGCCTCGTCGGCGTTGCGGGCCAGGGTCCAGCGGGTGACGATCAGGTCGAGCATAACCTGATCCAGTTCCGGCGCGACCTGCAGGTTGCTGGCCGACAGCGCGCGCCACGCCGCCTCGCGCGCCTCACGATCCGGGCTGTCCAGGCGCTGCTTGGCCTGGGGAATGGTCAGCTTCTCGCCCCCCAGCAGCACCGACTGGTTGCCCGTGATTACCGAATGCCGGTTCTTCTGCTGCTCGTGGGTCACGCCCAGTTCCACGTTGGCCTCGCGGAACAGCGCGGCGGCGTCCCGGAAACGGCGGTAGTTCAGGGCGAAACGGGCGTCCGGCACGTAGCCCGGCACCGACAGCAGTTTTTCCTTGAGCGCCTGATCCGCCCGCTCGGCGCTGGGCATCAGCTCGGCCAGGAAGGTCTGGTAGCGCTGCTGGATGTCGGGGGCGTCGGTGTGCAGGTCGGCGTGGGTGGAGAGCTTGCTGGCGGTCTCGTAGAGTTCGGCCGACAGCTCGCTCCAGCGCCGCAGCCAGTCGGGCACCCCGGCGGCGTCCAGGCTCTCGGCGAGCAGGGCCTCGAAACGCGGCGCATAGGTGGGCCACTCCGAGGCGGCCGGCGGTACGGCCAGTTTGCGTTCAACAGCGTCCAGGGTGCCCGTCATGCCCGGAGTGTAGCGCCCGGCAGGAGGCCCTGAAGGTGTGATTCAGGACGGGGGCTGGCCTCAGGCGTCGGCGTCGCGGGAACGGGGGGGCTTGGGCGCCCGCTCCGGCCCCGCCTTCGGGTCGCCCTCCGGGGCGCGGCGCAGTTCCCCGGCGGGAACGCCGAGCATCATGCCCTGGTCGGTCACGACATCGACCGTGCCGGTCAGGGGGTGCAGCTTGGTGACCTTGCCGCAGGCGCCGCTGCCGTCGTGGCAGACCTTGGCGTTCTTGCGCGGCAGGTTCTTGAGCAGGTCGAGGTACTGGGTGTGTTCGAACTGCAGGCAGCACAGCAGCCGCCCGCACGGCCCGGACAGCTTCTCGGGGTTCAGCGGCAACTGCTGGTCGCGCGCCATGCGGATACTGACCGGCGCGAAATCCTGCAGGTGCGTGCTGGAGCAGTTCTCGCGCCCACAGGCCCCCAGCGTGCCCAGCATCTGCGCCTGCTCACGCGGGCCGATGGCGGCGAAATTCACCCGCGCCCGCGTGTGGGAGCGCAGCTCGCCGATCAGGCTGGTCAGCTCGATGCGCTCGTCGGCGGAGTAGCTGACCGTGACCAGGCTTTCGTCGAGGGTGAACTCGACCGCCACCAGCTTCACGGGCAGGTTGCGCTCACGGGCGCGGGCCCGCAGCAGCCACTTCAGATCCTCGCCGGTGCGGTGCAGGTCTTCCCAGCGCTGCAGATCCTCCGGAGTCGCGGCGCGCAGCACCGAGCCGTAGCGCTCCGAGGCCAGGGGCGATCCGGCCTCGCCGCGCACCGTGGCGACCTCCGGCCCGCGTTTGCCCTGCACGACCACCTTCGCCCCGACCGCGTGGGGCGCCTCACTCAGCATGGGGTGGAGGCGGGGACTGCGCTCGAAGCGAACCGGCAAGACGAACATTGAGCGCAGGATGTCATGCCCGGAGCGGCAGCGTCGAGAGGCGGTGCACAAAGCCCAGGCAAAGGGCCTGGGCTGGGGCCAGAGTCCAGCTCGGCGCAGACACAGCAGGTGGCTCTCCAGGTGGGGCCTCACCGCGGGTGCACGGGTGACACGGACGCGGTGGTCGGGGGTGGCGCCGACCCGCAGGCGAACCGGCACCCGGCGGCCTGTTCCCGTGGCGGCGGATCAGGTCAGCGGATCAGTGCCGCTCGGCCAGCACCTCGATCTCCACCCGCACGTCGCGCGGGAGGCGAGCCACCTGCACGGTGCTGCGGGCCGGATACGGGGCCTGGAAGTGCCGCTCGTAGACCGCGTTCATGGCCGCGAACTCGTTCATGTCGGCCAGGAAGACCGTGGTCTTCACCACCCGGTCGAGGTCGGTGCCCGCCGCGCTCAGCACCGCGCGCAGGTTGGCGATCACCTGCTCGGTCTGCTCGGTGACGCCGCCCTCGACCAGCGCACCGGCGGGCGTCAGGGGAATCTGGCCGCTGGTGACCACCAGGTTGCCGAAGGTCACGGCCTGGCTGTAGGGGCCGATGGCGGCGGGGGCGTCCGGGGTGGTGATGATGTCTTTCATGCCCCAGAGCATATAGAACCGGAGCGTCCGGACAGGGCGGGGGGAGCTGGACACCCGCCGGCGGGCTCCGGACGACCCCTGCTGACCGACCGCTGCCCGACGTCCACTCCGCGGGGCCGCGTTCCTGCAGTCGCCGGCCGCCCCCAGGGTCACCCGTCCCCGCCTCTCCCACCATCTCCCTGCTCCCCCTGGACTGCACATCGGCGCCGCGCAGGGCGGCCCGCCGCTCTCTCCAGCGGGGCCTGTCCCCGTGCCTGCAGTCCGGGTTCACCGTCCAGGCCAGCCGCCCGGCCAGCTCCATGCTCTGCCCTTCAGAAGTTGCGGGCGAAGAGCAGCTGGCGCAGGTACACGAAGCGGGGGGCCAGCGGCGGCAGGTTGGCGGCGTTGTCGTAGCGGCTGTCGTAGTCCCAGTCGCGCCTGGGGGGCGAGTACACGCCCGCCTTGCCCCAGGCGCCGCTGGCGTGGGCCGGCTGATCCAGACTCACGAAGGAGCCCCGGTAGCGGAAGGTCTTCCCCGACCAGTCCTCGTGGAAGCGCGGGTAGTTCTCCAGACCGCCGTTGTACTTGCCCCCGGCGGTGATGTCGGTGCCCGCCAGGAACGCCGCGTTGACCTCGGTGTCGCTGGCGGTGTGGGTTCCGGCGCTGTCGCTCCAGCTGTTCGACAGGACGTTGACCGTATCGGCCAGCACGGAGGCCGGTTTCCAGCCGATCTTGTTGAAGTCGCCCTGCAGGTACGCCGCCTGATCGGTGACGATGGTCAGGCCCTTGACCGCCGGGGCACCCGCCAGGCCGCTGCCCAGCGTGGCGGCGTCGGTCACGCGGACGCCCAGGTTGCTCTGGGTCTTCGCGGCATCGGCGTCCTGAAAGCTGAAATTCCAGACCAGGCCGTTGCCGGTGGTGTCGTCGAGTTTCAGCGTGTTGCCGGCGGGGTTCAGGAACGTGCCGGCCGGCGCGGTGTGGATGCAGTTCATCAGCAGGCGCTGGTTGACCTCGATGAGCGTCTGGCGGGCCTCCTCGCGTCTGTTGTTGAAGGTGCCCGTGCCCGCACCGCTGGCGGGGTTCATCGACAGCGCCCCCGCACAGTCCGGGGCGTTCTTCAGGCGGCTGGTGGCGGCGGTGTTGAGCAGCCCGTCGGCGTTGCGGGCCTCCAGCAGCCACACGCCGGCGCTGTCACGGCGGGCCACGATCCGCAGGTCGGCCTTGCTGAACAGCTCCTCACCGGGAACGGGACTCAGCGGCTGTTTGGGCACGGTCAGGCTGTCCAGCCTGGTCTTGACCCGTCCGTTGAACTGCGTGAAGTTGCTGTCCGGCACGAGCGCGCTGCTGCACCCCTGCATGGTCTTGGTGGTACTGGCGGTGTCCGACACCGTGACCGGGCCGGCGTCGCAGCCGCCGCTTTCCTTGCGTTTGCGGAAGATGTCGCCGCCCGTGGTGATGCGCCCCCCGATCTTCAGGCTGGTCGAGGGCGACAGGTAGAGATCACTGTTGGTGTGCACCCGGCCGTTCAGGGTCATGGCCGGGCTGGGGTTGATCTCCAGGTCGTTCTTGTAGAAGGCGGCGAACTGGAACATGGGCACCAGGCGGCTCTGGAACTCCATCTGCAGCCGCGCCTCGGTGTCCGGGCTGCCCTGGCGCTGCGCCTCGCTGACCACACGGTAGGAATACTGCTGGTAGTTCAGCCCGGCGTAGGTCTCCCCCGGATTGACGACGCCGATGTTCTTGGCCGGATCGGGGTCGGTGGTGTCCAGCACGTAGGTGGCCACCTGCCGCTGGGCCAGGGTCAGCGAGGTGTCGCAGGCGAAGTCGCCGCTGCCCACGTTGCTGCCCTGGCAGGGCGTCGCCGTCGCCGGAGACGAGCCGGCGGGCCGGCTGTAGTCCACGAACTTGCCGCGCACCTTCTCGGCACGGATGTTCAGGCCCCCCTCGGCCGCGTAGAAGCCGGTCAGGCTGTTGGCGACGTTGGAGGTGTCGCGCTGGTTGCCCAGCGTGATGCTGATGTAGGCGATGGCCAGGGCGCTGAGCACCATCATGGCGATCATCACGCTGATCAGGGCGTAGCCGGCGCGGTGCTCAGCCGTGGTGCGGGCCGGAGCCGGGGAGGGGCGGGCGGTGCGGGTGGGCATGGTCAGTCCTCCGCCGAGAAGGCGTTGCGGGGGGTCACGGTTTCAGACAGGGCGCGGCTGGTGGTCTTGCCCCGTGAGGTCGAGGAACCGCTGAGGCTCAGCTGCACCGAGCGGACGTCCTTCCAGCTGGTGCCCGACGTGGGGAAGTCCCCGCTGGGCACGCTGCCGTCCTTCAGGGTCAGCGACACCTTCAGGCTGCCGATGCTGGGCGCCACGGCCTCGGCGGACTCCCCGTCCACGCTCAGGGTCAGCTGGCCGGCCGTGACCGCGTAGGTGCGTGTTTCCAGCAGGTAGATCACCGGGCCGTCGTTCGTCCTGTAGGAGTTGAGCCACGTTCCGCCGCTGCGGTGGATGAAGCGGCCGGCAGCGTCCGCGGCGTCGTAGGTGAAGGTCTCGCCCCGCCCATGAACCGGATCGAAGATGAAGGCCTTGACCGCGCCTCCGTGCGCGTTCCGGAACGCCTCCCAGGGAGCGACCAGGGCCGGCGTGGCCGCCTGACAGTCGGCGACCGGGGTGCCCGGCTGCAGGGCGACGTACAGCGTGGCGGCGGTCGTTCCCGAGTCCAGATCCGCACACAGCGGCAGCACCACGTCCAGCAGGTTCCTGCGGATCGTCAGGGTGTCGCTGCTGCCGACGCGAAGCTCCAGGGCGGGCACGTTGCGCCGCAGCCGCTCGCCGGTCTGGCGCACGTCGTTGCTGACTACCCGCAGCGCACTCTGCAGGTTCTGGTTGACCTCCACGCGGCGGCTGTCGGTGTCGTACAGCCGGCGGTTGCTGTTCACGACCTCCAGGGTCAGCACCAGCAGCAGGCCACTGATCATCATGGTGACCAGCAGCTCGACCAGGGTCAGGCCCTGCTCGCGGCGCGGCTCAGGGCGCGACATAGTTGACCTCCGCGAAGACCGTCTCGGCCTCGTAGTACGGGGCGCCGTCGAGCAGGGCGGTCGCGCTCACCATGCGGCTGTTTTCCGTGCACAGGGC
The DNA here is from genome assembly GCF_002901445.1 of Deinococcus koreensis. NCBI lineage: Bacteria > Thermotogati > Deinococcota > Deinococci > Deinococcales > Deinococcaceae > Deinococcus > Deinococcus koreensis. Next base: position 1,479,916 of record NZ_PPPD01000001.1, read on the forward strand.
GGGCAGGCGGCAGTAGACCAGCCGAACCGTGTAGGTGCGGCCCCCCACCACCTTGAGCACGTCCTCGCTGCCCGACTTTGTGTTGATGGTCTGGGCACGCAGATCGTCCAGGGCGCTTTCCACGGCGCTGGCGGCCTGCGAACGGCGCTCGCTGCGGGTGTTCAGCTGGGTGTTGCTGATGAACAGCGGAATGATGAAGCTCAGGATGATGACCAGCACGGCCAGCGCCACCAGCGCCTCGACCAGCGTGAAGCCCGCCGAGGGCCTGAGTCCTGAGGAACTGGATCCTGAGGGTCTGCGCCGCGCGGGTCTGGAGCCCTTCATGGCGTGACCTGCACGGCCCCGCCCAGGAACACGGCCAGGGTGTAGACGGCCGTGCCGGTGTCGTCGCGCAGCTGCACCTGACGCGCCGAGTCGGCCACGCCGCGTGAATCGAAGCAGACCTGCCAGACCGTGGGCGCCACCGGCGAGACGAGCACCACCCTGGGGTTGAGTTCGACCGCCGTGCTGGCCGGCAGCTCCGTCCAGGTCGTGGCGGCGCAGCTGCCGGCCTTGCGGGCACTGAAGCGCCGGGCGGCGTAGTCCAGCCGCACCTGCACGGCGCCCGTCGAGGCGATGGCCGTGCTGCGGGCCGCCTTGACCGCGCTGGCCAGGGCGCGCGCGTCACTCAGGGCCGGCCGCTGGAACCCGCGCAGGTTGAGCGCGGCCACGCCCAGCAGGATGCCCAGAATGCCCAGCACGGCCAGGAGTTCGAGCAGGGTGAACGCCCGGGTCGACCACCCCCCGCGCCGCTGTGTCCGGCGGCCCCTCAAGTTGTCCGGTTGTCGGTTTCGAGTCTTGACAGACATACTGTGGCCCTCTCCTCGCCCCTCTTGGGGATGACATCCCCAGGGGCAGCCCTGCCCACTCGACCCTGCTCCCTCGACTGGCGGGTGCTCTGAAGGTCAGGCCACCTCGCCCGCCACTTCAACTGCATCTTGGGTCAGAACGCTGGCGAAGTGCGCGCTCTGCCCCCAACCGGGGGCGGATTTTTATGCGGAAACAGGGCCAATTCCCCCAACCGGGGGCGGCCTGCCCAAGTCCTCGACCAGGCTCTCATGGCGATTTCGAGTGCCATCCGCTCTGTGTCCGGAGTTCATCCGACCGGAGGAACTTGCAGGGCAGCGAAGCAGAGAAGCGACAAGGGCGGAGTCCGCCGCAGGCGAGGAACACCCGGTGCGCTCCTGGGTGTGACGGAATGAAGCGGCAGGCCGCATCAGGGAGAACCGCCGTCTGTCCGGCCCATCCCAGGCTTGCCCGGGTGCCGCCCTCCGGTGGACGCCGTGGAGTCCCCACCGCCCACACTGCGGAGCCGGACGCGCGTCTAGACGGCGCTCAGCTGGGAGAAACCCGGTCAGGCAGCGCTTTCATGCAAGCCCACGCACATCAGGGGCCCGGATGCCCGGCTCGGGCACCGACAGGCCGGTTCGGCTACATCTGAGGATGGCAGTCTTCCAGTCTACAGCGGCTGCCGACGGGCCGCGCCGTCCCGCGCTGAGTGACGCTCGGCGGGCGCTGTGAAGGGACGCTTGCCCCGCCGGCTGCATTTCAGTGCTGTGTTACGATGGGGTCTGAGTCTGACGTAATTATTACAAGAAGGTCGGGCCACCGGAAACCCCTGAGCAGCAGCCATCACCTCATCCCCCGGGATGAGGCTTTTGGAGCGGCCCAGGCACAAGATCGGGAAAGGAGGAGTGAGTTTTGGACGTCTCAAGTCGAGTCTTAAGTGAATTGGCGAGCCGCGAAGCGGCGCTGGACGCGCAGATCGAAGCGGCCCGCGTGCAGGCGCAGCAGACCGTGGACGCTGCCCAGGCGCAGGCCGCCGGCATCATTCGGGACGCGGAAGCTCAGGTCAAGGCCATGCAGGCCGAGCACGAGCAGAAGTTGAGTGCCGAGATGCAGCAGATTCGCGCTCAGGCACGCGCCGAGGCAGGCATCCAGGCTGAACAGACGCGCGGCCGCGCACAAGCCCGGCTGGATCAGGCGGTGGACACCATCATGAGGGCGGTGCTCCCGTGATCAACCCGATGCAGCAGGTGGTGGTCGCCCTGCGAAGGCGCGACAGCGAGTCAGTCATCGCTGCCCTGCAGGACGCCGGAGTGCTGCACCTGAAGCCAATTACCGACAGCCCCCTGAATTCGGGCACGCTGGTCAGCGAGGACGCGCAGTCGCGCCGGGAAGACGAGCGCCTGCTGGCCCGCGCGGAGAGCACCATCGCCGAGCTGGGGGCCTATCGTCCGGCCCCGGCGGGTCTGCCCGATCCTGCAGACTGGAGCGAGGTGATCGAGCGTGCGGCCCAGCCCGTCTCGGCCCTGGCCCGTCAACGCCAGGAACTGCAGGCGGATCTGGACGCCGAATCCGCCTATGGCGGCGCCGTACGTGCACTGGCTCGCCTGGCTGGAGGACTCGACCGCAGTCGTCGGCTGAGCGTCGTGCCTTTCCTGCTCCAGCCTTCCGACGCTCCGGGCGACCTCGAGGCCGCGCTGAATTCGGCTCTGGAGGGGCGCTATGCCCTGGCGACCGAGACCGTGGGGCAGAACCGGGTTGGCGTGATCGCGACGCTGCGTAACGAGCGAGACCTGGCGCGCGCCGCCCTGAGCAAGGCGCGGCTGGGCGAACTGCGCCTGCCGGGCCGTTTCGACGGCCTGGCCCTCTCGGACGCGGCTGCCCAGATGGAAGCAATCCAGCGCGGCGGCGTGGCCCGCCAGGGCGATCTGAACGCTCAGCGCGACCGGCTGGCCCAGGAGCATGGCCCGCAGCTGTACGCCGTGCGTGACGCCCTGAAAGACCGCGTGGCGATCCATGACGTGCGCGCCGTCTCGGCCCGTGGCAAGTACAGTCTGGCGTTGCAGGGTTACGTGCCCGCAGACCGGCTGGGAGCGCTGCAGGGTGCCCTGGGCGCCTTCGGGGACGCCGTGAGCTACGAGGTGTACCCGGTCGACGAGCACCACGACGAGCGCATCCCGGTGCAGCTGAAGAACAACGGCTACGTGCGGCCCTTCCAGACCGTAATGGGTCTGATGAGCCCGCCCCGCTATGGCACCTTCGATCCCACCTGGGTGATCGCGCTGTTCTTCCCGCTGTTCTTCGGCATCATCATCGCGGACATCGGCTACGGGCTGCTGTTCGCGCTGTTCGGGCTGTGGCTGCGCGGCAAGGCCCGCCGGAACGAGGGCTGGGATCTGAGCTTCTTCGGCGCCTACGTGCCGCCGGGCACCCTGAAAGACCTGAGCTTCGTCACGCTGGTGATGTCGGCCTGGAGCATCGTGTGGGGCTTCCTGACCGGCGAGTTCTTCGGCACCCTGCTGGAGCACATGCACTTCTTCTACATCAATCCCGGACTGCTCGACCGGCTGTGGGGCTGGACGGGTCTGAGCTTCCCGGTCGAGGCCGAGAAGCTGGAGAAGGGCTACTACAAGGGCCTGATTCCCATCGTGTTCCCGCGCCTGGAAACCGGCTACTTCAGCAACGTCGCGCTGGTCTTCGCGCTGCTGTTCGGCATCCTGCAGGTGCTGTGGGGCTGGGCCATCCGCATTCAGCAGGGAATCAAGCACCGCGATTCCGTTCATACCTGGGAGGGCATCGCGCTGTTCGGCGGCGTGTTCGCCCTGATCATGCTGGCCTTTACCAGCCGCGCCGGCAAGGAAATCGGCACCGCCTTCTCCGACTTCAGCGACCCCCGCGTCTGGCTGATGTACGCCGGCTTCGCGGCCTTCCTGATCGGCTACCTGCGGATCATCGGCAAGTACCCGATGCTGCCCATCGAACTGCTCTCGCAGGGCGGCGCCGTCATGAGCTACGCCCGTATCTTCGCAGTGGGGCTGGTGTCCGCCATCCTGGCCAAGCTCTGCACCGACCTGGGCTGGAGCATGTACGAGCGCATCGGTGTGCTCGGCATCCTGATCGGCCTGCTGCTGGGCGCGGCACTGCACTTCTTCGTGCTGGCCCTGACCCTGATCGGGCACATCGTCCAGCCGCTGCGTCTGCATATGGTCGAGTTCCTGAATCCCACCGGCTTCAACAACGAGACCAGCCCCGTCTACAACCCCTTTCGCCGCCTCAGCCCGGCTGCCCAACAGGTCAGCGGGCAGGTCAAATAACCTCAGGAGTGTTCACCATGACCAAGTACAACAAGATCGTCCTCGCGTCCTTCGCCCTCGCTCTGGCCACCACGGGTCTTGCTCAGGAAGCCACCACGGCCGCTGGCAACGACGAACTGTACCGCGGGATGCGCGCCATCGGGGCCGGTCTGGCCCTGGGCCTGGGCGCCGTCGGCACCGGGATCGCCCAGGCCCGCATCGGCTCGAGCCTGGTGGGCGCCGTGGCGGAAGATCCCAGCAAGGCCGGCAGCCTGCTGCTGTACTTCCTGATCCCCGAAACGCTGGTCATCTTCGGCTTCCTCGCGCTGTTCATCCTGAACTGATATGGCGCTCGACAAGCTTCTCGAAAACGAGGCGCTCTCGGAGATCGAGCGGATCCGGGCGCTCGCCCAGGGCCAGGCCGAGCAGATCGTCACCCAGGCCCGTGAGCGCGCCCAGGCGATGATCGACAGCCGCCGCCGGGCGCTCGACAGCGAATACGCTGCCGGACTGACCCGGGCGCGCAGCGCGGCTGATCTGGACGGGAACGCGCAGCGGCTGGAGGCGAACAACAGTCTGCAGGTGCAGGCCTTCGAATTGGCCGAGCGGCATCTGCGAAGCGCTCCCCAGGCCCCGGAGTACCCCCAGGTGCTCTCCCGCCTGATCGCTCAGGGCCTCGAATCGCTGCCCGGCGCCTCGGTGGTCGAGGCGCACCCGGCCGAGCACGACGCTGTTCATCAGGCCCTGGCGCAGCTGGGCCGCTCCATGGACGTGCGCGCCAATCCACAGCTCGCCACAGGCGTGCGGCTGGTCAGCCCTGATGGCAAGACCAGCATCCAGAACACCCTGCTGGGTCGTCTGGAACGCGTACGTGGCGACCTGGCCCCGCAGATCAGCCGTCTGGTCGCCGAGTAAGGAGGCGAGATGCCGGACGACTATTCCTACATCAATACGCGTGTCCGCGTGATGCGTACCAAGCTGCTGGACGGCCGGGCGCTCGATTCGGCGCTGGCCGCCGGCAGCTACCAGGAGTTCCTGCGCGTCCTGACCGAGACCGATCTGGCCTCCAACCTGCGGGAGACCACCGGGGAGAGTGCCGGGCTGAGCGAGCTCGACCAGGCCCTCAGCCAGAACCTCTTCGCCACCTCCCAGAAGGTGCTGCATTTCGCTGATGGCGACGCCAAGCGAGAGATTCAGGCGCTGCTCATGAAGTGGGATCTGGTCAACCTGAAGACCATCGCGCGCGGCATCGTCAACAGCCGCGGCGCCGACAACATCATCCAGAGCCTGGTTCCGGGCGGCACCATCAAGCCCAGCGCGCTGCAGAGCGCGGCCCAGTCAAGCGAACTGCAGAGCGCGGCGGCGACCATCGCGGTCAGCGGGCACCCGCTGGCCCGAGCCCTGCGTGAAGGCGCCCTGGCCTATGGCAGTTCCGGCCGCCTGCTCGACCTGGAGGTCGCGCTGGATCAGGGTTACTACCGTTACGCCCTGAGCGTGGCCCGTAACACCAGCCTGCGCCGCTACCTGAGCCGCGAGATCGACGTGACCAACGCTCTGATCGCGCGCGCCGTGCGGGGGCAGGCGGGGGCCGCCATGGACTCGCGGCTGTTCGTCGCCGGCGGCACCCTGGACGCGGCCGGTTACACCCGGCTGGGCAGTGGGGACGCGGGAGGACAGGCCGATATCGCGGCGATTCTGGAGGCGCCGGGACTGGAGGAGGCTGAGGTCGTGGCCCGCACAGTGCTCGACCGCTCTGCCCGCAACGTCGCGGCCGGCGATCCGGAGGGCGTGGGCATCATTCTGGACTTCCTGCGCCGCAAGGAGATCGAGATCGCCAAACTGCGTCTGATCGCCCGGGGCAAGTTCTACGACCTGCCGGTCGAGCAGATCCGCAAGGAGGTGCAGGCATGACCCGGGGCACTTCCCAGACCCAGCGCGTGGCGGTGCTCAGCGACGCCGAGACCGCGACCGGCTACCGGCTGGCCGGGGCCACCGTGCTGGAGGCCACTCCAGCCACTGCCCTGGCTGAACTGGAGCGGGCCATCCAGGCCGACCTCTACGGACTCATCGCGGTCGATACCGGTCTGATCCCCGATCCGATCACGGCGACGGCCCGCCTGATGCGCGGCCGCGACCTGCCGATCCTGCTGCCGATCCCCTCCCTGAAAGACGCCTTTTCCCCCGATACCGTGGACGCCAAGGCCTACATGGGCAAACTGGTGCGCGATACCATCGGCTTCGACATCAAGCTGTAAAACGGAGGCAGAAGGCAGATGGCACAAGGCAGATGGCAAAAACAAAGAATGGTCTTGAGCGTTTGCGCTTTTAGCCTTCTGCCATCAGCTTTCCGCCTTCAGCCTCTCCCAAGGAGAACCAAATGACGCAGAACAAGAGTGGCGTCGTGCAGAGCATCGCCGGCCCGGCGGTCATCGCCAAGGGCATGTACGGCGCCAAAATGTACGACATCGTGCGCGTGGGCACGGAACGTCTGGTGGGCGAGATCATCCGCCTCGACGGCGACACCGCCTTCGTGCAGGTGTACGAGGACACGTCCGGCCTGACGGTCGGCGAGCCCGTGCAGACCACGGGCCTCCCCCTCTCGGTGGAACTGGGGCCAGGGATGCTCAACGGCATCTACGACGGCATCCAGCGCCCCCTGGGCAAGATCCGCGAGGCCTCGGGCGACTTCATCGCGCGCGGCATCGAGGTCTCTTCGCTCGACCGCGAGCAGCTGTGGGACTTCACCCCCAGCGTGAACGTGGGCGACTCCGTGGGCGGCAGCTCGATCCTGGGCACCGTGCCCGAGTTCAGCTTCACCCACAAGATCCTGACCCCCCCCGAGAAGAGCGGCCGGGTCTCCTGGATCGCGCCGGCCGGCCAGTACAACATCGACCAGACCATCGCCCGCCTGGAAGACGGCAGCGAACTGCGCATGGCCCACTACTGGCCCGTGCGTGCCCCCCGCCCCGTGGCGAAGAAGCTCGACCCCAGCCTGCCCTTCCTGACCGGGATGCGCATTCTGGACGTGCTGTTCCCGCTGGTCATGGGCGGCACCGCCGCGATCCCCGGCCCCTTCGGCTCGGGCAAGACCGTGACCCAGCAGTCAGTGGCGAAGTACGGCAACGCCGACATCGTGGTCTACGTGGGCTGCGGCGAGCGAGGCAACGAGATGACCGACGTGCTGGTGGAGTTCCCGGAACTGGAAGACCCCAAGACCGGCGGGCCGCTGATGCACCGCACCATATTGATCGCCAACACCTCCAACATGCCGGTGGCGGCGCGTGAAGCCTCGGTGTACACCGGCGTGACCCTGGCGGAATATTTCCGCGACCAGGGCTACTCGGTCTCGCTGATGGCCGACTCGACCAGCCGCTGGGCCGAGGCGCTGCGCGAGATCTCCTCGCGCCTGGAAGAGATGCCCGCCGAAGAAGGCTACCCGCCCTACCTGGGCGCCAAGCTGGCCGCCTTCTACGAACGCTCCGGCGCCGTGACCACCCTGGGCGGCGAGGACGGCGCGGTGTCGATCATCGGGGCCGTCTCCCCGGCCGGCGGCGACATGTCCGAGCCCGTGACCCAGGCCACGCTCCGGATCACCGGCGCCTTCTGGCGTCTGGACGCCGGTCTGGCGCGCCGCCGCCACTTCCCGGCGATCAACTGGAACGGCTCTTACTCCCTGTTCACGCCGATCCTGGACAAGTGGTACCGCGCGAACATCGGCGAGGACTTCCCCGAACTGCGCCAGCGCATCAGCTCGATCCTGCAGGAAGAGGCGAGCTTGCAGGAAGTCGTGCAGCTCGTCGGCCCCGACGCCCTGCAGGACAACGAACGCCTGATCATCGAGACCGGCCGCATGCTGAGGCAGGACTTCCTGCAGCAGAACGGCTTCGACCCGGTGGACGCCAGCGCTTCCATGCCCAAGAACTACGGCCTGATGAAGATGTTCCTGAAGTTCTACGATCAGGCCGGCGCCGCGCTGAGCAGCGGCTCGAGCATCGACGAAATCATCCAGAGCCCCGTCATCGAGAAGCTCGCCCGCGCCCGCTACACGCCCGAAGGTGACTTCGCGGCCTACGCGGACGGCGTGCTGAGCGAACTCGACAGCACCTTCAAGGCGGTGAAAGCGTGACCCTACTGCAGAAGGAATACAACGACGTCGCGTACATCTCCGGGCCGCTGCTGTTCGTGAATGCCGCCTCGGATCTCGCGTACGGCGCCATCGTGAACATCAAGGACGCGAACGGCAAGATGCGCGGCGGGCAGGTCATCTCGGTCAGCGACCAGAACGCCGTGATCCAGGTGTTCGAGGAAACCCGCGGCCTCGACCTCGCCACCGCCTCGGTGAGCCTCGTGGAAGACGTGGCCCGGCTGGGCGTGAGCAAGGAAATGATCGGCCGCCGCTTCGACGGCCTGGGCCGCCCCATCGACGGCCTGCCCGAAGTGGTCGCCGAGAGGCGCCAGAGCATCAACGGCCAGCCCATGAACCCGGCGGCCCGTGCCAAGCCCGAGGAGTTCATCCAGACGGGGATCTCCACCATCGACGTGCAGACCAGCCTGATCCGTGGCCAGAAGCTGCCGATCTTCTCGGGCTCGGGTCTGCCGCACAACGAGCTGGCGGCGCAGATCGCCCGTCAGGCCAAGGTGCCCGGCCACGAGGGCGACTTCGCCGTGGTCTTCGCCGCGATGGGTCTGACCCAGCGCGAGGTCTCCTTCTTCACGCAGGAGTTCGAGCGCACGGGCGCGCTGGCCCGTTCCGTTCTCTTCCTCAACAAGGCCGACGACCCCGCCGTGGAGCGTCTGCTGACCCCGCGCATGGCCCTGACCACCGCCGAGTACCTGGCCTTCGAGCACGGCTACCACGTGCTGGTGATCCTGACCGACCTGACGAACTACTGCGAGGCGCTGCGTGAAATCGGCGGCGCCCGCGAGGAAATCCCCGGTCGGCGCGGCTTCCCCGGCTACATGTACACCGACCTGGCCTCGCTGTACGAACGCGCCGGCGTGGTCGAGGGCAAGCCCGGGAGCGTCACCCAGGTGCCGATCCTCTCGATGCCCGACGACGACATCACCCACCCCATCCCCGACCTGACCGGCTACATCACCGAGGGGCAGATCGTGGTCGACCGTACCCTGAACTCCAAGGGCATCTTCCCGCCGATCAACCCGCTGCCCAGCCTGAGCCGCCTGCAGGGCAACGGCATCGGCAAGGGCAAGACCCGCGCCGACCACAAGAACATCAGTGATCAGCTGTTCGCCGCGTACGCCAACGGCCTCGACCTGCGCAAACTGGTGGCCATCACCGGTGAGGACGCGCTGACCGAGACCGACAAGCTGTACCTGAAGTTCGCCGACGACTTCGAGGTCTACTTCATCGGCCAGGGCGACCAGGACCGCTCTATCGAGGACTCCCTGACCGTCGCGTGGGGCATCCTGAGCAAGCTGCCCCAGAGCCAGCTGACCCGGATCTCCAAGGACTCCATCGACAAGTTCTACGGCACCAAGATGGACGAGATGTGGAAGGGCGGCCGGTCAATGCAGTAACGCAGAGGGCAGAGAGCGGAGAGCATAGTGCTAAAATAGGTTGAGCCCTCTGCTCTCGGCCCTCCGCCCTCTGCCTCACCGACGAAGGAGGTGACATATGGCAGGACAGATCAGCCCCACCCGCTCCGCGCTGCTGGCCAGCAAGGCCAGCCTGAAGACCGCGTCCGGCGGCGCCGACCTGCTCAAGCGCAAGCGCGACGCATTGATCGGCGAGTTCTTCGCGCTGGTCAAGGACGCCCTCGCGGCGCGTGAACAGCTCTCGGGCGTCTCCAAGGGCGCCTACACCAGCCTGTTCGGCGCGAAAGCCTGGGACAGCCCCGAGGCCGTCGAGAGCCTCTCGCTGGCGGGCAGTTCCGACTACCAGATCGACATGCAGATCGAGAACCTGTATGGAGTGAAGGTGCCGAAGATCAACGTGCCCGAGCGTGCTCAGGCCAGCGCCTTCAGCCCGATCAACGTCGGCGCCCGCACCATCCAGGCCTCGACCGACTTCGGCGGCGTGCTGGAGGCCATCGTGAAGGTCGCCGGCACCGAGACCAAGCTGCGGCGCATCGGCGAGGAGATCAAGAAGACCTCCCGCCGCGTGAACGCGCTGGAGCAGGTCGTGATTCCGGGCATCGAGGCGGACATCCGCTTCATCCGCTCGGTGCTCGACCAGCGCGAGCGCGAGGCGGGATTCACGCAGAAGAAGATCAAGGCCAAGATCGAACTGAAGAACAAGGTCGCGCGGGAAGCCCTGGCCGCGACGAGCCACGGTTCGGCTGCGGACTGAACCAGAGCGGGAAAAAGAAGGCCGCCCTCCGTCTGGGGGCGGTTCTCTTTTCTTCTGATAGGAAGTGGTACGATTCATACCACTATGACGACCATCCAACGAGTGAAGGTGACCCACACCCTCTCACGCCAGACGCGCGAGTCATTGAAGCAGCTCGTCGAATCCGGGGCCGTGAGGGACGCCAGCAGCTTCATCGAGGAGGCTGTGCAGAGAGCCCTGAGCGAGCGCAAGTTCCGCACTCTGGAACTGGAGCTGACAGCCTTCGACGACCCGGCCCACGTGGCGGCAGTGGCGGCGGCCGGTGACGACGGCCTGGACGACATCGCCACTGAGCTGCGGCGTGACTGACTGGCAGGGTTGTCAGCGGGGCGAGGTCTGGCAGGTGCAGTTCAACCCCTCTCTTCGAAGCGAGGGCAAGGACGAACATCCGGCGGTGATTTTGAGCATCGATCAGCTCAACCGCTCGCGGATGCCGCTGACCACGATCATCCCGTTCACCAGCGCCGTGCCACGTTACGAGGGGATGCTGAATGTGCGCGTGGAGCCGGATGCCAGCAACGGCCTGACTAAGATCAGCTGGGCGCAGCCCCACATGATCCGCGCCGTGAATCGCGAGCTTCGGCTGGTGCGTCGGCGCGGCGCTCTAGCCGAAGCGGACTTCGCACGCATCCAGGAAGCCGTGCGGGACGTGCTGGGGTTGTAAATCTACACCACCCCGTCATAGGTCTCATCCAGGCTCAGGCGGCGGCCCAGGCAGGGCAGGTCGATGTGGCCCTCGCCCTGCAGGTCGCTGAGCACCCAGCGCTCGCCGTCGCGCCCGTAAGCGTAGACACGCCGCTCGCTCTGCTCCACGATCAGGTAGGTCTGAAGGCTGGGAATGGTGGTGTAGATGCCGTGCTTGCCGAAGCGGTCATGGCTGGCGGTGCTCTCTGAAAGCACCTCGACGAGCAGGCATGGCGAGGTTTCCGCGTGGGGGCTGCCATCGTCGGGCTCCCACACCAGCATGACATCTGGATAGACGAAGGCGCTGCCCTCGACGACCAGCTTCATATCGTTCTGATAGAGGTGGCCCCCGGCTTTCCGGGCGTTCTGATACAGAGTGCCGAAGATGTTGCCTCCGATCAGCGTATGCCTCTTACTCGCCCCAGCCTGCCCGTGTAGGGGATACAAGAAGCCGCCGACATACTCGCGCTTTACGGGGCTTTTTTTTCCGTCCGCAGGTACTCCTCCACGCTCGTGGCCCTGATCGCGGAGTTGGACATGGCCTCATGGTACCGCCCCTCAATCGGCGGCGGGTCTCCCCTCCTCCATCAGCTCCCACACCTTCTGCGCCGTGACGGGCAGTTCGGTGATCCGCACCCCCACAGCGTCCCGGATGGCGTTGGCGAGGGCGGCGGCCCCGGCGGTGATGGGCGGCTCGCCCACCACGCGCGCCCCGAACGGCCCGTGCTCGGAGGGCCGCTCGACGATCACGGTGGTCAGAGGCGGGATATCCGTGGCGGTCGGGAAGGCGTACTCCATGAAATTCGGGTTGGTCAGGCTGCCGCCCGCGAAGTTCAGGCCCTCGTACAGGCCGATCCCCAGGCCCTGCGCCATGCCGCCGTGCATCTGTCCCTCGACCAGCAGCGGGTTCAGGGCATAGCCGACGTCCTGCACGATGACGGCCTCCAGCGGGGTGACGTGCCCGGTGGCCGGATCGACCCGCACGCGCACGAGCTGGGCCGTGAAGCCGGGCGCCCCGGCCTTCATCGCGGCGCGGCCCTCGGCGACCACCGGGCCGGGGCCGCCGGGCGTGCTCTGGCCACGCCGGGCGAGCTGCCCCAGCGTGACGCTCTGGCCGGGCACCCCCTTCACGCGGGCGTGGCCCTGCGCGAGTTCGATGTCGTCGCGGTGGGCCTCGAAATGCGTGGCGGCGAGGTCGAGGAGCTGCTCCCTGACCTGCGTGCTGGCGTCCAGCACCGCGCCCGACAGGCTGACCGTGACCTGCGAGCCGCCCGAGCCGGGCGCGAAGGGGCCGCTGTCGGTCGTCCCCTGCACGATCTCCACGCTGTCCGGGTCGACACCCAGCGTCTCGGCGGCGATGAGCACCATGCTGGAATGCACGCCGCTGATATCCACGCTGCCCACATGCAGGCGCACGGTGCCGTCGGTGTCCACGCGGCACACCGCGCCGGCGGGCGAGAAGGCGCCGGGCCAGCCGCCGATGGCGAGGCCCACGCCCTCGTTCGCAGCGGTGCCCCGCGACTGCCACAGCCCATGCTCGCGCACGCGCTCCAGACAGTCTTTCAGGCCGATGTCGGGCCAGGGGCGGCCGGTGCCGGTGGAGTCGCCTGCGCCCACCGCGTTCAACAGGCGCAGCTCCAGCGGATCGTGGCCGAGGGCGCGGGCCAGTTCGTCCACGGCGGATTCCAGGGCGAACAGGGCCTGCGGCATGCCGGGCGCGCGGTAGGCCCCGGTGGGGGCGCGGTGCAGCAACAGTTCCTGGGTCTCGATCCGCACGTGCTCGCAGCGATACATGCCGCCGATGACGGTGGCGATGATGCCGGCGTGCCCGAAGCGGAAGGCCCCGTTCTCGATCACGGCCCGCACGTCCAGACCCACGATCTTCCCGCTCTGGTCGGCTCCCAGGCGCACGCGGATGGTGGTGCGAGGGGCGGGCATGGTGGTCAGCATGTCCTCGGTGCGCGAGAGCACCATCCGCACCGGGCGTTCCACGCGCAGGGCGGTGGCCGCCACCAGCGCGTCGATGATGCCGTACTTGGCGCCGAAGCCCCCGCCGACCGTCATGGGTTCCACGCGCACGTCGCCCACGCGCAGGCCCAGGGCGCCCGCGACCTCGCTCCGTACCGTGTACTGGCCCTGGGTGCTGGTGTAGACCGTGACCTGACCGGGCCGGCGGCCGGGTTCCGCGACCACGGCGTGCGGTTCCAGGTACGCCTGATGCACGGCGGCGTTGGTATACGTACCCTCGACGACCCTGTGGGCACCCGCCAGGGCCGCGGCCGCGTCTCCGCGCTCGAAGACGCGCTGCTCGTCGATGTTCGAGGGCGCGGCCGCGCCCTGGGCGCCGGCCTCCCCGCCGTGCAGGCTCGCCAGACTGGCCTCCGACTTCGGGACGCCCTGGGGCCACACCAGCACCTCGTTGGTGAGGGCCTGCGCGGCGTCGTCCACGCTGGGCAGCACCTCGTAGTCGATGTCCAGCAGCGCGGCGCCGTCGGCCGCCTGGGCGCCTGTGTGCGCCACGACCACCGCGACCGCCTGCCCCGCGAAGACCACCTCGCCCGCGGCCAGGATCATGCTGGGCCGCGAATGGGCCACACGGCCCCCGTTCAGGTCGTCGGCCGTGAGCACCGCGACGACGCCGGGTACGGTCAGCGCAGCGGAGGCGTCAATGCCCACGATGCGGGCGTGCGGGTAGGGCGAGAGCACGGGGCGGGCGCACAGCAGACCGGGCAGCCCGACATCGGCGGCGTAGCGAGCGCGGCCCCGGACTTTTTCCAGGCCGTCGATGATCCTGCGGCGTTTGCCGAGATAGGTGGTGGGCGTCGTCACGGGAACCTCCTGGGGGTCAGAAGGGGAGTCTACTTCCCAGTCCGTGCCGGGACTGTCGGACTGGGCTCGGTGGGCGACGGGTCGGGAGGAGTGCCTGGGACGAATGCCGAACTGAAAGCCACTTGACGAAGCAGCAGAACGACCGTCAGGCACACCGGTTGAAGATGTGCCTGAGCGGGGGAAGTCCAGCGTTTCCGGGGGTGGTGGATTTGATGGCGCTGCGGACGACCCCTCCGCCCCTCCGGGGCACCTCCCCTTAAAAGGGAGGCAAGGAAAAGACCCAGTGGCACGCCTTTCGTGGCTCCCTTTTTAGGGGAGCTGGCTGCGAAGCAGACTGAGGGGTCGCCCGCGAGCCACACGCACAGGGCAAGCGTTCAACTCTGCGATTGCCCCGTGCGTACGACTCCTACCGCGTCTGTCGTTCCAGCTCCTGCTGCACTACTGCCGTCTCTTCCAGAAAGGTCAGCTTCTGGAGGGCCGGGATGGAGTTCACCAGCACGGTCTGGGCCTGGCGATCCAGCCCGAAGACCATGCCCACAGCAAACAGTACCAGCACGACCCCGAAGGCCTGCTGGATGCCCGCCAGACGACCCAGCAGCGCGGGCCGATGCAGCAGCTTCCGGCCGCCCCACATCACGCCCAGCATGGGCACGGCCACGCCCAGGGCGTAGGCCAGCGTGGCGGCGAAGGCGAAGCCTGTGACCTGACCGCTCAGGGCCAGGGTGGTCACCGATGCCAGGATCGGCCCGACGCAGGGTGTCCAGACCACGCCCAGGGTGGCGCCTACCAGCATGCCGCCCAGGAAACCGTCACCGTCCCTGCCCCGGCGCTGGGGCACGGCGCGGGCCATCACCAGCTCGAAGCGCGTGTGCAGCGCGGGCAGAGCCAGGGTCAGGCCGAAACCCAGGAGCAGCGCCACGGCCACCCAGCGGATCACGTCCGGACTGAGGTTGAGCGCCCCCACGATGCTCGCCAGGAACAGCGTGAGCAGCACGAAGCTGCCGATAAAGCCCACGATGATGCCCGGCGGCCGGCCCCGCCCCCCGACGGTGCCGGACAGCAAGACCGGGAGCACCGGCAGCACGCAGGGCGAGAGCACGGTGAGCACGCCGCCCAGGAACGCCACGAGAATCAGGAGCATAACGACCGGCCGGAGACTCCGCTCCATCCCCTGCGCTGCGCTCCGGTAATTCCACTCCGCTCCGTGATCACTTTTCCTTCTCTGCTTCGCAGCTCTGCGAGTCCCTTCGGTCGGGCACCTGCGGCGCCGGAATTCACATCTTCTTCGCAGCGGCGGCGTTGGCCATGATTTCCTTCAGGCCGCCGCCCGCCCACTTCTTCAGGGCCTTGCCCTGCGCGTCGACCAGCACGAAGGTGTGCTGGTAGGTCACGGCGTACTGCTTCTTCAGCGCCGTTTCCTTGTCGTAGTCGGTCTTGAAGATGACCACGCCGGCCGGCAGCTTCGCCAGATTCTTGGTGATATCGGCGTCGGCGCCCTTGCAGTTGGGGCACCAGGTGGCGTGGAAGAACAGCACGCGCACGCTGCCCTTCGCGGCGTCGAAAGCGGCCTTCGAGTAGACCTGATAGCCCTTCGTCATCTTGTCCATGCTGCTCGTGTCGTGCCCGGCCATATCGGCAGGTTTCGTCATGGTGTCGGCAGGCTTGACCATCGTGTCGGTGGCCGGCTTGGTCATGCTGGCGGCGGCGGTGGCGGCGATCAGGGCGGCGGTCAGGGCGGGCAGAAGAAACTTGTTCATGGGGAACCTCCGGGGGTCGGGAACTCGGGCGCAGGCGGGGTGCTCTGTCCTCTGGTGGTGATACGGGGCGCAGACCACCAAAGGTTCAACGCTGCCCTTCGACGCTGGAGGTGGTCTTCAGGTCGCCGTCCAGCACGCGCAGGCCCCGGCCGCCCTCGGCCACCGCGAAGCCTCCGCCGGGCAGGCTGACCACGTCCATGGGGTGGGTGACACTGACCCGCTCGACCTGACCACTGGACAGGCTGACGCGGGTGACGGTGCCGCCCCGATCCGTCAGCAGCGCCACGTCGCCATTCACGCCCAGCTTGTCCGGGTGGCCGCCCACCGTCCAGACCTTCTCGACCTCGCCGTCCAGAGACAGTCTCAGCAACCGGCCGGTCACGTCCAGCGCCAGCACGCCGCCCCGTACCTGCTCCAGCGCGACCGGCATCCCGCCGACCTTCACACGTTTCCGCACTGCCAGCGTCCGGGGGTCGAGCAGGCAGACCTCGCCGCTCAGGTGGTGGGTCACGAACAGGTGTCCACCCGCCAGCAGCACGCCGTCCATCACGTCGGCCAGGGGCATCCCGGCTTCCTGCGCCACGGTGATCCGGACACCCTGATCGAGCGTCCCGACCTCGCCGCGCACGCTCTTGAAGTACACGCGTCCCCCGTCTTCGCCCGTGCTGGCAGTCAGACCGGCCACGCCGTCGGGCACGGGATAGGTCTTCAGGATTTTGAGGGGGCTTGGCTGCACCTCCAGCACGCGGTCGTTCGCGGCGTCGGCCAGAAAGACCCGCTCGCCCAGACGCACGCCCTCGGTGAACCAGGAGGCCTCGCGGCCGCCCGACCCCAGGCTGGCGGTGACCCGTCCGCCCTCCACCACGCTGAGGGTGCCCGCGCGGTCGTTCGACGCGATCAACAGCGACCCGCCCGTGCTGACGACCACCGCCGGGTCGGGCAGCGTGGAGGCCACCGCGCCACGGGGCGTGAGCAGGCTGCCCAGAACCAGCAGACCGCCCATCGCCGCCGCCACACCCAGCGCCGCCGGCCACCAGCGTCGGGCCGGACGGGGTGTTTTCCGCGCCGCCTCCAGCACGTTCGCCTTCAGGGCGTGGGGTGGGGCGACCTCCGGAACGCCTTGCAGCAGAACGGATTCAAGGTCGCGCAGCAGGGCGAGGTGGGCACGGCACTCCGCACACCCGGCCAGATGCGTCTGGGCGGACTCGGAGAGCACTGTTCCGGTCTCGACATGGAGTTCCAGCTCGTCCTGCACCTGCCCATGCACGTCTAGTCCAGCCATACGCTCACCTCCTCTCCCAGCACGCGTTTCAGGTGCTTCAGGGCATAGCTCAGGCGGCTTTTGACCGTCCCCACCGGCACGTCCATGGCGTGGGCGATCTCCTCGCGCGTCTGCCCGCGCAGGAAGGCGCGCTCCACCGACTCGCGGTGCGTGGGCGACAGCTCGTTCAGGGCCGCCTGGATACGCTCCCGGCGCTGGGCCGTCTCGGAGCCGTGCACCGGGCCGGGGCGGGCGTCGGGCAGGGGCAGCTCGGCGCCCTCGTCGGTGTAGAGCGGCAGGGTGGCCCGCTGGGCGCGCAGGCGATCCAGGCCCCGCGAGCGCGCCATGACCAGCAGGTAGGCACGCAGGCTGGCGCGGGCCGGATCGAAGGCGTCGGGGCGCTCCCACAGGCGCAGGAACACGTCCTGGGTGACCTCCTGGGCGCTGGCGTGATCCAGCAGGCGCATCAGCACCCCGTACACGGCGCCCGCGTGCCCGTCGTAGACCTCACCCAGCGCCGCCTCGTCGCGGCGGCGCAGGCGCGCGACCAGCGTCACGTCGTCCACCGACCGGGCCGGTGGGGCGGCCAGGGTCAGCGGACGGGGGTCAGTCATGAGCGCCCATGTCACACCCATAGTACGGACAGGGCGGAGCGGGGGGTTCAAAGGGGAACTGCAGGCCAGAAAAACCCCCCGCACCGGGCGGGGGGTTTCCAGAGAGGATCCGGATTCAGGCGGTCGTCTGGGGCATCGGCTGGGCCGCGCCGCCGACCCGCGCCACCGCGTCGCGCACCACGTCGCCGGTGATCAGTTCCTGGCTCAGCAGGGCCTCGGCGACCTCGTTCATGGCCACGCGGTACTCGGAGACGATCTCGCGGGCCCGCTCGAAGGCGCGGTTCAGGATGCGCTTGATGTCCTCGTCCACGAGCTGCGAGGTGTGCTCGGAGAAGGCCTTGGGCTTGGTCATGTCCTCGCCCAGGAACACGGGGCCGGAATCGGTGACCAGCGCCATGTTCTTGAAGTTGTCGCCCATGCCCCACTCCAGCACCATCTTGCGGGCGATGTTGGTCGCCTTGCGGAAGTCGTCGGCGGCGCCCGAGGTCACGTTGCCCATGAAGACCTCCTCGGCCGCGCGGCCACCCAGGGCCACCACGAGCTGGTTCTCCAATCTCTCCTTGCTCATCAGCACCTGTTCTTCGGGCAGGTAGAAGGCGGCGCCCAGCGCCCGGCCACGCGGGATGATGGAGACCTTCTGGAGCTTGTCGGAGCCGGGGATCACGGCCGCCGTGACGGCATGTCCGGCCTCGTGGTAGGCGATGGCCTTCTTCTCGGCGTCGCTGATGGTCAGCGAGCTGTTCTCCAGGCCCAGCGTGATCTTGTCCAGAGCGCGGTAGAAGTCGCTCATGTCGATCTGGGTCTTGCTCAGGCGGGCGGCTTCCAGCGCAGCCTCGTTGGTCACGTTCTTGAGGTCGGCGCCCGAGAAGTAGGGCGTGCTCTTGGCGACCTCGTTCACGTCCACGCCGTCGGCCATGGGCTTGTTGCGCAGGTGCACCTTGAGGATCGCCTCGCGCTCCTTGAGGTTCGGCAGGTCGATGGTCACCTGGCGGTCGAAACGGCCGGGGCGCAGCAGGGCGGGGTCGAGCACGTCGGGGCGGTTGGTGGCGCCCAGCACGATCACGTTGCTGGCCTTGTCGAAGCCGTCCATCTCGGACAGGATCTGGTTCAGGGTCTGCTCGCGCTCGTCGTGGCCGCCGCCGATGCCCGCACCGCGCTTGCGCCCGATGGAGTCGATCTCGTCGATGAACATGATGGCCGGGGCGCTCTTGCGGGCGTCCTCGAACAGCGTCCGCACGCGGCTGGCGCCGACGCCCACGAACATCTCCATGAACTCGGAGGCGCTGACCGAGAAGAAGGGCACGTCGGCCTCGCCGGCAATGGCGCGGGCCAGCAGCGTCTTGCCGGTGCCGGGAGGGCCGACCAGCAGCACGCCCTTAGGAATCTCGGCGCCGATCTGGTGGTACTTGCCGGGGTTCTTCAGGAAGTCCACGACCTCGATCAGTTCCTTCTTGGCTTCCTCGTGACCGGCCACGTCGGTGAACTTGGTCTGCACGCGGTTTTCCTTGCCGTACTTCTTGGCCTTGCTCTGCCCGAACTGCATGACGCCGTTCTGGCCGCCCTGGGCGCGCATGAAGAAGAAGTACATCATGCCGAACAGCAGGATGATGGGCAGGAAGTTCAGCAGGATGCCGAGCCACTGGCTGGGCGCCTCGAAGCGGTAGTTGACGTTGCGCGCCTCCAGCTGGTTGATCAGCGTGGAGTCGGGCGTGGCCGCCGAACCGGGCAGCCGCACCGAGAAGTTCTCGCGCTCGATCTGGGACGCCCCGCGTGGGCCGTTCACCGCGACCTTGGTCGGTGCCTTGAGGGTCACTTCCGCGTTGTTCTCCCGGATAATGACGCGCTCCACCTGTCCCCGCTCGAGGAGGGATTTGAACTCGTTATAATTCACGCTCACGCGCGTCATGTTCGACGACTGCGAGAACATCAGGAACAGTGCCAGCACGAACAGCACGATCAGCCAGGGATTAAGCCGCCTCAAGAACAGTCCTCCAGAAAGGAAAAGGTGTCGTTGGGGCGCATCCCGCCCCGCGAAGTTGAGTGTACCAGACTCAAGGTAAGCCAACTGTCCCCTCCCACACCTGCGCTTGAGCGTTCGGCAACCTGGCCCGGCCGCCCGCGGTTCACGCTGGCTTAACCCCCGCCCGTACACTGGGCCCTGTGAGATCCACCCCATGAGACTGCTGTTCGTCGAGGACGACCCCCGGATCGCCGAACCGACCGTGGCGGCGCTGCGCGAGGCCGGCTACGGCGTGACCTGGGAGCGCACCGGAGACGCCGGCCTGGAGGCGGCCATGCTGGGCGACTACCCGCTGGTGGTGCTGGACGTGATGCTGCCGGGCTTGGGCGGCTTCGAGATCGCCCGCCAGCTGCGCGCCGGGGGCGTGGAGTCCGCCGTGCTGTTCCTGACCGCGCGCGGCGAACTGGGCGACCGCGTGCAGGGCCTCGATCTGGGCGGCGACGCCTACCTCGTCAAGCCGTTCGCCATGCCCGAGCTGCTGGCCACACTGCGCGCCCTCTCGCGGCGCGAACGCGGACAGGGGGCGCCCGTCCTGGCCTTCGGTGGCGGCCGGGGGCGGCTCGACACGGTGGCCCGCACGGTCAGCTGGGACGGCCAGGAGGTCGCCGTGACCGGCCGCGAGTACGCGCTGCTGGACGTGCTCTCGCAATCCCCGGAACGCTGGTTTACCCGCGAGGAACTGCTCGACCGCGTGTGGGGGCCGGAATTCGGCGGCGAACCGCGCATCGTGGACGTCTATATCCGCTACCTGCGCCGCAAACTGGCCCCCGAGGCCATTGCCAGCGAGCGCGGCCGGGGCTACCGGGTCGAGAAATGAGTCCCCTCCGCCTGTTGCCATCTGCTCTCTGCCATCTGCTTTCCACCCCATGCGCCTGACCCTGCGCGCCCGGCTGGCGCTGTGGGCCGCGCTGGCGACCGGCGTGGCGGTGGTGCTGGTGGCGGCGGGGCTGTTCATCGCGGTGAATACCTTCTTGCGCCAGGCCCAGGTCGAGCGCCTGCTGAGCGCCACCAGCGCCGTGCAAGACCGGGTAGAAAACGCCCTGAACCGCCCCCCCGACGAGCTGGGCCTCGACGAACTGCTCTCCGGAACGCTCTCGCAGCAGGAGCTGGAGCGCATCTCGGACGCCGATCCGCAGACCCGCAACATGGAACTGCGCCTCGTGAGGGTCGGCCCACGGGGGCAGATCGTCACCGTGACGGGCACACCCAGATTTCCGCCGAACGTGCCCGTGAACCTGCGCGTGCAGCTGTACCAGTCCGGCACCATCCTGATCGCCGACCGGGTGCTGCGCGGCGGCAACGCCATCCTGACGGTCGTGACCGATGCCCGCGTGCTGGGCGACGCACAGCGGGCCTTCACGCGCGCCCTGACCTGGCTGCTGCCGCTGGCGCTCCTGATCTCGCTGGCGGTGGGCTGGACGGTGGCGGGCCGGCTGCTGCGCCCGGTACGGACGCTGGAGAACGCCGCGCGCACGGTGGGCGACAGCGGCGACCTGCGCCGCCCCCTGCCCGGCGCGGGACAGGGCGACGAACTCTCCCGCCTGGCCCTGACCCTGCAGGGCAGTTTCACGCGCCTGGCCGACGCCCGCGACCGCGAACAGGCCTTCCTGCGGGCCGCCGCGCACGACCTGCGTTCACCGCTGACTGCCCTGACCGCCCGCGTGGAGGGCACCCTGGCCTATGACCGCGACGCCGAGCGCTACCGGGCCGACCTGCGTGAGATCGGCACCGACATCACCCGGCTGTCCACGCTGGCCAACCACCTGCTGCTGCTGGCCCGCGACCCCGCCGCGCTGGGCCGCGCCCCCGTGCCCCTGCGCGACCTGGCCGCCGACGCGGTTGACCGGGCCCGCGAACTCGCTCCCGACGCTGACGTGGATCTGCACGCCCCGCAGGAGGTCACGGTGTCTGGCGACCGCATCCTGCTGGGGCAGGCCATCTGGAACCTGACCACCAACGCCGTGCGGCACGCGCCGGGGGCGACCGTGAGCGTCCGGGTGGACACAGACGGCGGCCTGGCCCGCGTGACCGTCCACGACGACGGCCCCGGCGTGCCGGCCGGGGTACTGGCCCGGCTGGGCGAGGCCTTCTACCGCCCGGAGGAGAGCCGCTCCGGCGAGGGTCACGGCCTGGGGCTGGCGCTGGCCCGCCGGGCCGCCGAACTGCACGGGGGGACGCTCCGGCTGGAGAGTGCGGAGGGGCAGGGCTTCACGGCCACCCTGGAGGTGCCGGTGGAGCGGAGGGCTGTCTCGGAGATGTGAGCGCTGTGGTGGATCTCCGTCTCCGGTGGCCGACTCCGGTAGCTGGGGAACATTGGGCCTGCCGCGCCGCAGCTCAGGTCAGCGGCCCGGGTGTGACCACCCCCGGCGCCGCCTCCCGCTCCCGGAACAGCCAGGCCGACAGCAGGCCGGCCCCCACCGTCACGCCGCCCATCAGCAGGAACGACCCGCGCAGCCCCACCCGGTCGCCCAGCACGCCGGCCGCCGCGATCGACAGGGCGCTGGCCGTGCCGGACACCGTGCCCAGCACGGATCCGACCCGGCCGCGCACCTGCGGCGCCGTGGAGGTCTGGAAGATGGTCGACATGGCGGTCTGCATGGGCGCGGCGGCCAGTCCCAGCAGCACCTCGTTGGGCAGCACCTGCCAGATGCCGGTCAGGCGCGAGACCAGCGCCAGCGACAGGCCCGCGACGACCATGGCCGCCGGCCCCAGCAGCCGGGCGCTGAGGCGGGCGGCCAGCACCGTGACCAGAGCGCTGGAGAGCACCATCGCCAGCGTCATCGCCAGTTCCACGCCGCCCAGCCAGCCCACCGAGACCCTCAGTTCGCGGTCGAGAAACGGCGCGTAGAGCACCTGCGTGGCCCCCAGGCCCAGCTCCCCCACCCCGACGGCGATCAGGATGCCCGTCAGGGCGCGGGAACGCCCGATCACGCGCAGCCCCTCGCGCAGCTCGGCCAGGAAGCCGGGGCCGGCGCCGCGCTGGGCCGCACCGTCCGGGGTGCTCTGCCGGATGCCCGCGACCAGGGCGGCGGCGGCCAGGAAGGTCAGGCCGTCGACCAGGAACACCGGCCAGGTGGTGTGCAGGAACCCGACCACGAGGCCCACCACGGCGGCGCCCAGGGCGGCCGCCGCGATCCGGCCGGAGTGCATCAGGGCGTTCGCAGCCAGCAGCCCACCCTCCGGGATAAGGGTGGGCATCAGGGCGCTGCGGGCCGGCATGAACAGCGTGCCCAGCGCCGCCTGCACGAAGCCCAGGGCGTACAGCGCCCACAGGTGCCCACCGAGCGCCGCCGGGATGAACCCCAGCACCAGCAGTCCGCGCAGCAGATCACTGACGACCATGATGCGCTGGCGGTCGAGGCGGTCCACGAACACGCCCGCCACCAGCCCGAACACGACCTGAGGCACCGTGACCGCCAGCGCCATGCCCGCGACGGCGGCTGTGGAGTGCGTCAGGGCGTTCACCACGATGATCAGGGCCAGCGAGGTCAGGGTGCTGCCGAACTGGGAGACCAGGTGGGCCAGCCACAGACGCTGGAAGTTCGCCAGCTTCAGGAGTTCCCTGGCACTCAGGGGCGCAGCGGTGAGGGGCACGGCGGTGTCAGTCATAGGGTGGCCTCGGTCTCGGGTGAGGGCGGACGGGGAAGGCGGCAACGGACGGGCGGGCGACGCGGGCACTCCGGACGGGGTTCAGGGGTGGCCCCCCTCCGGCACACGCGCCGACAGACCCCTCTTCTTCCCACTCCTGCGTGCTCTGAGTTTTCGATGAGTCGACTATAAAAAATATGAAGATGGCCTGGGGAAAAAAATGACCGGGCGATCCGCGAGCGTATAGACAGGTTCTGCTCCGACCCCGGAGTGGAGGGCAAGGCAGTGTCCTGGCGCCGGCCCTGCCCGTCCGGCGCCGACAGCGCCGCCCCACGCGCGGGGCCCCTCTGTTACCCTGAGCCCAATGAATCAAGGCGAAGTGCGCTGGAGCGCCGTGGTGCTGGGCGGTGGCGATCCTGGCGACGCCTTCGCGGCGGCCCACGGAGTCAAGGTCAAACCCCTCATTCCCATCTGCGGTGAACCGATGGCGCTGCATGTGCTCCGTGCCCTGCGCGGCAGCGGGCGGATCGGGCGCGTCGCCTACGTGGGGCCGACCACCCCCGCGCTGCACGAGCTGATCGACGTGCGCGTGACCGACCACGGCACCCTGCTGAGCAATCTGGAGGCCGGGGTCGAGGCGCTCAGTGCGGGCGTGCGCCCCGGCGAGCGCGTGCTGGTGGTGACCGCCGACGTGCCCATGATCACCGCCCAGCAGGTGCAGGACGTGCTGGACAGCGCGCCCCTGGACGCCGGACTGGTCTACCCGGTGGTGCGCCGCGAGGTGGTCGAGGCCGCGTATCCCGGCGTGAAACGCACCTACGCGCGGGTGCGCGACGGGACGTTCACGGGCGGCAACCTGTTCATCCTCGACCCGGCGCTCATCGGCCGCTTCCTGCCCCGGCTGCGCGAGGTGCTGGCGGCCCGCAAGGCTCCGCTGCGGCTGGCCGCGCTGATCGGGCCGGGCATCCTGGCGCAGCTGCTCACCGGCCGCCTGACCGTGGAGGCGCTCGAGGCCCGGGTCTCGGCCATCCTGGGGGTCAGGGCGCGGGCGCTGATCACCCCCCACGCCTCGGTCGGGACAGACGTCGACAAGGACGCGGACCTGACGCTCGCGGAGGCCCAGCTGAGCACCCAGACCGCCTGATCCGGGCCGCGCAGAGCGTGAAAAAACTGTCTACGTTCGCCCTTGCGCCCCCTGAACAGGGTGTGCATACTGTCCCCCATGCCGCACATCATCACCAGCCCCTGCATTGGCACCAAGGATCAGGCCTGCACCGAAGTCTGCCCCGTGGAGTGCATCTACGACGCCGGGGACATGTTCCTGATCCACCCCGACGAATGCATCGACTGCGGCGCCTGCGTGCCCGCCTGCCCGGTCAGCGCCATCTTCCCCGAGGAGGACGTGCCGGCCGGCGAGGAGAGCTTCATCGAGCGCAACCGCGTGCACTTCGGCCTCTAAAGCCAGCCCCAGGCCGTCTCCAGGGCGGAGCACTCCGGACATCGCGCGTCCGGGTGCTCCGCTTTTCATGTGGCGGGGGGTGCTCGCTTGCCTGCGGCTTTCGCCGGGGGCTAGGATGATTCCGCCCGTGTCGGTGGCCCCTGTCTCCTAGGGCGGGGCGGGCCGACTCCTGCGGGCACCCCGTGTCCACGGAAGGGAGGTGATGACGTGCAGTACGAACAGGTTGAAGCGGAACCCCCCAGTTGGCCGCCCGGACGCCCTCAGCCCACGCCATCCCACCACCGGAGGACGCGCCATGCACCACACTGAGAGACTGCCCAGGCGGCCCACGTGCTGACCTACTACCGCTCCATCGGCGGGAAGCTGACCACCCTGGACGGCTACACCGACGGCTGCTGGATCAACGCCGCCGACCCCACCCCCGAGGAACTGGCCCGCGTGAGCCGCGAGACCGGCCTGGAACTCGATTACCTGTCCTATCCCCTCGACCCGGACGAGAGATCGCGCTTCGAGCGCGAGGACGGGCAGCTGCTGATGATCATGCAGACCAGCTACCGCCTCCCCGAGGAGAGCGACATCCCCTACGACACGGTGCCGCTGGGCATCCTGCACACCGATCACTGCATCGTGACGGTATGCGCGCTGCCCGAGAATCCGGTCGTCAAGGACGTGCTGAGCGGGCTGGTGCGGCGGGTCAGCACGGTCAAGAAGAACCGCCTGACGCTGCAGCTCTTTCTGCGCAACGCCCAGCGCTTCCTGATCGATGTGCGGCAGATCAACAAGCGCGTGGACGCGATCGAGGACAAGCTGGAGAACTCGCAGCAGAACCGCGAGCTGCTGAACCTGCTGAAGCTGGAAAAGAGCCTGGTGTACTTCATGACCGGCCTGAAGGCCAACGAGGCCATGATGGAGCGGGTCAAGCGCGACCGCATCTTCGAGATGTACGAGGAAGACAGCGACCTGCTCGATGACGTGCTGATCGAAAACCTGCAGGCCATCGAGATGGCGAGCATCGCCAGCAACATCCTGACCTCCATGGCCGGGGCGTTCGCCAGCGTCATCAGCAACAACGTCAATCAGGTCGTCAAGGTGCTGACGGTCACGACCATCCTGGTGGCGATTCCCACGCTGGTCACCAGCATCTTCGGCATGAACGTGCCGGTGCCCTTCCACGACGATCCCAACGGCATCTGGATCGTGCTGGCGATCGCCGTGGCGCTGGCGGGCACGCTGGCCCTGACCTTCTACCGGCTGCGCGTGCTGTGAGGGCCGGCGGGCGGCGCCCTGGCCCGTCGAGCAGGCAAACCGTCGAACAGGCAAACCGTCTAAAGGTCGAACTACCTCTCTTCTGTTCGACCGTTCGACCCTTAGACCTTTAGACCCTTCAGTCCTGCCCGGTGATGTACAGCAGCGCGCCGAACAGCGCGAGGTTCTTCAGGAACTGCACCTGCTGCTGCGAGCGCTCCTTGCCCTGCTTGTCCCAGAAGGGGTGGCCGATCACGGTGGTGGGCACCAGACTGGCGGCCAGGGCGGTGCTCATCAGGCGGGGGGCCACGCCCAGGGCCAGCAGGGCGCCGGCACCCACCATGACACCGGAATTGATCTTGACCGCCAGTTCGGGCTCGGGCACCTCGGCGCCGCGCGCCGCGCGCACGATCGGTTCAGGGTTCTGCAGGTGATCCAGCCCGTTGCGGATAAAGACGCTCGAAAGTAGGGCCCGGCCGATAAATCCTGTCACGCTCATGCAGACCTCCGTGGAATGTTCCGGAGTGTAGCGCAGCCCCCCGGCCGCCCTGGGTGACTCCGGCTTCAGAGACCTTGAGCTTCCCTGGGCCGGGGGAGGGCCTCAGAGCCCCTGGATGGCCGAGAGCTGCCGGCCCAGATCGACCATGATGTCCTGCACGGCCCGCGTGCCGGCTTCCAGCAACTGCACGTACTCGGTCTGCGTGAGCGGGCCTTCCTCGGCCCCGCCCTGCACCTCGATGATCATGCCGGTGTCGGTGGCGACCACGTTCAGGTCGGCCCGCGCCACCTTGTCTTCCACGTAGTCCAGATCGACCCGCAGCTGGTCGCCGACCAGGCCCACGCTGATGGCCCCGACATTGTGGACGACCGGCCACTCGCTGAGCCTGCCGGAGTTGATGAGGTGGTCGCAGAAATCGTGCAGCGCCGCGTGCCCGGCCAGGATGCTCGCCACGCGGGTGCCGCCGTCGGCCACCAGCACGTCGCAGTCCACGTAGAGGGTCTGGTTGCGGAAGTGGCGCAGGTCGAGCGAACTCCTCAGGGCGCGCCCCAGCAGGCGCTGGATCTCGTGGCGCCGGCCGTTCTGCAGGTTGCGCTCTCTGGCCTGGCGATCCTCGGTGGCGCGCGGCAGCATGGCGTACTCGGCGGTCAGCCAGCCCTCCTTGGAGCCGCGCATGTGCGGAGCGGGCTTGTCCTCCAGCGTGACGGTCGCCAGGATCTCGGTGCGCCCGAGCTTCAGGTGGGCGCTGCCGGGGGCGTGAGGATTCACGCCGCGCTTGACGATCAGCGGGCGGGGGGTCAGCAGATCGCGGTCGTCGCGGGGAGGCAGTTTGGGGGCGGACTTGTGGGGAGCGCTCATGTCTGGATGGACTCGATTCTCGGCGCCTCTGGGGGCGCCGACGGGATGTGCCCTCCATTGTGCCCGTTTTCGGTGCTCAGGGTGGCGATCACGGGCCGCAGCGCCTCGGCGCTCCCGGTCACGAGGTAGGTGACCTGGCCCGCGTCGTCCCGGTCATTGAGCAGTCCCGCGCCCTCCAGCACGCGCCGGGTGTGCCGGGCGACCGCCGCGCCGCTGTCGACCAGCGTGAGGGTCTCGCCGAACTCGGCCCGGATGCTCCCGGCCAGGAAGGGGTAGTGCGTGCAGCCCAGCACGAGCTGATCGGCCCCGGCCCGGGCCAGCGGGGTCAGCACCTCCCGCAGCACCTCCCGCGCCCGCGCGCCCTGCGCCTGCCCCGCCTCGACCAGCGGCACCAGCTCGGTGCTGACCGCCTGCAGCACCCGCACCCCGGCGGGCACGGCGAAGCGCTCGATCACGTCGCGCAGCAGCGTGCCGCGCAGGGTGCCGGGCGTGGCCAGTACGCCCACCACCCCGGAGCGCGTGGCCTCCACCGCCGGCTTGACCGCCGGCACCAGCCCGATGATCGGCAGCTCGAAGCGGGCGCGCAGGTGATCCAGACTGAAGGCCGAGGCCGTGTTGCAGGCCACCACCACCGCCTTGACGCCGCGTGCGTGCAGCGCCGAGACCGCCCGGTTCGTCAGCTCGCGGATCTCGTCGTCGGGGCGCGCGCCGTAGGGCATGTGGGCGGTATCGCCCAGATAGAGCCAGTCTTCGGCCGGCAGTGAACGCCGCAACTCGGCCAGCACGCTCAGGCCACCCACACCACTGTCCATGACCCCGATGGGCGCCGCGCTGCTCATAGCCGCGATGATAGGGCCCGGGGCGCGCTAGCGTGAACTCCGGATGACCGGCCCGCTGCCTGACCTGGAGCCCTGGCGCTGGCTGCTCGCCGGACTGGCCGCCCTGCTGATCGGCTTCGCCAAGTCCGGCGTGCCCGGCGCCGGGATTCTGTTCGTGCCGCTGATGGTCTCGGTGTTCGGGGCGCGGCTGTCGGTGGGCGCGACCCTGCCCCTGCTGCTGCTGGGCGACCTGCTGGGCGTGCTGATCTACCGCGCGCACGCCGACGTGCCCACCCTGCGCCGTCTGGCCCCCTGGGTGGCGGGCGGGCTGGGGCTGGGGGCGGGCGTGCTGTGGGGGCTGGGGCGGGCGCCGGCGGGCGGCGCGTGGCTGGGGCCGCTCATCGGGGCGGTGATTCTGGCGCTGCTGGGCCTGACCCTGGCGCAGCGGCGCGGCTGGCTGACGTGGCGGCCCCAGTCGGCCGCCAGCGTGGCCTCGGTCGGCCTCCTGACCGGCCTGACCACCATGGTCGCCAACGCCGCCGGGCCGGTCACGGGCCTGTACCTGAGTGCGCTGGGCCAGTCGGCCCGGACACTGGTGGGCACCAGCGCGTGGCTCTATCTGCTCATCAACCTCGGCAAGGGGGCGCTGCTGCTCCTGCTGAGCCTGGACACATCGGCCCCGCCGCTGTTCACCCCGGACACCCTCTGGGCGAACCTGATTCTGGCACCGCTGGTGGGCCTGGGCGCCCTGCTGGGCCGCGCCTTCCTGCCCCGGCTGCGCGAGGACACGTTCACCACGCTGCTGCTCGTGCTGGCCGGCGTGGCGGCGGTCAGGCTGCTGTTTCCGGGGTAAGGGCGCCGGGGCGGTCTGACCTGCCCTGATCCCGACTGTTTCAGATCGGTGGCGCGACCTGAGCCAGTTCCGCCACCGTCCATTCGCCGTCGACCTGGCGGAGCACCGAATACGCCGCGTTCTCGTGCGTGAAGCGGCCATCGGCCCAGGCGGCGGCGGGGTCGGCGCCCAGCAGCACGATGAGCAGGGCCTGCAGGGCGAAGCCGTGCGAGACGACGACCGCCGTCTCATGTGGGCTCAACACGGGTTCGATGGCCTGCCACATGCGCCGCCCGACCCCGGCGGCCGTCTCGCCTCCGGGAAAGGCCGGGGCGCCGGTTCTGTCCAGCACCTCGGCGCGGTGGTCGTGCAGGTCGCGGTACGAGCGGCCCACCCAGGTGCCGCAGTCCACCTCCTGCAGCCCGTCCAGCACCGCGACCTCGCCGCGCAGCGCCCCGGCGATCGCCTGCGCGGTGTCCTGGGCGCGGCGGTAGGTGCTGGCGTAGATGCGGGGCGTGAGCAGCCCCAGCGTCCGCAGATGCTCGCCCAGCGCGCGGGCCTGCGCCTGCCCCCGTTCGGTCAGAGCGTCGCTCTGGCTGCCCGGCCCCCGGAACACCTGTTCGGTGTTGCCGGCCGACTCGCCGTGGCGCACCAGCACCAGCTTCATGCCCGCACCGTGTGGCCCGCCCCGCGCAGGGCGCTCAGCGCGTCGTCCAGCCGCTCCGACTTGACCAGCACGTAGTCCGTATCGAAGGTGCTCAGCGCGAAGATGCCCACGCCGGCGTCCCGCAACGGGTTCAGTACGGCCGCCAGGATGCCGGTCAGGGTGAACTCGAAGGGGCCGTGCAGTTTCAGGGCCGTCCAGCCGCGCTCGCACTTCGCGCCTGTGGGCACGAACGCTTCCTCGCAGACCAGCGAGAGTTCGCCCCCGGTGCCGGTCAGGGAAAAGAATTCGCCCCCCAGCACGGGCAGTGGCGCGTCGGGGGGCAGCTGAGCGACGGCGAACCTCGCGGGCAGCACGGACAGGGTGAGCTGGGGCGACATGGCCTCAGGAGAGCACGCCTGTTGATCCTCCAACCGCACCCTGCACTGCTGTCCGGTGGACGGCGGGAGAGCGGCGGGATCGGACGGAAGTTCCGTCTCCTCCCCTACTCGCGCCAGATGGCCCAGTGCTCGTCGAGCTTGTCCATGTCTTCCTTGCTGCGCCCGCCCTCCCGCAGCAGGGTCAGGATCTGGCCCCGGTGGTGGCTGTCATGGACGATCGTGTGCTGCAGGAAGTGCGCGGGACTGGTCTGGTAGGTGCCCTCGTTCCAGGGATCGGGGAAGGTGCGGCCCTCCTCCAGCGCAGCCTGAACCGCCGTCACGGCGGCTTCGTCGCCGGCGGTGAAGGCGTCGCCCAGTTCATGCGGAGCTTTCTCGTGCCAGCGCCACTGCGGATCGCCGTCGGCGTCCTTCCGGGTGTGATCCAGCAGCGGCTCGGCGTGCTCGCGCGAGATGTTCCACAGCCACCCGACCCGGAAGCTCGCCATGTGCCGCAGCGTCTGCGCGACCGTCATGCCGCCCCGGCCGTCCGAGAGGTCATAGTCGGCGGGCGTCAGGGCCTCCAGCAGAAAGGCGTTCACGCGGGCGTTGCGCCGGAACGATTCGAGCAGCAATGTCAGGTCGGTCATGTCATGTCTCCTTTGGCGTGCCCAGAAGGATCTCGCCGCTGCGACGGGATACCGGCGACGTTCCTATCCTGCCGGCACCACCCTGCTCATCACACAGTTGCCCTTGCCCTTGGGCCGCAGGTACGTGAAGCCGGCCTGTTCGTAAACCCTCCGGGTGCCGTTGTACAGGAACGAGGCCGACACTTTCTTCCCCTGGGTGTCGTGGGGGTAGCCCTCCACGGTGCCGCCGCCCGCCTGCGCGATCAGGTGCAGCGCTCCCCGCAGCGCGACGGCCGCCACCCCCTGACGCCGGTACGCCTTGTCCACGAAAATGCAGGTCAACCGGTAATCGGGCGGGGTGGTCTGCGTGGCCTCGTATTCCTTGCGGTGGTGGATGTTCGGCAGCTCCACAGGGGGGCCGTACTGGCACCAGGCCACGGCGGCCTCTCCGTCGAAGACGACCGCCGCGTGTGCCCGGCCCTCGCAGACCAGGCGCTCTTTCAGGGCGCGGTTGCCCTCTGCCGTGTGGGTCTTCTCGGCCTGGGTGGTGTGGAACCACGTGCACCAGCAGCCGCCCCACACACCGTT
The DNA here is from genome assembly GCF_002901445.1 of Deinococcus koreensis. Lineage (NCBI taxonomy): Bacteria > Thermotogati > Deinococcota > Deinococci > Deinococcales > Deinococcaceae > Deinococcus > Deinococcus koreensis. The sequence continues at coordinate 1,511,084 of NZ_PPPD01000001.1, forward strand.
GTGCCGCAGGGCGAGGCGGGCGTAAGCGTCCCAGGTGGAAGCATCGAGCGGCTTCACGACCAGTGCTGGCAGGGCGGCCACGTCGGAACGACGCTTCCGTGTCATGGCGTCCTCTTCAGGGCGTGCAGGGGGTGGAGAGCTGGCGGCGTCGGCATGGGTCAACCTCCGGGCAGTTCCCAGGTCAGCGTGTAGTGGTGCACGCCATCCACCCGGTTCAGCGTCAGGGCGCCGGACATGCCGCTCAGCTCGCCGCTGCCGGAGTGTGGGACGACCTCGTAGGTCAGGCTGGACTGCCCGGCGTGCATGTCGCCCGACTGCCGGAACGCGAAGGAGCCGCCGCGCCCCGCCAGGGTTCCGGTAAAGACCTCCAGCACGACATACGAGGCGGTGCCGCTGGCCGGGTCGCCCACCGAGAGCATCTCGCCGCGGCTGTGGCCGCTGAGATCACCGCTCCAGGTCTTATCGAAGTGCATCCTCCCGATGGCCGGGCTGGGCGCCTGGGCCGGAGCGTGGGGCGTCAGGGTGATCTGGAAGGTGCCGTGGGGGGCTGGGGTCAAGTGGGCCTCCGGAGGCGGCTGGGGCGCGGGGAAGGGCGGTGAGGGGGTGGCCGCGAGGTTGTCGGTTGCGGCGAGCATACCCGGTGCCCGCCCTCAGGAGCGATCCCAGAAGTCCGGCGGCTGGGTGCCGAGTTCGCGCAGATAGACCATCCCCTGCCCCCGGTGATGCACCTCGTTGTCGATGGAGCCGATGACGGCCGTGAACACCAGCATCTCGCCCCAGGACAGTGTCAGCGTCTCGCCGTAGCGCTCTGCGGGCACGCCGGGCAGGCCGGTCTCAATCCGCGCGGTCTGGCCGTCCCAGGCGGCCAGCACCGCGGCTCTGTCGGTGCCGGGCAGCGTGTCCCAGGTCGGCTCGCCCCAGTCGCCGTCCAGCAGGCCGCGCAGGGTGTAGGCCGTCTGGCCGTGCAGTTCCCAGACCATCTCGCCGAAGGGCCGCAGGGGGGGCGCGGGCGAGAAGGTGAACAGCGCGTCCGGGGGGAAGGCCGCGATCACGCGCCGGGTCAGGTGGCGGTGGCCCAGCCAGTGGGCGGCGAATACAGAAGGCTCGATCACGGCTCACCGCTCAAAGAAAGCGGGAGGCTCTATGCCCAGCGCCCGCAGGTACACATAGCCCTGGCCCCGGTGGTGGATTTCGTTGTCGATGGCGTACAACACGCTGTCCAGCGGCGGCATGGTGCCCCAGGCCATGTCCTGCGGGCGGGTGAACCAATCCGGGTCGGCGGCGGGCAGGGCGGCGTCCAGGGCCGGGGTCAGGGCGTCCCAGGCGGCCAGCAGGGCGGCGCGGCTCTGGGGCGGGGCGGTCTCGGGTTCATGCCAGCTCCAGTCGTCGGTGGTCAGGCCGGTCAGGTTGTAAGCACTGACGCCAGACATCTCCCAGGCCAGTTCCCCGAAGGGGCGCATCCCGCCGACGCTGAAACTGAACAGCTGGTCTTCGGGGAAAGCCTCGATGACGCGGCGGGTCAGGGCACGGTGCCCCTGCCAGTGCGCCCGCAGGGCGTCGAGCGACAGGACGGACGAGCTGGTCGTGGTGGTCATGTGGGTACTGGTCATACCGGAACCTCCCGGGGTTGAATCTGCCCTCAGCATAATCTGGATTCCCGACAGAACGTGACGCCTTTTACACTTACACTGTTCCTATGTACGACCCGTCCATGCGCGTGCTGACGGTGCTGGAACTCCTGCAGTCGCGCGAGACCGTGACCGGCGCGGAACTCGCCCGCCGCCTGGAGGTCAGCCCGCGCACCGTGCAGCGCTACGTGACCCGCCTGCAGGATCTGGGCATCCCGGTCGAGGGCAAACGCGGCGTGGGGGGCTCGTACCGCCTGAAACCGGGCTTCCGGCTGCCGCCGCTGATGTTCACGGGCGAGGAAGCGCTGGCCCTGACGCTGGGGCTGCAGGCCCTGCGACACCTGGGGCTCGACGCCCTGACCCCCGCCGCGCAGGGCGCCAGTGCCAAGCTGCTGCGAACCCTGCCCCACGCCCTGCGCGAAGGAGTTCAGGCGCTGGAGGGCGCCGTGCAGCTCGACACCTCTCCCTGGGTGATCCGCACCGACGCGGCGCTGCTCTCGGCGCTGCTGCGGGCCGTGCGCGGGGCGCAGGTCGTGAGCTTCTCCTACGCCTCGCCACAGACCCCGCCGGCGAAGCGCCGCGCGAACCTCTACCGGGTCGTGCACCAGGGGGGCCGCTGGTACGCGGTGGGCTGGTGCCAGCTGCGCGCGGGCCTGCGCTCCTTCCGGCTCGACCGGATGCAGGCGCTGGAGGTGCTGGACGAGACCTTCACGCCGCCCGCGGACTTCGACGCCGTGGCCTACCTGCGCTCGCACCTGCCGGCCACCCCGGAGACGCACGAGATCGACGTCTGGCTGGGCCGGCCACCAGAGGACTTGCGCGGCCAGGTCTCCGGCTGGTTCACCGAGCTGAGTGCCGAGGAGGGAGGCACCCGCCTGCGCGCCCGGCGCGAGCATATGCAGAGCTTCGCCGCCTTCCTGCTGGGCCTGGACTGCGAGCTGCGGATCTTCAGCCCGCGGTCGCTGCTGGACACCTTCGCCGCGCTGGGCGCCCGCTGCGCGGCCCTCCAGGTGGGGACGCCCCACCGGGCCGGGGGACAGTCAGGCCACGCCGGCGCGGGTCACAGCGCTCCCTGACAGCGGTAGCCAGACCACTGGTCTGGGGCGAGCAGACTGGCACAGCTCCGCAGGAGAGCGAGGAGCCGCCATAAACAGCGGCTGCAGTGGAGCCCAGGGGGGTGTCGTTCACCCGTAGGCGCAACGGAGTGCCGCTGTGAGTCCGGGGCGCCCGCCCTCAATTCACCAGTTCCACGAAATCGTCGTCCTCGCCCTCGGCGGCCAGCGGCAGGGTGCAGTAGAAGGTCGCGCCCTTGCCCCGCTCGGACTCGACCCAGATGGTGCCGCCGTGCTCCTCGATGGCCAGCTTGCAGAAGGCCAGGCCCATCCCGGTGTCGAAGCGGCCATGCAGGGTCAGGCGGCTCTGCTCGAAGGCGGCGAACAGGTTGGGAATGTCCTCGGCGGGAATGCCCTCGCCGTCGTCGCGCACGAGCAGCTGCACGCCATCAGGCACGGAACGCACCAGCAGCGCGATCACGCCGCCCGTGGTCGTGTGCTTCATGGCGTTGCTGATCAGGTTCGCCAGCACCCGCCGCAGGATCTCCGGATCGACACTGGCCGGCGAGAGATCCTGCTCGACCTCCACGCGGATGTGCCGGTCGCGCAGGCCGCTGCCCACGTCGCCGCGCGCGAGCTCGATGACCTCCGCGAACATCGGGCTGAAGACCAGTTCACGCTTCAGGTTCATCTTGCCGGCCTGGATCTTGCGCACGTCCAGCATGTTCACCGCGAGGTGCAGGAGGTGCTGGGTCTCGTCGCGGGCGACCTTGATCAGCTCGCGGTTGTCCTCGGGCACGCGGTCGTCCTCGTAGACGATCTCCAGCAGGCCCATCACGGCGGCGATGGGGTTTTTCAGGTCGTGCACCAGCATGTGCACCAGCTGGTCGCGCACCCGTTCCTCGTGCTCCCAGGTGTCCATGCGGCGCTGCAACGCAGCGATGCGCGCCTGCGTGTCGCGGTGCTGCTGCGAGCGGCCCAGCAGGGTTCTGACCTGCAGCACCAGCGCCGCCGTGGGCGTGGTGTCGCTGATCAGGGCGTCGGCGCCGGCGCCCAGCATCTCGCCCAGGCCCTGGGTGCCCACCGCCAGCCAGCGGGTGCCGGCGAGTTCGGCACGCTGGCGCAGCATGGGCAGCACCTGCCACAGCGGCACGCCGGGCGTGTCGGTGTACAGCAGCGCCACGTCCGGCGGCGTGACGTGGGCTTCACGCAGCAGCGTTTCCGCGTCAGCGACCGGGATCAGGGTGACCTGGGGCAGCGCGTGGACGAGGGTCGCCGTGCGGGCCGGGTCGGCCGAGACGACAAAGACCGTGGGGGAATCAGCGGTTGGCATGAACTTCCGGCCAGTGTACCCCGTGCGGCGACCCCCGGACACCGCTTTTCGGCCCGTTGTCCAGGCGGGGTGGCCGGTCCACGGGTTCAGGGCGGCCGGGAGGACAGGACAGGGGCCGGAGCACTCCGCCCCGGCCCCAGTGAGGCCACCAACAAGGCCAGTCAGCCAGCCCCACTCCCTGGCACTGTCCGGCGCTCAGCCCTTGACGCTGCCCGCCAGCAGGCCGCGCACGAAGTAGCGCCCCAGCAGGATGTAGACCAGCAGGGTGGGCAGCGCCGCCAGGATTGCGCCGGCCATCGGCAGGTTCCACGACACCGCCTGACCGCCCGAGAGCTGCGACAGGGCGTAGGTGACCGGCTGCGAGCCCGTGTTGGTCAGGGTGGCGGCGAACAGGAACTCGTTCCAGACCTGCGTGAACTGCCAGATGATCACGACCACGAAGCCCGGGATGCTGATCGGGAAGATGACCCGCCGGTAGATGCTCCAGAAGCCGGCCCCGTCGATGGTCGCGGCCTCCACCAGCGCGTCGGGCACGTCGGCGTAGAAGTTGCGGAAGATCAGGGTGGTGATCGGGATGCCGTACACCACGTGCGCCAGGATCAGGCCCCAGATCGAGCCGTACAGGCCCAGCGCCTTGATGAACTGGAACAGCGGGATCAGCACCGCCTGATACGGAATGAACATGCCGAACAGCATCAGCGCGAAGAGCGTGTTGGCGCCCCGGAACTTCCACTTGCTCAGGGCGTAGCCGTTCACGCTGCCCAGCATCGCGCTCAGGATGGTGGCGGTGACCGCCAGGAACAGCGAGTTGCCCAGGTTGCCGCCGATCTTGGCCCAGGCTTCACTGAAGCTGGCCCAGTTGAGCGCCGCCGGCCAGTGCCAGGAGGTCGCCAGATTGATGGCCTCCGGAGCTTTCAGGGCGGTGGCGAACAGCAGATAGATCGGCACCAGGAAGAACAGCGCGGCGACCACCAGCAGCACGTAGGTCAGCACCCGCCCGGGCTGCACACCGGGGCGCGGCGGAGAGACGGGAGGCACCGCCGTCATGCGCGGCCTCCCCGCTCACTCGGCCGGGCGCCCTCCGCCCCGTGCCTTGCGCCCTGTGCCTCCCGCCCTGTGCCTTCTGCCCTCAGCCCTCTGCCCTCCGCGTCTCTCCCCCTCATGCGTGCCCCTCCTGCTGGCGGAACTGGCTGACCAGATACGGCACGATGATGAAGGCCACCAGGATCAGCAGCACGGTGCCGATGGCCGCGCCCAGCGAGAACTGGTTCTGCCGGAAGGAGGTCAGGTACATGTTGAGCGCCGGCACCGAGGTGCTCAGGTTGTCCGGCCCGGCCATCGCGTACACCAGATCGAAGATCTTGAGGCTGATGTGCCCCAGGATGATCATGGCGCTCAGGGTGATGGGCGCCAGCAGCGGAAAGACCACGAAGCGGTACATGCCGGCGTCGCTGGCGCCGTCCACCTTGGCGGCCTCGCGCAGTTCCTCGGGGATGCCGCGCAGGCCCGCCAGATAGAGCGCCATGGTGTAGCCGCTCATCTGCCACACGGCGGCGATGATGATGCCGATCAGGGCCAGGTTGAAGCCGTGCAGCTCGGGAGCCGGCAGCATCTTCACGTTCGGGCCGATGAAGACCGCCCAGACCAGCAGCAGGGCCGCGCACAGGCCCGCGACCAGCGTGCGGCGGCGATCTCCGGCCCTCAGTGCCTGCACCGCCAGCACGATCAGCACGATTCCCACCACCGACGCCGTGATCAGCGGCAGCAGGTTCCAGTCGAACTTCAGCACGGCGTCCTGGCTGCTCAGCCAGCCGAAGGTGCTGGGCGGCGCGCCCAGCAGCGTGGGCGCCTGGTTCACCCCGCCCTGCGGCTGCAGCATCCAGCGCCAGATGGTGCCGGTCACGATGAAGCTCAGGCTCATGGGGAACAGGAAGATGGTGCGCCACAGCCCCTCGCCCCGGGGGTTGCGGTCGAGGATCAGCGCCAGGCCCAGGCCCAGGCCCAGGCAGCCCAGGATGAAGAACACCGTGAAGAAGATGGTGCTGACCAGTTCCTGCCGGAAGCGGCCCTGCAGGAAGCCGCTGAACAGCTCGGAGTAGTTGGCGAGCCCCACCCAGCGGATGACCGGGTTCTCGGCCAGCGCCTGGGCCGGGTCGTTGCCCCAGTCGGTCATGGAGACGTACACGCTGCGCGCGATAAAGCCGTACACGAACACCGCGATCAGGATGATGCTGGGAGTCAGGACGGCGATCGACCACAGGCGGTCTTTACTCAGGCCTTTCAATTCAGGCCTCCTTTCGGGTCAGTGGTGGCGGGACAGAGTGGGGGCGCGACGGAAAAAGGAGAGTGGGCCGGGGCCGGCGGGAAGACGCTCCCACGGCCCACAACCCACACCCTACAGCCGGTGGCTGCGCTCTACTTGCTGAAGCCCGAGCGAATGGCCAGCTGCTGCGCGGCGGCGGCGGCCCCGGCGCTGTTCTTGCTGGCCACGAACTGGTCGATCACGGCGCCGAAGGCGCTCATGAAGCTCTCGGGGGCCACGGCGCCGTGCACCAGGGAGCCCACGATCTTGGAGTTCTTCCAGTCGGTTGCGGCGCTCTTGGAGTAGGTGCTGTACTTGCTCAGGTCGGAGTCGGTGCGCGCGGCGATCGAGCCCTTGAGCGGGTTGAAGGCGTCCTGACCCTCCTTACTGCCCAGCACCTTGAGCCAGTTCATGGTCTCGGTGCGGTTCTTGGCGCCCTTGGGCAGCCCGAAGGAGTCGGCCAGCATCACGAAGGTCTTGGTGGTGCCGGGCGAGGCCGCCCAGCCGAAGCCGGTGCCGGGGGCCAGCTTCTTGGTGGTGGTGAAGTAGCCGGCGGCCCAGTCGCCCATGATGTTGAAGGCGCTGGTGCCGTCGATGATCCGGTCACTGGCCTGCTGCCAGCTCAGGCCCGAGGCGTCCTTGTTGGCGCAGTCCATGACCTTGCCGTAGGTCGTGAAGGCCCCGACCACGCGCGGATCGGTGAACTTCAGCTTGCCGGAGAACAGGTCTTCCCAGCCCTGCGCCCCCAGCGTGCCGATCATGACGCTTTCCCACAGGTGCTGCTGGGTCCAGTTCTCGCCGACCACCAGCGGCGCGGCCACGCCCTTGGCCTTCAGCGTGGCACAGGTCGAGATGAACTCGGGCCAGGTCTTGGGCACGGTCACGCCCCACTGCTTGAGCTTGGCGGGGTTGTACCACATGACATTCGAGCGGTGGACGTTGACCGGCACGCTCCAGATCTTGCCCTTGGAGGAAATCAGCCTCACCAGATCCTTGGGGAACACCTTGCTCCAGCCCTCGGACTTGAAAAGGGGCGAGAGGTCTTCCATGCGGTTGGCGACCACCCAGGTGCCGATGAGTTCCTGGCCGGCGTGCGCCTGGAAGGAGTCGGGGGGCGTGCCGCCCAGCATCCGGGTCTTCAGGACGGCCTTGGCGTTGGTGCCGGCGCCGCCCGAGACCGTGGCGTTGTCCACCGCGACCGAGGGGTACTTCTCCTTGTAGAGCTTGACCAGGGCCTCCAGGGCCGGGCCTTCGTCGCCCGACCACCACGAGAAGATTTCCAGTTTTCCGGTGGCCAGGGCGCTGGACGTGACGGCAAGGGCGGTGGCGATCAGCAGGGCTTTTTTCATGTGTTCCTCCGGGGAAACAGGGCAGTGCAGCACTTCGGGCCGTATTCGGCGCTGGGTTGTGGAACGTCATGGATGATAAGCCCTGCGGAGGCCGGCGTGATACTCCCTGTCGATTCAGCGCACGGCGGGCGGGTCAGCGCCACACGGCGGGCCGGACAGCCGCCGATCTCTCCGGCGCCCGCCCGGCCCTCTGTGCCCTGCCCGTCGGCCTTTCTCGCCCCGTTTACCCCCTGGCCGCGGCGCCAGCTTCACCCTGGCCTTCCGCATCCCGGCCGTCGGGGCCTGCCTGACCCCCTGGGCGCAGCAGCGGAAAGAGCAGCACGTCGCGGATGGAGTCGGAGTCGGTGAGCAGCATGGCGAGGCGGTCCATGCCCATGCCCATGCCGGCGGCCGGCGGCATCCCGTACTCCAGCGCCAGCAGGAAATCCTCGTCCTGCTCGTGGGCCTCGTCGTCGCCGGCGTCGCGGCGCGCGGTCTGGGCCTCGAAGCGCTCACGCTGCTCCAGGGCGTCGTTCAGCTCGGAATAGATCGGAGCGAGTTCGAAGCCGGCCACGAACAGGTCGGCGCGCTCGCTGAGGCCCGCGCGGCTGCGGTGGGCCTTGACCAGCGGGCTGATCGCCAGCGGCACGTCGGTCACGAAGGTCGGGTGGATCAGGGTGTGCTCCACGTAGTCGCCGAACAGCTTGTCCAGCAGCTTGTAGTCGGGCACCTTGCGGAGTTCCGGGTGCCGCTCGTCGGCCCACACGCGCAGGCGGGCCAGATCGGTGGGGTCGAAGTCCAGGCCGGCGGCTTCCTTCAGCGCGCTCACGAAGTCCAGGCGCCGGAACGGCAGCGAGAAATCGACCTCCTGGCCCTGATAGGTCAGCCGCGCCTCGCCCCGCAGTTCGGTGACGACGCTGTGCAGCATGGTCTCGACCAGGCTCATCATGTCCTGATAGTCGCCGTAGGCGAAATACGCCTCCAGCATGGTGAATTCCGGGTTATGCGTGCGGTCGATGCCCTCGTTGCGGTAGTTGCGGCCGATCTCATAGACCCGCTCGAAGCCGCCGACCAGCAGCCGCTTGAGGTACAGCTCCAGGCTGATCCGCAGGCTGAAGTCGTGCGACAGGGCGTTGTGGTGGGTGGTAAAGGGTTTGGCCTCGGTGCCCCCGGCCACGGTCTGCAGGGTCGGCCCCTCGACCTCCATGAAGTCCTGGGCGTCCAGGAAGCGCCGGATGGCCCGGATGGCCCGCGAGCGCACCCGGAAGGCCTCGCGCCGCTCGGGGTTGATGAGCAGGTCCACGTAGCGCCGCCGGGCCCGCAGCTCCTCGTCCTGCAGGCCGTGGAACTTGGAGGGCAGCGGATGCAGGCTCTTGACCAGCGGCTGCCACGACGTGACCTTCAGGGTGACCTGCCCGGTCTTGGTCACGAAGGGGTGCCCGGTCACGCCGATGATGTCGCCCAGGTCGATCTTCTTCGTCGGATCGAACTGTTCGGTGTCCTGCTTGCTGAAGAACAGCTGCAGCTTGCCGAACTCGTCCTGCAGGTCGGCGAAGGCCGCCTTGCCCATGTGCCGCAGCAGCGTCACGCGGCCCGCCAGCGCGTAGGGTTCCTCCGGCCACTCCTGCCCCGGCTCCAGCGTGCCCTCCGGATCGGCCGGATGGGCAGCGAGCACGTCGCGGGCGTGGTGGGTGCGCGGGTACGAGTACGGGTAGGCCTCGAAGCCGGCCTCCACCTGCGCGTCCAGGTTGTTCAGGCGGGCGACGGTCTGCTCGTGCAGTCCTTCAGGGCGGGGACGGGGGTCGGACATGGGGGGAAGTATACGGAGGCGGAAGGCAGAACGCAGAAGGCAGAGAGCAGAAAGCGGAGGGCAGAGCGCCAGGATTCCCAGCATTCTGCCCTCGGCCCTCCGCTCTCTGCGTCAGTACTCGATGCTCTTGACCTTGTACTTCATCTGCTTGCCGTTGTCGAGGTTGACCACGAAGGCCTCGCCCTTCTTGCGGCCCATCAGCTCCTTGCCCACGGGGCTGTCCTCGCTGACGCGGGGCAGGCTGCCGCCCGTGACGGTGGCCTCGGGCGCGCTGACGACCAGCACCTTCATGTCCTTTTTGGTGGTCTCGTTGCCCAGCACCACGATGGCGCCCAGCTCGACCCGGCCCTCGTTCTCGTGATCCTCGATGACCGTGGCGCGGGCCAGGGTGTCCTCGAGTTCGTCGATGCGCGCCTCGATGTTCATCTTCTCGCGCTTGGCATCTTCCAGCCCGGTGTCCTCGGTGTCCGAACTGGTTTCCATCTGCTCCTGCAGGATGCGGGTGGCTTCCGCCAGTCTCGTCTGTTCCTGCTCCAGGGTCTGCTGAAGGCGCTCAAAGCCTTCCCGGGTGAGTTTCACCTGTCTGCTGGTCGCTTGCGCCACTCTGGCCTCCGTGACTTCTCAGGTGTCCCCGCAGGGACGAGTTCGGTCGATTGGTGAGAATCAGCGCGCATTCTGCCACACGCCCCCCTCTCTGACAACGCCCGCCCCCGCCGAGGGGGCTCTCAGGCGGCGGGCGAGACCCGCAGCACGCGCCGGGTCAGCACGACCAGCGCGACCAGCACCGCCCCCAGAGCGGCCAGGAACACCGGCACCGCCTGCGGGCCCGACCGGGCGAAGGCCAGCCCGATCAGCCAGGGCACCAGAATCCCGCCGACCGAGCCCGAGACCAGCAGAAAGGGCAGCAGCCGCACGGGCAGCACCCCGGCCGACCAGACCAGCACCGAGCCGAACAGCGGCCCCAGCGTCAGGCCCACCAGCGGGTAGGCCAGCGGCGCCAGGGCCGGCACGCTGGCCGCCAGGGCCACCAGGGCGCTGAGCACGGCGCTGACCAGCACCAGCCGATCCGGCCGGAAGCGGCCCCCGAAGGCGCTGGTCAGCGCCCGCCCCAGCGTGAAGCCCCCCCAGTACAGGCTGACCGCCAGCGCCGCCGACCCGAAACCCACGCCCTGCAGGTGCTTGATGCCCCAGGCGCCAAACCCCACCTCCAGGCCCACGTAACACACCAGCATGGGCACGAACAGCGCCAGCGAGCGGGCCAGCCCCCGCCCCCCGTCCTGCGGGCGCGCGGGCGGCAGCTCCGGCAGTCCCCAGACCTTCGCGGCCAGCAGGGTGAGCAGACTCAGCGACGCGATCAGCACGAAGGGCCAGGCCAGACCCAGCGGCGCCAGGCCCACCGCGATCAGCGGCGCCAGGATGCTGGCGGCGGCGAACACGGCGTTCACGAAGTTGATGGCGCGGGTGCCCACGGAGGCGAACACGGCGTTCAGGGCCGCGCTCACCCCGCCCATGCCCAGGCCCGCCACCACCGCGCCCGCCACCGCCAGCGCCCAGAGGGGTGCGAGCCCCACCAGCACGGCCCCCAGCGCCAGCAGGATCAGGCTGCCCACCACCACCCGGCGCGTGCTCAGGCGCCGCAGCAGCACCCCGGCCAGCGGCGGCGCGGCGGCCGAGCCCAGGAAGTGCGCGCTGGCGATGATCCCCACGCTCGCCGTGCTGACCCCGAAGCGCTGCTGGAAGAAGGGAAAGAGCGGCCCGTAGATGGGCTGCAGCACGCCCATGACGAAGTAGGCGGCGGCTCCGGCCCCCAGCAGGTTCAACGTCGGGCGCACGGAGGGCACGGAGGTCACGGGGCCGAAGGTAGCACCGCGGGGGGCCTGCGGAGGTATGAGGGCACGGGAGGAGAGCCCCGAAGCGCTCCTCAGCCCGGCAGGGTGAAGGCCAGCGTGGCGCCCTGTCCGGGAGCGCTGACCACCTCCAGCTCGCCGCCCGCCAGCGTGGCCCGCTCGCGCAGCCCGAGCAGGCCCAGGTGCCCCGAGCGGGCCTGCGCCTCGGCCTCCTCGGCGGTGAAGCCCCGGCCGTCGTCGCTGATCGCCACCCGCACCTGCCCCGCGCCGAAGGCCACGCGGATGGCGGCGGTGTGGGCGTGGGCGTGCTTGTCCACGTTGTTCAGCGCCTCCTGCGCCAGCCGGAACACGGTGAGTTCGGCGGCCGGGCTCAGGCGCCGCTCCTGGCCGCTGATCTCCAGGCGGGTCTCGGTCTGGGCCTGGGAGGCGAGCCACTCCAGCGCGGGCAGCAGCCCCAGGTCGTCCAGCATGGAGGGGCGCAGGTTGCGCGCGAAGCGCCGCACGCTCTCGATGGCGGCGTTCAGGTCGCCCAGGATGTCGTCGGCGCGCTCCTTGTGCTCGCCGCCCAGCTCGCGGGCCAGCCTCGCCACCCGGCGGGTCGTGGCGGTCAGCACCTGGGCGGTGTCGTCGTGCAGCTCGCGGCTGATGCGCCGCCGCTCCTCCTCCTGCGCCTGGGTAAAGAGGGTCAGGTAGCTGCGCAGTTCCAGGGTGCGGCTGGTGGCGGCCTCCAGCGCCTGCCCGCGCCGGGTGATCTCCTCGGCCAGGGTCTGCAGCTCCGAGAGGTCGCGGGCCACCAGCAGCACGCCCTCGCCGGCCCCCACCGCGCTCAGGCGCACCTCCAGCCGGTACGAGCCGACCTGGATCTCCGCGCGGCCCCCCGCCAGGCTGGTCGAGGCCGCGTCCCAGGCGGCGCGCAGGGCGCCCTGGGTGGCGGGCGTGGGCAGGCTGAGCACCTGGGCGCCCGGCAGCGGCCCGGTCAGCGGCTCCAGCAGCCGGGCGGCGGCGGGGTTGGCATAGGTGATGATCCCCTGGGTATCCGCGCTCAGGATCAGGTCGTGGGCGCCCTCCGCGAGCTGGCGGTAGCGGGCTTCCTCGCGCTCCAGCGCGACCAGCAATCGCTCGCGGGTCAGGGTCAGGGCCATCTGGTCGGCGACCGAGCGGGCCAGCGCCAGCACCCGGTCGCTGGGCGGCTCGGTGCCGGGGTCATCCACGTACAGGAAGCCCAGGATGCCGCGCCCGTCGCCGCCGCTGCCCACCACATCGCCGCCGTGCAGGGGCACGATCAGGGCGCTGCCCGCCACCGGCAGACAGGCCCGGCGCGCCAGGGGCCGGGGCCCGCGCCCCAGCTGCGAGAGCAGCGAGGCCAGTTCCTCGGGCCTGGGAGGGTGCAGGTTATAGGTGGCGCAGCGCGTGACCTCGCCGCCCTCGCCCAGCAGCGCGATCAGGCCGCGCCCGGCACTGAGCGCCAGGGTCGAGAGCCGCGCGGCCTCGGCCAGCGTCTCGTCGCCCTGATCCTCGCCCAGCAGCCGCCCCACGTTCAGCAGCACCGCCGATTCGCGCTCGCGGCGCAGCTCCTCCTCGTACAGGCGGGCGTTCTCGATGGCCAGCGAGGCCTGCGCGGCGAAGACCCCGCACAGCGCCTGGTCGTCCTCGTCGAGCGGCAGCGGGGCGTCCCAGTAGAGGGTGAGCACGCCGAAGACCCCCGCGCGCGTGACCAGCGGCAGCCCCACCACGCCCCGGTAGGGGTACTTGCCCTGCGCCAGCAGTTGCCGGGTGTAGCGGCTGCCGCCGCCGTAGTGCTCGGTGGTCAGGTCGCGCGCGGCGACCACCTCGCGGCGCTCGGCGGCCCGCCCGGTCACGCCCGCGCCCACCTTGGCCCGCACGCGCAGCACGTACTCGGACGGCAGGCCCAGCGCCGAGCGGATGTTCAGGGTGCGGCCGTCGGGCTGCAGTTCGTAGACCGCCGCCGCGTCGGCATGGAACAGGGTCACGGCGCGCTCCAGCACGCGCGGCAGGGTGTCCGAGAGATGCAGGCTGCCGGCCAGCGCCGCGCCGGCCTCGCGCAGCGCCTCGGCGGCCTCGCGCTTGCGGGTCTCGATGGCGTAGAGCCGCGCGTTGTCGATGGCCAGCGAGGCCTGCTCGGCCAGCGCCAGCACCAGCCGGGCGTCGTCCTCGGAGGCCCCGGCCCCCGGCGTGCGGGAATCGACGTACAGCAGGCCCAGCGGCCGCCCCCGGGCGCTCAGGGGGGCCAGCACCGCGACCTCGGGGCCCAGTTCGGCCAGACTGGCCGCGAAGGGGGTGCCGGCGTCGCGGGCGCGGTCGTAGCGGATCGCCTCGCCCCGGGTCATCAGCCGCTCGAAGCTGACCGGGCCGACCCCGATGCCGCCCGTGAAGGCGTCGTCGAAGCCGTAGGTGAAGACCTCGCCGGTACGCGCGCCGCCGTCCTGCACCTCGTCGAACAGGCCCACGAAGGCGCGCGAGAAGCCCAGCGCCAGGGCCGCGCTCTGGGCGGTCACGGTCAGCACCTCGCGCAGGTTCAGGCTGCCGCCCAGCCGCCGCACCAGCCCCTCCACCGTCTCCGCGATGCGGCCGTGACCGCGCCGCGCCTCGCGCGCCTGCACGCCCTCCAGCGCGAGCGTCAGCAGGGGCGAGACGCCCTGCAGCGCTTCCAGGCCCTCAGGCCGCGCCCCCACGAACTCCAGCACGCCGCAGCCGAAGGGCAGCGCGGACAGCATCCCCTCTTCCAGCACCGCCCCCCCGGCGAGTGCGCGCCCCGCCAGCGTGCCGTCGCTGAGGCCCAGGCCCCGGCCCTCCTCGGCCACGGCGTCCAGATGCGCGTCGTGCACCACCCAGACCCGCACCCCGTGGGCGCCCGCGACCCGGCAGGCGAACTCCGCGAGCGCCGCGGCGAAGCCGGCCACGGACGAGGCGTTGGTCAGGGCGGGGGGAAAGGGGGGGAGGGTCATCTCTTTTTGCTCCTCCCCCCTTGCGGGGGAGGCTGGGAGGGGGGGAACGCATACGTCCCGCAACACAGCTGAACCGAATGGCAACGAATCTTGGGGCAACCTTGGCTGGTCTCACGCCCCCTCACCCCGGCCCTCTCCCACGAGGGGAGAGGGAGCAGGGCTCACACCATCTTCGGGTCGATCCAGCCGCGCTTGATGCCGAACAGCACGGCCTCCGTGCGGCTGCCCACGCCCAGCTTGGAGAAGATGTTCGCCAGGTGCACCTGCACCGTGCGGGGGCTGATGTCGAGGTCGCGGGCGATCTCCTTGTTGGTGCGCCCGGTGGCGGCCACGCGCAGGACTTCGAGTTCGCGGGGCGAGAGGTCGTCCTCGGGCGGGGTGGGGGTGGTGTTCGCGCTGAAGCGTTCGAGCACCTTGCGCGCCACCGAGGGGTGCAGGGCGCTCTCGCCGGCCGCCACGGCGCGCACGGCGCCCAGCAGGTCGTCCTCGGAGGCGTTTTTCAGCAGGTAGCCGGCGGCGCCCGCCTCCAGCAGCGCGAACACGTAGGCGTCGTCGTCGTAGGAGGTCAGCACCAGCACGCCCACGCCGGGCTGCTCGGCCTTGATCGCCCGGGTCGCCTCGATGCCGTTCATGCCGGGCATGGACACGTCCATCAGGATCACGTCGGGGCCCAGCTCGCGGGCCCTCAGGATGGCCTCCTCGCCGCTGCCGGCCTCGCCCACCACGTGCAGATCCGCCTCGCCTTCCAGCAGCTCACGGGTGCCCTTGCGCACGACCGGGTGGTCATCCACCAGCAGCAGGGTGATGGCGCGCGGCGAGTCCGGGCCCGTGTCCAGCGTATCGGCGTCAAGCATGGGTACAGGATACGGTGCCGGCATCCCGAGCCGGCGCCAGGGTGCGGGCCGCCCACCAGAGCAGGGCACGAAAAAAGCCCCCCCGGGTGGGGAGGCGTGCAGGGGGCCTGGCCGGGGCTCAGCCCTTGCTGAGGTTCTTCCAGAGGGTGCCCGCGATGAACGCGTTCATGGGGTTGAAGGTGTCGGCGCTGATGCCCTTGACGGTGTCGCGGTGGGCGACCACGCCGATACCGGCGGGCATCTGGATGTACCAGGCGTTCTCCTGGGCACGCTTCGCCACCTGGGCGTACAGCTCGCCCCGGCGATCCGCGTCGGTGGTGGCGCGCGCCTCGTTGATCCAGGTGTCGATCTGCGCGTCCTTGGCCCCGATGCGTGGGTTGTAGTAGCCGGTGCTGGAGTAGAAGGTGCTCACGAAGTTGTCCGGGTCGGCGTAGTCCGGCGCCCAGGCGGTCATGACCATCGGCTCGCTGCCCTGGTTGCTGCCCTTGATGATCTCGCTCCATTCCTTGGAGACGATGTTCACCCTGAACTTGGGATTGAGCGCCTCGATGTTCTTCTTCAGCAGTTCGGCGGCCGTCTGGTCGCCCCGGCTGCCGGCGCGGTACGACACGCTGACCTGGAAGCCCTGTTGCCACACCTGACCGCCCCAGGCCTGCTGGAACTCGCGGCGGGCGGTGTCGAGGTCAAAGGCCACCGGCTGCAGATCGGCGTCGTAGCCGGGGAAGGTGTCGGGCAGCAGGAAGTTGCGGGGCTGGCCCTTGCCGAGCTGCACCTCCTTGATGTAGGTGGGCACGTCGAAGGCGGCCACGAAGGCGCGGCGCACGTTCACGTCGCTGAAGAAGTTCGCCGGGATGCCCTGGCCGTCGAGCTTGCCGCTGCCGATGGCCTGGCCCTTGATGTTCTGGTTCATGGCGATGCCGGCGGCCGAGGTGTTGGGCAGGTCGTCGAGGATCGCCACGCCGTCCTGGCCACGCAACTGCTCCTCGATGATGGCGCGGCCGCCGGTCTCGACGATGTCCGCGTCACCCTTCAGGAAGGCCTGGATGCGCGCGGCCTGCTCGGGCACCTTCTGGATGATCACGTTCTTGATGGCCGGCTTCTCGCCCCAGTAGCCGTCGAAGGCGGTGGCGCTGAGCGCCGTGGACTCCTTCTTCAGCAGCCGGTAGGCGCCGGTGCCGCTGGGCTGCTGCGCCAGCGGGCTGCCCGTCAGGTCTTTGCCCACGGCGGCCTGCCAGGTGGCCTCGGTGCCGTCCCACTCGCCGATCTTCTGGGCGTGCGCGCTGTCCACGATGCCCTGGCCGATGTACGCCAGCTTGGACAGGAACGCCGGATCAGCCTTGGGGAGCGTGAAAACCAGGGTCTGGCCGTCGCACTTCACGGCGTCCGTGATGCGCTGCCAGGTGATGCTCTTGTCGTCGCCCGCGTTGCTGGGCGTGCCCAGCAGGCTCTCGGAGAGGAACCAGTTGCCGCTGTCGGCCGAGTTGGTGACCAGGTTGCGCCGGAAGGTGTATTCGGCGTCCTTGCACTCGAAGGCGTTGCCGGAGTGAAACTTCACCCCTTCGCGCAGCGTGAAGCGGTACTCGCGCCCGCCGTTCCCTTCCTGCCACTCGGTCGCCAGCAGCGGAGCGAGTTCCCGGATCGAGTTGCCCTTGTAGGTCACCAGCGTCTCGTAGAGGTTCTCCACGACCTGACCGCTGGCCGTGTCGTAGGTGATGCCGGGGTCGAGGGTCGGGATGTCGGCCGACTCCTGCACGACCAGGGTGCTGCCTTGGCCGCCCCCCTGCTGGTTGTTACAGGCGGCGAGCGTCAGGGAGAGCGTGGTGAGCGCCAGGGCGCTGAAGGTGCGGGGACGTGGGTTCATGATGACTCCTGGGGCAGACGGCAAATGAGCGTCGTCAAGGGAGAAAAGGGGTGAATTCTGGACTCGGCTCAATTTTGAACCGAGGTGCCCCGCAGCTTAGAGAATGCCCATGAGAACGATTTGGCAGGACGCTCAAGATGGCGTGGATTCCTTAAAGATTCCCGGTCAGTTTCGCTGGCCGACCTCCGCCGGAACCCGGGCCAGCCTCGCCGGGCAGGCCAACCTGGACGGAGTCCTGAGTGAAGTGAGAGTCCCCCCACAGCCCACCGGCCCCCCTGCCTGTAAGGTCTGCACATGTCTGATACGCCCTCTCCTGCGTCCTATCTGCTGCGTGGCACGGCAGCGGGCAACACCCTAAGACTGATCGGCATGGACGCGACCCGGGTGGTCGAGGACGCCCGGCTGCGCCACGACCTGAGCAAGACCGCGACCGCCGCGCTGGGCCGCACCCTGACCGCCAGCGCCCTGCTGGCCGTCGTGCTGGGCAAGCGCAGCGACAGCCGCGTGACCGTGCGCGTCGAGGGCGGCGGCTCCATCGGCTGGATCGTGGCCGAGGGCAGCGCCGACGGGCAGATCCGCGGCTACGTGAGGCGCCCCCACGCCGACCTGCCCCTGCGCGAGTCCGACGGCAAGCTGGACGTGAGCGGCATCGTCGGCCGGGACGGGGAACTAGCGGTCACGCGGCTGCTCGACAACGGGGAGCCGTACACCGGCTCGATCCACCTCACCAGCGGCGAGATCGCCGAGGACATCAGCACCTACCTGGGAGTCTCCGAGCAGATACCCAACGCCGTGCTGCTGGGCGTGTACGAGGAAGGCGAGCGGGTCACGCACGCCGGCGGGCTGCTCGTGCAGGCCATGCCGGGCGCCAGCGACGAGACCCTGGCGCGGCTGGAGGCGAATGTCCGCGCCATCGGGCAGATCACGGATCGGCTGCGCCGGGGCGGCCTGATGCACGTCATGGAGCTGGCGACCGAGGGCCTGGGCCTGACCCTGGCCCCCGGCGCCCAGGCCGCCCGCTTCGAGTGCCGCTGCTCGCGCGAGCGGGCCAGCGACTCCCTGAAATTCTTCAGCCCCACCGAGCGCCAGGAGATGATCGACGACGGCGGCCAGGAGATCGTGTGCCACTGGTGCGGCGAGCACTACCAGATCACCCCGGAGGAGATCGCCGCCCTGGACGCCCCGGTCGAGCGGGCACGGGCGTAGGGGCCGGGCTGGGTGATGAGACGGGCTGGGTGATGAGGAAGGAGTGATGAGGCCAGCCCATCCCCTCCCTCATCACTCCTACCTCTTCACAGTTCCTCCAGCCACCTGTGTCCGGGCCGGGTGCGCTCCAGGGCGGCCCGCAACCAGTCCCGCGCCTCCCGGTTCAGGGTCGGCGCGGCCCTTGAGAAGTCCTGCTCGTCCTTGCCGCGCGGGTCGTGGCCGTCGGTGGAACCGGCTTTGAACAGCAGCACGATCTCGGGTGCCAGGTAGGGCAGGCCGTCCGGAGTGATCCGGCGGGCCTGCTCGAGCGGCGCGGTGAGGGCCGGGTCGCGCCGGTAGCGCCACAGGCCGCCGCTCAGGTCGCCCAGCATGAGGTCGAGCATCAGGACGTCGGGGAGTGCCGGGTGCCGGGCGTGGATCTGGTAGACGGGGGGCGCGAGCGGCACCGTGAACCCCTGGTACACCCCCCCCACCGACGCGTCCAGCCGCCACCCGGCCAGGAGACCCGGCAGCGCCCCCTGCGCCTCCCGGGGCACCGCCACGTCCAGATCGTCGTGGGGCCTAGCCACGTGACCCAGGTGCAGGTCGAGGGCCACACCGCCGGCGATCATCCAGGGGGCGTCCAGCGCGGCCAGGGCGCGGGCCACGAAACGGGCCGGGCTCAGGCCCACGGTGCGGGCATGGTGCGCCGTGGCCGGTGCCCGCAGCGCCTCGTCGGCGGCGGCTCTCCCCTGCCCGGCGAACACCCGACGGTACTCCCGCGCCGCCGCCGGGTCGGCCCGCAGCAGCGCCCGCAGCGCTCCCTGCGCGGCCCGCCAGCCGGAGCCGTGGTCGCACAGCACCAGCCGCCTGCCGCCGGGATGGAGCCAGCGGGACTCCAACTCCGACACGTAGCCCAGGCCGCTCAGCCCCTCCAGCTGGGTCGCAGTCGGCACTCCCGGCAGCAGGTCGAGGTGCAGCTCGGGCACGTCCAGATCGGCCAGGGCCGGCACACTGCCCGGCCCACCGGGCTGGACGTGGAACACGCCGTCCGGGCGGCCACGGTCGAGAAAGTCACCGAGGGCCCATTTCAGGGCGGTGACGGCAGAGGAGACGTCCACCCCCACAGCTATGCACAGCGGGCACGCGGGCGCATCGGCAAAGTGGCGCAGCGGGCAGGTGACACAGCGGGCAGGTGGCGCAGCGGGCCCTGGGCGGATCGCAACATTCCCTCAAGAGCCGGTGGGAGGGCGGGGAGCCGGGCCCGGCGATAATGCGGGCATGAGAGGCAAGGGCGTCGCCGTGATTCTGGTTCTGGTCGGCCTCGGGCTGGGGGCGACCCTGCTGCGCGATCAGGTGCCGCTGGGGGTCGCCCAGCAGGGCGCCCCGGCCAGCGCGAACCCCGTGGCCGCCGAGGCCGGCGCGCGGCTGCAGAACGAGCAGAACACCATCGACGTGGTGGCGCGCTACGAGCCGGGCCTGGTCTTTATTAGCACCGAGAACGAGGTGATGAGCCAAGACCCCTTCGCCATGATGTTCGGCGGCGGCGAGACGCAGGTGCAGCAGGGCGTCGGCAGCGGCTTTTTCGTGAACAGTGCCGGCGACATCCTGACCAATTACCACGTGGTCGCGGGCGAATCGGGCGCCGGGGCGGCGCAGAAGATCAGCGTGCGCCTGATGGGCCGCGAGCAGAGCGTGCCCGCCCGCGTGATCGGTCTGGCCCCGCAGTACGACCTCGCGCTGATCCGCCCGCAGGGGCTGGAGCCCAGCCTGATCCGCCCGATTCCGCTGGGCGACAGCGACGGCCTGAAGGTGGGCCAGAAGGCCATCGCCATGGGCGCCCCCTTCGGCCTGGATTTCAGCGTCACCGAGGGCATTGTGAGCAGCACCGCTCGCCAGATTCCCATCGGCTTCTCGGGCGGGGGCGGCGAGGGCATCACGCAGAAGGCCATCCAGACCGACGCCGCCATCAATCCCGGCAACTCCGGCGGGCCGCTGCTGGACTCCGGGGGCCGGGTCATCGGCATCAACACGCAGATCATCAGCCCCGGCGTGCAGGCGGGCGGCGTGGGGCAGAGTGCGGGCGTGGGCTTCGCCATTCCCATCAACGCCGCGAAGAACCTGCTGCCCCGGCTGCAGGCGGCGGCGGGCGGCGTGGTCAGCGCGCCGCGCATCGGGATCGTGCCCGGACTGGTGGCGCAGAGTGGCGCCCAGGGCGTTCCGGTAGGGCTGAGCATGCTCAGCAGCCAGGGCAAGCAGGAGCTGAAGTTGCCCGAGCGCGGGCTGGTGCTGCGCTCGGTGCAGCCCGGCTCGCCGGCCGCGCGGGCGGGCCTGCAGGGCGGCACCCGGATCCAGGAGTTCCGGGGCGGCGCGGTCAGTCTGGGCGGCGACGTGATCGTGGCCGCCGACGGCAAGCCGGTGGACGCCATCGAAGACCTGCAGGCCGCCCTGATCGACCGCAGGCAGGGCGACACCGTGACCCTGAAGCTCTGGCGGGCGGGCCGGGAGCGCGACGTGAAGGTGACCCTGGACGCCAGTTCGTTCCAGTAGATCCTCCGGACAGGGGCCTCCCTGGGCATACTGGGGGCATGAGTGACGCCCTGGCCCCCCGCGTCTGGTCGCGGCTCAGGCCGGAGGATCAGGCGTGGCTGGCGTCGCTGGCGACCCTCGCCGGCCCGCAGGCCCGCGTGGCGCTGGTCGGCGGCGCCGTGCGCGACGCCCTGCTGGGCCCCACCCCGCTCGATCTGGACGTGGTCGTGGAGGGCGCCGACGTGCAGGCGCTGGCCGGGGGAACCGGCCTCCCCGTCGTGTTCCATCCGGCCTTCCGCAACGCCACCGTGACCCTGCCCGGCGGCCGATCCGCCGACATCGTGCAGGCGCGGCGAGAGCACTACCCGGTGGCGGGCCGGAATCCGGTGCCGCAGCCCGGCACCCTGGAGGACGACCTGCAGCGGCGCGATTTCGGCGTGAACGCCATAGCGCTGCTCATCTCCCCCGGCGGGCCGGGTGAACTGCTGGACGTGACCGGCGGCCTGGACGACCTGGAGGTCCGGACGCTGCGCCCCCTGCACGCCGCCTCCCTGCGCGAGGACGCCAGCCGGCTGGTGCGCGGAGCCCGGCTCGCCGCCCGCCTGGGCCTGAGTGCCCACCCGGAGCTGCTGGAACAGGTGCCCGCCGCCGTGCGGATGGCCGACCGGACGCCCCGCCTGTGGGCCGAGCTGAAGCTGACGCTCGCAGAACCGCGCCCCGGAGCGGTGGCCCGGACGCTGCGCGAGTGGGGTGCGGGGTACCTGCTCCCCGAGGCGGCGCGGCTGGAGGCCCTGGACGCCGTTCAGGACGGCGGCCAGACGGTCTCCCCCACCGCCTACGCCGCCGCCCTGCTCTCGGCGGCCGACGATCCCGCCGGGCTGGCGGAGAGGCTGGAACTGGGCGAGCGGCCCGCCGCCTTGCTGGAGCGCGCCCTTTCGGACACCTTCTATCCGGAGGGCACGCCGGAACGCCTCCTGCGGGCCCTGCTGCGCCCGGACGCCTACGTGGGACTGACCGGCCGGGACGTGCTCGCGCTGGGCGTGCCGCCGGGCCGGGCGGTGGGCGAGGCCCTGGCGCACCTGGCCCAGCTCCGGCGGGCGGGAAGCCTGCACACGCCCGAGGATGAGCGGCGTGAGCTGGAATCGTATCTGGCAGGCAAAAGCCCATGCGGGCGGCCCGTAGAATGACGGCCATATGGGCCTCATCAACCTCCTGACCTCGAACCCCCTGGCGTTCGTCATCATTGCCGCCGCGCTGGTGCTGTCGCTGGCATTCCACGAGTTCGCCCACGCCTACACGGCCGACCGTCTGGGTGATCCCACGCCGCGCCGCTACGGCCGCGTG
The DNA here is from genome assembly GCF_002901445.1 of Deinococcus koreensis. Taxonomy (NCBI): domain Bacteria; kingdom Thermotogati; phylum Deinococcota; class Deinococci; order Deinococcales; family Deinococcaceae; genus Deinococcus; species Deinococcus koreensis. The sequence continues at coordinate 1,533,123 of NZ_PPPD01000001.1, forward strand.
ACCCTGAATCCCATCAAGCACCTCGACCCCTTCGGCACGCTGCTGCTGCTGCTGGCGGGCTTCGGCTTCGCCAAGCCGGTGCCGATCAACCCGAACAACCTGGGCCGCTGGGGCACGCTCTGGGTCTCGGCCGCCGGGCCGATCAGCAACCTGCTCATCGCCGTGCTCACGGCCGTATTGATGAAGATCTTCGCCGGCAACTTCCTGGCCATCCAGATTCTCGGCATCGTGCTGAGCATCAACGTGGTGCTGGCGGTGTTCAACCTGATCCCCATCCCGCTGCTGGACGGCAGCCGCATCCTGGGCGCGCTGGTGCCCTCGCTGGGCCGCAGCCTCGCGCAGTTCGAGGCCCAGCCCTTCTCGTTCCTGATCGTGATGGCCTTCATCTTTCTGGCCCGCGACCCGATCGGGGTCATCATCAACAACGTGCAGGGCTGGGTCGAACGCCTGATCGGGGTGTAGGCCGGCAGGAACGCGGGGCGGAGGCAAGCATCGCCTCCGCCCCCTTCGTTGGCTCCTCAGCGCAGGTTGAACATCATGGCGATGTGGGCGCCGGTGCCGCCCAGCACGAACAGGTGCCAGATCTCGTGGAAACCGAAGCCGTCTCTGGGATTCCAGCGTTTGGTGCCGTAGATGACGGCGCCCACCGAGTACAGCACCCCGCCCGCCGCCAGCCAGAAGATCGCGGCGGCGGGCAGGTTGCGCGCGAGCTGCGGCAGGAAGGCCAGGGCCAGCCAGCCCATGCCCACGTACAGTAGGGTGCTGACCCAGCGCGGCAGCCGCATGGTGATCAGCTTCAGCGCAATGCCGGTCAGCGCGATGCCCCAGATCACCCACAGCACCACGCCCTGCCACACCCCCTCCAGGCCGTAATACGCGACCGGGGTGTAGCTGCCGGCGATCAGCAGGAAGATCCCCGCGTGGTCGAGTTTGCGCAGCCACAGCAGGCCCCGTTCACTGACCCGGAAGGAGTGGTAGCTGGCGCTGGCCGCGTACAGGGCGACCATGCTCACGCTGAAGATGATGAAAGGCCACAGCGCCAGCCCCTTCCATTCCGCCCACCACAGCAGCGGTCCCAGCACCACCAGCGCGGCCAGGGCGCCGCCCCAGTGGGTCAGGGCATTCACCGGTTCGCGGGGGGCAGTCAGCAGACGCTTCACCCGTGCAGGGTACGCCCGACCGGCATGAAGCGGGTGGGCGGCGGCACAGTTCCCGGGGTTGGCTCAAGGTCGCCTCACGACGGATGCTGTCGCCCCGATCCACTGGTGGAAGCGCTTCGTCCGGCAGGCTTCGTGGACAGGTTCCAGCGCCCGGCCCGCTTCCTCTGGGGAGCCGACACAGTGCAGGGCGCCGGGGTGGACGCCTAGACTGGCTCTGACCACCGTGCCCACCTGAACGCCGAAGCGATCTGCGGATCAGGAGCCTATGCCCCCAGGCCCTCCCTTGCCCGAGGTGACTATGGACAGCGAGCGCGACAGCAGCCCTTCTCCGGACGCCCCCGCCCCCGAGCCCGGCCCCACGGCTGACGACCGCGCGCTGGGCATGCACCGCCCGATCGAGCGCCGCGATTTCCTGAACGGCCTGGCCTACACGGCCGCCGCCGTGGCGGCCCAGGGCCTGATGCCCTGGGGCCGCGCCCACGCGGGCGGCGCGGGCGGCCCCGCCGCCGGCCCCTACCCACCCGCCACCCAGGGCGCCGTGGTGGGCCAGACCGGCGCCGCGAGCGCCGTGATGCACGCCCTGCGCGACGGCACCCTGACGCCGGGCGCGGGCGTGAGCACCGGCGAGACCTTCGATCTGGTGGTGGTCGGGGCGGGTATCTCGGGCCTGAGCGCCGCGCACGAGTTCGGCCGCCTGAACCCCGGCGCCCGCGTGCTGATCCTCGACCCGCTGGAGGACATCGGCGGCCACGCCAGTCGCAACGAGTTCCGGGTGGGCGGCAAGATCCTGATCGGCTACGGAGGGTCGCAGTCGCTGCAGACGCCCAGCTATTTCAGTCCGGCCGTGAACGCCCTGCTGGGCAGCGTGGGCATCGAGCCCCGCAAGTTCGAGGGCTACTACGACGGCGAGTGGTTCGATCAACGGGGCCTGGGCTCCGGCGTGTACTTCGACCCGGCCGTGTGGGGCCGCGCCGCGACCGTGCTGGAGACAAAGGAGGTCGCCGACTGGGTGAGCCGGACGCCGCTGAATACCCGCGCCCGCCGCGAGCTGACCGAACTGATCGATGCGCCGCGCGACTACCTGCCGGGCCGCAGCGCCGCCCAGAAACGCGCCCTGCTGGCCGACACGACCTACCGCGACTTCCTGCTGAAGATCGCGCAGGTCGATCCGCAGATCGCGACCTTCTACCAGGACAGCACGCGTGAGTATTTCGGCAGCGGCATTGATCAGGTGGGCGCGCTGGACGCCTGGGCCAACGGCAACCCCGGTCTGGACGGCCTGGAACTGGGCGACGCCCCGGACCGGGCCATGAGCCCCAGCGGACGCCTGATCAAGACCGATCCCGACGAGTACATCTACCACTTCCCCGACGGCAACGCCTCGGTGGCCCGCGCGCTGGTGCGTTCGCTGGTGCCCCGGAGCCTGCCGGCCGGCGACATGCCCGCCCTGGTGCTGGGCCGGCTGGACTACGGGCAGCTGGACGCGAGCGGCCACCCGATCCGCATCCGGCTGGGCAGCAGCGCCGTGCGGGTGCGCCACCTGGGCGACCCGGCCACCGCCCGCTCGGTGGAGGTGACCTACGCGCGGGGCGGCGGCCTGCACACGGTGGTCGCCGGTCACGTCGTGCTGGCGTGCTGGCACCGCGTCATCCCCTACCTGACGCGCGAACTGCCGCCCGCGCAGGTCTCCGCCCTGCAGGATCAGGTGAAGGTGCCGCTGGTATACGCCAACGTGGTGATCCGCACCTGGCGCGCCTTCCAGAAGCTGGGGCTCTCGGACTTCCGGGCGCCGGGGCACTTCTGGATCGGCGCCGACATCGACTTCCCGGTCAGCATGGGGGCCTACCAGTTCGCGCGGACGCCGGACGACCCGGTGATCCTGCACCTGCGCCGCATTCCCGGGGGGCCGCTGGGGCAGGACGTCCGCATCCAGTTCAATGCCGGCCGCGCCGAACTCATGCGGCTGAGCTTCACGGACTACGAGCGGCAGACCCGGGCGCTGCTGGGCGGCGCGCTGGGGGCGGGCGGTTTCGACCCGGCGCGCGACATCGCCGCCATCACGGTCAACCGCTGGGCGCACGGCTACGCCTACGAGTACATGCGCCCCGCCGACCGCTTCTGGCCGGGCGGCCCGCTGCCGATCACGCTGGCCCGGCAGGGCTGGGGGCGCGTGGCCATCGCCAACTCGGACTCCGGGGCCTACGCCTACGCCCACAGCGCCATCGACCAGGGAGTACGCGCGGCGCGGGAACTGCTGGGCGTCACGGCTGGCCCCGCCTACGCAGACTTCCCGGGGCCGCCGCAGGACAAGCTGAAGTTCTTCGGCTCGTAGGTCAGGATCACTGGCTCACGGTATGAACCCCCAGCACCTCGCGCAGCCGCTCCAGGATCGCCCGGCGCACCCCCGGCGGCACCGGCACGTCGCGCCACTCGAAGGGCTCCCCGAAGGTGGGGTCGCGGAAGGTCATCCCGGCGACCTCCAGCGGGGACGGATACCGCGGGGTGACGTGCCAGTGGACATGCGGGTTGGGCCGCCCGTTCTCCAGCGGCGGATCGGGGTTCCGGGCGCGGTAGGCCCAGTTGCGCTGATAGGCCAGGTTGACCAGCGGGGCGCCGTAGGCGCGCTCCAGCCCCGGCTCCAATACCCGCAGCACGGCCTGAAAGTCGTGCGCCTCGTCATCGGTCAGGTCGGCCATGCGGGGCACATGGCGCCGCGCGACCAGCAGCACGCTGCCGGGTGAGCACTGCGAGGGGTGCAGCACGACCTTCCAGTGGTCGGTGGAGGCGACCGTCTCCGGGTCGTGCTCAGGCGGGGTGCAGCTAATGCAGACAGGATCCGGCTGGAAGGGGCCAGACAGAGCGGGGGCCCGGAACACCCCTCGCCCCTCAGCGGCCTCCATAATTCGGGGCTTCGCGCGTGATGGTGACGCCGTGCGGGTGGCTCTCGATCAGGCTGGCGCCGGTGATCCGCACGAACTGGGCGCTCTCCCGCAGGGTCGCCAGATCGGGGGCCCCGCAGTAGCCCATCGAGCTTTTCAGGCCGCCCACGAACTGGTAGATGACCTCGCCCGCCGTGCCCTTGTACGCCACGATGCCCTCGATACCCTCGGGCACGAACTTGCGGCTGCCGGCCTGGAAGTAGCGGTCGGCGCTGCCCTGATCCATGGCGCCCAGGGAGCCCATGCCGCGGTAGCTCTTGTAGCGCCGGCCGTCGCGCAGGATGGTCTCGCCAGGCGCCTCGTCGGTGCCGGCCAGCATGGAGCCCATCATGACCACGCCCGCGCCCGCCGCGATGGCCTTGGGCACGTCGCCGGTCTGCTTGATGCCGCCGTCGGCGATCACGGGAATGCCGGCCTCCAGCGCGGCCGCCGAGGCCTCGAAGATCGCGGTGATCTGCGGCACGCCCACCCCGGTCACGACGCGGGTGGTGCAGATACTCCCAGGGCCGATGCCCACCTTGACGGCGTCGGCGCCGGCCAGGATCAGGTCGCGGGCGCCCGCGCGGGTCGCCACGTTGCCGGCGATCACGTCCACGTCGAACGCCTCCTTGACCCGGCCCAGCGCGTTCAGGATGCCCTGCGAGTGGCCGTGCGCCGAGTCCAGCACCAGCACGTCCACCCCCGCCTGCACCAGCGCGCCGGCCCGATCCATCAGGTCGGCCCCCACGCCGATGGCGGCGGCCACGCGCAGGCGGCCCAGGGCGTCCTTGGCGGCGTTGGGGTACTTCACCCGCTTGGTCAGATCCTTGATGGTGATCAATCCGCGCAGGGTCTGGTCGGCGTCCGTGACGAGTAGCTTCTCGATGCGGTTTTGCTTGAAGATCTCGTGCGCCTCGTCCAGCGTGGTGCCCACCGGCACGGTGATCAGGTGCTCGCGGGTCATGACGTCCTCGATGCGCGCCGTGGGGTCGTCGATGAAGCGCATGTCGCGGTTGGTGATGATGCCCAGCAGCTTGCCGGCGGGATCGGTGATCGGCACGCCGCTGATCTTGTACTCGGCCATCAGGCGGTCGGCCTCGCCCACCGTGGCGTGGGGGGGCAGGGTGATCGGATCGACGATCATGCCGCTTTCACTGCGCTTGACCTTGCGGGCCATCTCGGCCTGCGCCTCGATGCTCATGTTCTTGTGAAGCACGCCGATGCCGCCCTCGCGGGCCATCGCCACCGCCATGCCGGTCTCGGTCACGGTGTCCATCGCCGCCGACACGAAGGGGATGTTCAGCCGCACGCGGCGCGTGAGCTGCGCCTCCACGTTGACCTCGTGCGGCAGCACCTGCGAGTGCCGGGGCTGCAGCAGCACGTCGTCGAAGGTGATGCCTTCCTGGCCGAACTTGTACGCGAAGCGGTCGTCCTGGTGGTCGGTGGTCGCGGGGGCAGACGTGACAGGCGCGCTCATAGGGGCGAGTCTAAGCCCTGCGCGAACCGGGCAAGGTGACCGTGTCCAGGCGTGGTGGGCAGGCGCGCGGGGAGGCGGATCGACCGGGGAGAGGCAGACGCTCCCACCCGTCACCGCTGAAGCCCGTCACCGCTGAAGATCGTCTGAAGGTCGGCACCCTCCAGGCTCCGTACACTTCCGGGCATGTCTGCATCCACGCCGCGTACCGTGCTGCTGCTGCACGCCTATCCCCTGTCCGGCGCGATGTGGGCGGCCCAGGAGGCGGCGCTGACCTCGGCGGGGCTGAGGGTCACGGCACCCCACCTGCCGGGCTTCGGTGGACGGGGCGGCGAGATCGGCAGCCTCGCCGACGCGGCCCGTGACCTGCTGGCCGAACTGCCCGAGGGGCCGCTGAGCGTGGTCGGCCTGAGCATGGGCGGGTATCTGGCGCTGGAACTGCTGACCCAGGCGCCGGAGCGCTTCGAGCGCGTGGTACTGGCCGACACGACGGCCCGCGCCGACGACGAGGCCAAACGGCGAGACCGGCGTTCCCAGGCTGGGCGCGTGCGGCTGGAGGGGCGCGGCTTTCTGATCGAGGCGGCCGAGAAGGAGCACCCCGCCGGAACCTTCCACCAGATCGTGCCCATGATCGAGGCGGCGTCCCTAGAGGGCGTCGCGGCGGCCCTGGAAGCGATGGCCGCGCGCCCCAAGCGGCTGGACACCCTGCGGGCCCTTCAGGCGCCCCTGCTGGTGCTGGTCGGCGAGGACGACAGGGTCACCCCGCCCGCGCTGGCCCGCGAGATGGCCGAAGCCGGACGCGGCGACCTGGTGATCCTGCCGGGGGCACAGCACCTCTCGAACCTCGACCAGCCGGCGGCGTTCACCCGGGCGCTGCTGGACTTCCTGGCCTGAACAGTGGCTGGGCAGAACACTGACTGACCCGGCGACTGGCCCCGGGGCAGCCCGCACCACGCGCTTGCAGGTTCTTCCGGGGTCATGGTAGATTCCTCTTCGCTCCTGGGGCCATAGCTCAGCTGGGAGAGCGCGTCGTTCGCAATGACGAGGTCAGCGGTTCGATCCCGCTTGGCTCCACCACACAGAAAAGCCCGCCCTCACCGGCGGGCTTCTGCTTTTGGCGGCGGCGCCCGGTGGCCGGCCCGCACATGGTCGGAACGTAATAGGCGTGGGTGGTTGGTGTCCCGGGTGGGTGACCTGACCTGGAGCCTGCCCTTCCAGCTCGTCCACCGGGCCGAGTTCATGCCCGCCGGCCATTCCCTGCCGCCGCTGGGATCGCACGAACCGCCGCTGGGCCCGCTGCTCAACCAGTGGACATGGCGCCAGGGCGTGCTGAGCATGGCAGGGGCCAGCGAGTTCACCTCCCTGAAGGTGTGCCACGCCCCGAAGTGAGGGCTGAGCGCACGGGCACGGGACGCGGATCCCGCCCGGCGCGGCCCGCGCCCCCAGTCACGCGCCAACCACGGCCCCGCCTGCACACTTCACCCACGGCGACTCCAGCGGCGCCGCCCCCACAAGGAGACCCGACCATGCGTACCCTGACTCCGCGCACCCTGACCGTGCCCCTGCTGCTCTCGCTGACCCTCGCCCTCGGCTCCTGCGGCGGCGCCAGCCCCGCCCAGGGCAACCCGCCCCCCGGCAGTGGGGGCACACCTGCGCCCGCCACCGCCTACACGATGTCGGGCACGGTTCGCAACAGTACGGGGCAGCCGGTCGCTGGCGCCCAGGTGTTCGCCGGGCACACCGCCTACTTCAACACCAACGCGCTGGCGACCACGGGCCCGGACGGCCGCTACCGGGTCAGCGTGCGCGAGCCCGCCGGGTCGTGGTACGCGGGCGGCACGGTGGAGGCGACGATGGACGGCCAGACGTACGTCTTCACCCTGCGCCCGGACTCCAGCGAGCCCTTCACCGGCGCGCAGGGCGCGGTGCGCAACTTGACCTGGCCGCTGACCGGCACGCGCCCCGACGGCGGCCGGTACGGCGCGCCCATCACCGTCTACGCCGACTTCTTCGATCCCGGCCTGCTGGACTGGCTCCCCGACATCGAACTGATCCTGACGCCCACGGGGCCGCGCATCGACGGCAGCCCGGGCGTGGGGGTGCGGGGCAAGGTCAAACAGACCCCTGACGGCCAGGAGGGCCTGGTGGACATTGCCCTGGGCCGCTACACGGTCTCGGCGCGCTACGCCCCTGCGGGCGGCGCGCCGCAGACCCTCCGGATCCGTCCGCGCAACGCGGGGGAGTTCGGCGCCAGCGTGGCCTCGCGCTTCGTGCAGCGCGGCTCCGGGCAGATCATGGAGGTCGAGGTCTCGCGGCAGTGAGCCTGGCGGCCGCTCAGCCCCGGCCGTACTCGGCGGCGTGGGTGGCGCTCAGGCCCTATCCTCGCGCGGCTCCGGCCAGGCCGCGCCCTCAGCGCCCGATGACGTCCGGGTACTCGGGCCGGGCCTGGATCGGGGCCAGCCTCCGCACGTCCAGCGGGAACCGGGTGACTTTGCCGCCGCGGGTCAGGGTGTAGGCCGGGGCCGGCGTGAAGCTCAGGGCGGCCCGGGTCTCGGGCAGATCGGCCAGCGCTGCCAGCGAGACGTAGGGCACGCTGGCGAACACGCTCAGGCTGAGGGTCACGGCCTGTGCGGACGTGGGCTGTGCGGACGTGGGCTGTGCCGAGTTGACCAGGGTGGCCGTCCGGACGGTGAGGGTGCGGATCGTGAGCCCCAGCGCAGCGGCGGCTTCACGCAGGGGCACGAACACCTGACCGTCCTGGACGCGGGCCTGCGTGGCGGCGGCCAGGGCCTGCTGCTCGGGCGTCAGGGTCGGCGCGGGGGCCGGTGCAGGAGCGGGGGCTGGCGTGGCCGGCGCAGAAGTGGACGGTGCAGGGACGGACGGCGCAGGCGGCTGCGACGCTCCCGGCGGGGTGGGCTGGGGAGCGGCCGGCGCCGCTGGCGCGCTGGGCCGGAGCTGCGCCAGCACGGCACTCGCGGCGGCCCGCCGAGCCTGGGTGAGCGCCTGGGTGTCCTGCGGGGTCAGGGCGCGGCCCCAGGCAGTCGGCCGGGCGTGGAAGGTCGTCCAGGGGCCGACCGCCAGCGGGCGCTGCTTCGTGATCACGTTCAGGCCCCCGCCCTCGGTCACGAAGTACAGGGTGCCCTGGTCGCTGACGCTGACGCCGAGGTCGATCTTCTTGCCGGTCGGGATCGTCCACAGCGGCTGGCCCACCTTGTTCAGCGCGTGGACGGTGCCCTTCAGGTCGGGAACCACGATCGTGCCGTCGCTGAGTTCGGCGGCCGGCGCGGCGATGGCGGCGCCGGCCGCGTACGTCCACTGCACCTGCCCGGCGGGCGTGATGGCGTAGAGCTTGCCGTCGTAGCTGCCCACCACGATCAGCCCGGCGGCGGTCACGATCGGGCTGGCGTTCACGAACAGGCCGGTGGGCACCGTCCAGAGCGGCTGGCCGGCCGGGCTCACCGCGTGCACCCGGCGGTCGCTGGAGCCGAAATAGATGGTGCCCTGGGCGTCCAGCGCCGGGCTGCTGAAGACCAGCGAGCCGGCCGCGTACGTCCATTTCAGCTTGCCGTCGGGGGTCAGGGCGTGCAGGCGGCTGTTCTGCGCGCCGAAGTAGATGGTGCCGTCCAGCGCGATGGCGGGCGAGCTGAACACGGGCGCCCCCACCTTGTACGTCCAGAGCGGTTTCCCGGCGGCGCTGACGGCGTGGATGGTGCCGCCCGCCGTGCCCACGATCACGCTGCCGTCGGGGCGCAGGGCCGGAGTGGCGAAGATGTCGCCGTCGAGCTTGAGCTTCCACTGCAGCTTGCCGGCCGGGTCGAGGGCGTACAGGGTGTCGTCGTAGGACGCCGCGATCACGCCGCCCTGGGGGGTGATGACCGGGTAGGCGCGGCCCAGGTCACCCACCGGAAAGACCCACTTCTCGCTGCCGCGGGCGTCCGTGCGGCGCACCTTGGCGTCCGAGCCGATGAACACCAGATCGCCCGAGTCGGTGACGCTGACCCCGGAAATGACGCGCAGTTCCTTGAACAGATCGATTTTCGGAGCCTGGAAGGCGGGGCCTGTGGGGCTGGCCTGGGCGCCCGGAGTGGCGGTGGTCTGGGCACTGGCCAGCGGGGGTACGGCCAGAGAAATCAGGAAGGTGAGGGGCAGAAAGAGGGTGTTCCTCATAAGAAGGTAAGCTCCTTTACATTCCCTTTACGCTACGGCGTATCCGGGGAACAGGTGATGGACGCCTGCCAGGGTACGGCCTAAGATGCGAACTGTTATGAAGAAGATTCTCATGCTGACCGCGTTCGCGCTGACCGGCCTTGCCGGCGCGCAGGACACCACTCCCGCCCCTGAAACCCCCACGACCGAGACGGCCCCGGCCACCACGGAAACGGCTCCGGCGACCACGGAAGCCGCCCCGGCCGCCCCCGCAGCCGCCCCCAGCACCATGAGCGCTGGCGAGAACTACTCCAAGGCGCAGGAATTCGCCGTGCAGGCCGACGTGGCCTACCCCGTGCCCTTCTACGACCGCACGCTCTGGAAGGCCGCTGTGGATCATTCCTACGCCGCCGCCTCGATGGAAGCGTCCAACCGCGACTACAACGCGTACCTCGCGCAGCTCTACACCAAGACCCAGTGGTGGATCAACGCCTACAACGCCTGGGACAAGCTGGGCGAGCTGAACGACACCGAGAAGACCTGGGCCTCCCTGAGCGCCGCCAAGCTGGCCTACCTGGCCCTGCAGCGCGGCGACAACGCGGCCGCCAAGACCTACGTGGACAAGGGCATGGGCTGGGCCGACAGCGCCAGCCTGCAGGCCATCATGAAGCGCCTGCAGTAAGCGTTCAGACGGACACTGGTTCCAGCTCCTGAACGCCAGCATCAACCCACCGAGAATCGAGTGGCCCGGACATGTCCGGGCCGCTTTTCGGTGTGTCCTGCCGTCTGCTGGAGGCCGCCTTCCTGTCAGGGTCTGAGATGAGAGCGGCGAGTAAGGCGCACTGTCGTCCTACACGATCAAAACAGCCTCCAGATCCGTTGAGCGTCAATCTCGTTTCACCCCAGAATTCAAGGGAGCGTGGCCCCAGGCGCACACCACCCCCGCCGCGCGTCCGGAAGGGATGAACGCCGCGTCAGCTGGCCTCAGCCGCCGGGCCGCGCGGGCGCCTACGCTGAGGGCATGAAACAACTGGGATGGAGTCTGCTGCTGGCGGGCCTGCTGGCCGGGTGCGCGCCGGCGGTCCTGCGGGCCCAGCCGGGTGCACAGCTCCGGGTCGAGACGCGGCTCGCCACCGCGCCCCTGAACACCGTCACGGGCGAACGGCTGTACCGCGAGCCGGGGCCGGGCGCCCTGCTGATCCAGACCGACCGTCCGGCCTTCGTGACCTCGCTGCTCGTGCCGGCGCAGGGCGGCGTCCGGGTGCTGCCCGCCGGGCCCGTGCGGAGCGGCGAGACGGTCTCGCTGCCCCTGCCCGGCGCGCTGGGCTTCACGCAGGTCTTCACCGTGGCCAGCCTCGCGCCGGTGGATCTCTCGGCGGCGCAGGGGGCCCGGACGCTGGACGCGGCCGCCCAGGCGGTGCAGGCCGCCACCCGCAGCCTGGGTGCCGGCGCCTACACGGTGTCCACCACCACCTACACGGTGGGCCGCTTCGGCTCGCTGGAGGTCACGGCCCCGCTGCCGGGCGCGGAGGTGCGCGTGAACGGCACCCTGGCGGGGCGCACGCCGCTGCTGCTGCCGGAGGTGCCGGTCGGCAGCGTGGTGGTCAGCGTGTCGCGCCCCGGGTTCACCGACTTCTCGCAGCGCGTGAACGTCCAGCCGGGCACGGTGAGCGCCGTCCGCGCCAGCCTGCGGCCCATCACGGGCACCCTGCAGGTCACCTCCGGGGTGCCGGCCCGCGTGATCGTGGACGGCCAGCCCGCGGGCCAGACCGGGCCGGACGGCCTGAGCCTGGCCCTGCGCCCCGGCACGGTGGGCGTGAACGTCGTGCCGCTGGACAGCGCCCTGAAGCCCCAGAACCTGCTGGTCAGGATCAGGGCCAGTCTGACCACGACCATCGACTGCGCGGTGGTCGCGGGCGACTACACCTGCCGTACCCCCTGAGCCCGGCCGCGCCCCCTGAACCCGGATCAGGCGCGGAGGCGGTGCTAGCCTCGGGCCATGACCGACGCTGGCCCGCTGCTCACGCCTGTGCTGGGCTCGCTGTACGCCCTGCAGGTGCCGATTCCCTACCCCATGAAGACCGTGACGGTGCTGCTGGACGTGCCGGCGCACGGCCCGGTCAGCATGGTCGATACCGCGCTGGACACACCGGAGGCCCAGGCGGCCATCGAGGACGGCCTGAGCGCACTGGGCCTGCACTGGAGCGACATCGAACAGGTCATCATCACGCACCACCACCCGGATCACTACGGGCTCGCCGGGGTGGTCGAGGAGCGCAGCGGCGCCGCCGTGCACATGCTGGACGTGGAGATCGGGCGCGGCGAGCGCTACTGGCACCTGTGGGAGGAGTGGCTGCCGGGGCACCTGAAGCATATGCGCGACCACGGGCTGCCCCAGGAGTCGCTGGCGAGCATGGGCGCCGACAACCGCCGGGGGCGCGACCGGGTGCATCCGGCCAGCCGCGTGCAGCCGCTGCGCGAGGGCCAGTACGTGAGCCTGACCGGCCGCGACTGGGAGGTGCTGTGGCTGCCCGGCCACGCCGACGGCCACCTGGGGCTGTGGAACGAGCAAGGCAGCGTGCTGATCGCCGGCGACGCCATCCTGCCGCGCATCAGCCCCAACGTGGGCCTGTACGCCTACACCCGCCCGGATCCGCTGGGCGACTACCTGCAGACCCTGGGCAAGCTGGAGGCCCTCAACCCCGCGCGGGCGGTGGTCGGGCACCACGGGCCGGTCATGGAGGGCGTGCAGGCGCGGGCGCGCGAACTGCGCGGGCACCACCACGAGCGGCTGGATTTCATCGCGGCGCAGGCCCGGCAGCAGCCCCGCAGCGCCTACGACCTGTCGCTGGCCATGTTCAACCGCGAGCTGAACATCAGCGGGCGCCGCTTCGCGCTGGCCGAGACGCTGGCCCACGCCGAGCACCTGAGGCTGCTGGGGCAGCTCTACCGCACCTGGGACGAGGGGCGCGGGGTCTGGATCTACCACGCCTGACCGGCCCCGGCTCCAATTTCCGCCCCGGCGGGGCTTTATACTCCCCGGCATGACGGCCTCGCAGACAGAGTTGCAGCGCATCGTCGCGGCGCTGCAGAACAGCGGTTTGACCGTCGAATCGGTAGAGGACGGAGCGCTGATCCAGCAGGGCGAGACCCGCGTGGCGCTGTTCGCCGAGCGGGATCATCAGGGCGGCGTGATCGTGCGCCTGCACCTGGATCTCGATCTGTACGTGGAAGAAGACAGCCTGCCCGACATCCTGATGGGCATCAACCTGCTCAACCAGGGCCTCGATTACGGCGCCCTGAACCTCGACCCGGTGGAGAGCGACGACGAGGATGAGGAGGACGAGCCCGCCACCTTCGCGGTGCTGGGCCGGGCCGTGCTGTGGCTGCCGGATCTGGGCCCCGGCGAACTGGAGCGCCTGCGCGAACACCTGGGGCGCTTCGAGGCCGAGATCACCGAGGCGGTCGAGCGCACCCTGCACGGCAGCAAGGGCATGAGCGCCTGAAGGGACAGCCCCCCATGGGCCGCCCCTCCCCTCAATCGCCTGACGCGACCTGAAACACAGCGGCCGGGACGCCCTTTTTTGCCTCCTCTGGGAGACCCGTCAAGGTGCGAAGCAGTAGGCAGGTCATGCCCGCCTGCATGCTGGACGATCGAGAGTCGACCTCTCGCCCAGCGGGCTCCACTCCCGGTGTGCATCAGGGGTTGAGAGGTACGGCCGCTGAGCGGTGCAGCCCCTCCTCAACGGTGCTCCTCCTCAACGGTACGGGGCGCCGCTCTCGGCGCCCGGCAGACCCGCCACCTCGGCGTGGGGCAGGCCGGGCCGGGCCGCATGACGGGACGCCGCCTTCTCGCCCGAGAGCTGCAGATCGGCCGCGTGCAGCAGGCCCTCGACGGTGCTGGGGCCACCCGGGCCCGCGCTGCCCTGATCCCCGTTGCAGGGCACACTGGACGCCACCCCCACATGGACGCTCAGGCCCAGAAAGGCCGGACACAGGGCGAGTTTCACCGCGCAGCGGGCCTGCTGCGCGGCCTGGGCGAGCGCCTCGGGTGAACAGGGCGTGATCAGCAGTGCGAACTCGTCGCCGCCCAGGCGGTAGACCGGGGGGCCGAAGGTCTGGCTCAGGATGCGGGCCACCGTCCGCAGCGCCTCGTCGCCGGCCGGGTGACCCTGCGCTGCGTTCACGGTCTTGAAGCCGCCCAGGTCGAGCAGCAACAGTCCCACCGGGCCCTGAGCCTCCGGCGCTGGGTCGGCGTCCAGCCCGGCGTCCGGCGACGCGGCCGCGCTCCTGAGCCGATCCTGCAGGTCGTCCTCCAGGGCGCGGCGGCTCAGCAGCCCGGTCAGGGCGTCGGTGCGGGCCAGGCGCTGCAGCGCCGCCAGGTGGCTGGCCCGCTGGCAGGCGGTGCTCAGGGTGCGGGACGCCGCTTCCAGCAGGGCCTGCTCGCGCGGTGTCCAGGGCTCGGCGCTGCCCGCGCGCACCACCATCAGCACGGCTTCGGACTCTGCGGCCACGAGGGGCAGGAAGGCCACGGACTGCACCTGCCGGACGAACTGCGGGTTGGCCGCCGGCTGGTCGGCGTAATTCTGGATGAACAGGCTGGCGCCGCTCTCGATGGCCGACCAGATCAGGCCCTCGCCGCGCGGCAGCGCGATGGTCTCAGGGAGCGCCGGCGAGGGGCGCAGGGCGTAGACCTGCCACATCACCTCGCTGCGGATACCGTCCTGATCCGCGCGCATGAGTGCGCCCCAGTCGAAGGCCACGGCCGAGGCCAGGGTGCTGAGCACGTCCCGGGTGATCCGCTCCACGCTGTGCGGCAGCGCCGAGAGCCGGGCGAGGGTCAGCAGGGTCTCGGCGTCGCCGAGCGCCTCGTTCAGCCCGCGGGTGTGATCCTGCAGCCGGTGCTCGAAACGGCTCTGCGCTTCCTGGGCCGCGGGCTGCGGCGAGCCCTGGGTCAGCACGCAGTCCAGGTCGAGGGTCAGGAAGGCCTGCACCGACTCGGGGTCGAAATGCCGCCCGGCCTGGGCCTGCAGCTCGGCGCGCGCCGCCTCGGCGCTCCAGGCCGCCTTGTAGGGCCGCACGCTGGTCAGGGCGTCGTAGACGTCGCACACGGCGAACAATCGGGCCAGCCGGGGAATGGTCTGGCCGCTCAGGCCGAAGGGGTAGCCGCCGCCGTCCCAGCGTTCGTGGTGGTGGCGGATCACGTCCAGCGCGCCCGCCGACAGGTGGGGTAGCCGGGCGGCCAGCGCGTGCCCCCGCGCCGCGTGCGACTGCATGACCGTCCATTCCTCGGGGGTCAGCTTGCCCGGCTTGAGCAGGATCTGGTCGGGCACCGCCAGCTTGCCCAGGTCGTGCAGGTAGGCGCCCTCGACCAGACTGTCCAGTTCCGCCGCCGAGAGCTGCAGGGCCTGACCCAGGGCGTGGGCCCACTTCACCACCCGCTCGGTGTGCCCGGCCGTCTCGAAATCGCGGGCCTCCAGCGCGGTGCCCAGACTGAGCAGCCCGCCCTCGAAGGTGGCGCGGATTTCCAGGGTGCGCTCCCGCACCTGCTCCTCCAGGCTCGCGTTGATCCGCTGCAGATCCAGCCGCAGGCCCTGCGCCTCGTGCCACGCCAGGGTCTGCCGGGCCGCCACCAGCAGCGTGACCAGCAGCATGGAGACCAGGGCGAGGGGCGCCAGCGCCGGGGCGTTCTCCAGGCACCAGACCAGGAACCCGGCCGACGTCAGGGCCGCGCCGTAGGGCAGCACGAACGAGAGGGCCGGCCCCGCCCGGCTCAGCCAGGACGCGGCGGGCGGTTCCGCGGCGCCGGCGCCCACCGGTACAGAACCCACCGGTACAGAACGCACTGGCACCGGCGTCTGGACAGCCACCGCGCACAGCACGGCCGCCAGCGGCCAGCACAGATCGACCAGATCGCCCGTCTGGTAGCGGTTCTGGCTGGTCAGCAGCGCGAAGATCAGGTCTCCGCAGGCGTAGCTGGCGACCGCCGCCCCCAGCCAGCGCAGGTAGGGCGGCGAGGGGCCGCGCAGGGCCATCTCCATGAGCAGCGTGAGCAGCAGCAGGTCGAGCAGGGGGTAGAGCCCGGCCAGTCCGCGGGCCAGCAGGGAACCGTCCGCCGCCAGGGCCGGCACCACCAGCAGCGCCCAGAACCAGCTGCCCACCGCCACCAGGAACACCAGCAGGTCGAGCCCCAGCGTCCAGGCCGCGACCCGGCTCAGGGCCGGGCGGGGAAAGCTGAAGATCGCCACGGCCAGGCAGGGCGCCACCAGCAGGTACCCCAGATCGGCCACCGAGGGAAAGGGAGGGGTGCGGGTCAGGAGTTCCAGCCCTGCCCAGCCCGCCGCGCCCCACACGTAGGCCAGCAGCCCGGCCACCACCCAGCGCCACCCGCGCCGCTCCGGCTGCGGCCGCCCGGGCAGCGCGCGGACGATCAGCCCGATGGCCGCCACGCACACCACGACCACCCACAGGTTGCCCAGCCAGGGCTGCCAGCCGGCCGGCCCCCAGCGGGTCAGCAGCCAGCTCAGGTGACCGGCGAACAGGGCCAGCACGACCAGCAGGGCACGGGAGCGGGGACGGGGGACGCTCGGACTTACGGTGGTGTTCAATTCGGGCCGTCCTCCATGAGTACTGCAGTCAGGTTCTCACATTGTGGCTGTCCGGCTTCTTACAAGTTGTAAGCGTCTTCTTGTTTGAGGGGCAGTTCATGAGACGCCTGGGTGAGGTCGATTGACTCACATTTCAGATCGTTTAAGGTGAAGCGGTTCCAATTAAAAGGATCTGGCGTGTGAAGTCTTCGACATTCGGCTGTGGCCAATCGGGTCGGCCTGGTCGCTCCCGCTCCGCACCCCCCGCGCCCGACAATCTTGTGAGCCGACTCCTAACGTCGGCTTCGGGGCCGGGAGTACCCTCGGGGCATCTGTCCCTCTGGCCGCCCCCGCGTCCGGTCGCCTGCCCGCCGATTCTGGGAACCACCGCTGGAAACACCGATTCTGGAAACGTCAGTTCTGGAAACACCGTGCCCGCTCATGGTTCACCGACCGCCCCCGTCCTGGGAGGAGCCCTATGCCGAACCGTCCGCGTCCGCAGCCACGTTCAGGTCTCGCGCACTTCACGATGCTCAGCCGGGGCCGGGTCTACGGCATCTTCCAGTCGCTCGAAGACGTCCAGCGCTGCGCCGCCCGCCTGCTGGAACTGGGCCTGGCCGATCAGGCCGTGCAGATCATCATGGGTGAGGACGGCGAATATGCCCTGGATGTCGACGGGCACCGCCACGGCGTCTGGGCACGCTTCCTGCGCCTGATGCAGGGCATGACCGACGAGCGCCCGCACATCGAACAGTACGTGCGCGCCCTGAGCTGCGGCGAGATCGTGCTGAGCGTGGACATGACCGGCTCGACCGGCGCCGTCGCGGCCGTCGCGGAGGCCTTCGCCATCGGCCGCGCCCGCTTCGTGAACTATTACGGCCCCTGGGTCGTGGAGCCGCTCAGGGCTTAGGGGAGGCGGAAGGCTCAAGGCAGAAGGCAGATGGCTCAAGATCTTCAAGCCATCTGCCTTCTGCCTTCCGCGATCCTTAGATCCTGTCCTGCAGCTTCACGTAATGGGCGTCGGTGGCGCCCGTGTACACGGCGTCGGGGCGCAGCAGGCGGTTGTCGCGGGCGTACTCCATGACCGAGGCGCACCAGCCGGAAATCCGTGCCAGGGCGAAGATCGGGGTGAAGTATTCCTTCCCTATCCCCAGGTCGGAGTACACCGTGCCCGAGTAGAAGTCCACGTTCGGGTAGATGCCCTTGGAGCCGATGCGGTCGACCACGACCTTCTCGATGGTTTCCAGGATCTGGTAGTAGTTGCTCTTGCCTTCCTTGTTCGCCACGACCTCGGCGTAGTCGCGCAGCACGCGCGAGCGGGGGTCGAAGTACTTGTAGACGCGGTGTCCCACGCCCATGATCTTCTCCTTGGCGTCCAGCTTGGCGTTGATGTAGGCCTCGGCCTTCTCGGGCACGCCGACCTCGTCGAGCATGTCCATCACGGCCTCGTTGGCGCCGCCGTGCAGGGGCCCCTTCAGGGCGCCGATGGCGCTGACCACGCAGGAGTACATGTCCGAGAGGGTCGAGGAGGTGGCGATCGCCGTGAAGGTGCTGGCGTTCATGCCGTGGTCGGCGTGCAGCACCAGCGCGATGTCGAACAGGCGGGTCTGCTCGGCGCTGGGCTCCTTGCCGGTCAGCATGTACAGGAAGTTGCCGGCGTGGGTCAGGTCGCTCCGGGGCGCCACGACCGGCTGGCCCTCGCGGCTGCGCGCGATCGCGGCGATGATGGTCGAGAACTGCGCGATCAGCCGGATGCTGATGTCGCGGCGCGCGGCCTCGCTGGTCTCCTCGGCCTGGGGGTCGAACAGGCCCAGATAGGACACGGCGGTTCGCAGCGCCTGCATGGGCGCCACCGTGCGGGGAAAACTGGCGATCTCCTCCACCAGCTTCTCGGGGATGGCGCGGTTGGCCTTCAGGTGGGCATCGAAGGCGGCCAGTTCGGCGGCGCTGGGCAGCTGGCCGTTGAGCAGCGCCAGCGACAGCTCCTCGAAGGTGCTGCTCTGTGCCCACTCCTGAATCGGGATGCCCAGGTGCGTCAGGATGCCTTCTGACCCGTTGATAAACGTCAGTTTGCTCTCGGTGAAGAGAACTCCTTCCAGGCCCTTGGCAATGTTCGTCATGTCGGGTCAGAGAATATCACCGGGGCACGCGCCGCCCGCGGCCGCTCACGTTCCTGACGGGGTGACATTGGCGATGGATGAACAGTCGCCGCGGCGATGGATGAACAGTCGCCGCCCGGCGGGCCGACCCCCCAGCCGACCCCCGCGCCGCCGCCCTAGAATGCCCCGCGATGACCCACCCGGAACCCGCCCCCGTGACCCTGGCGCTGGACACCGCCACGCCGTTCCTGACCCTGGCCCTGGCCTGGGCCGGCGGGGAGCGCGCGGTCTCGCGCGAGGTCGGGCGCGCCCACGCCGAGGAGTTGCCCGGCGCGGCGCGGGCGCTGTTCGAGCAGGCCGGGCTGCCCTTCCGAGCCCAGACCATCGTGATCGGCACCGGCCCCGGCTCGTATACCGGCGTGCGGGTGGGCGCGAGCTACGCGCTGGGGCTGGCCTCGGTGTGGGGCGCGCGGGTGCTGGGGGTCTGCACCCTGGAGGCGCTGGTGCGGGGCGACGGCCCCCAGGGCGTGTCGCTCGACGCTCGCAAGGGCAACGTGTACAGCGCGGTGTACGGCGTGCAGGGCGGCGTGGTGACCTCGGCCCTGCACGCCCCGGCCAGGCGCCCCCTGGATGAGTTCGGGGGGCTGCTGGGCGGTCTCCCCCACCACCACGACCTCGCTCCGGCCGGGCTGGCCCTGCTGCGGGCGGGACTCGCCCACGGCGCGCCGGACTGGGCGCTGGCCTACCTGTGATGGCCTGCCTGTGAGGCCCCCCCAGGCAGGGGTCAGGGAAGGGCCTCAGCATGTGAAGCATGAGTTTTTGCCAATGCAGGAAGCTTCACACTGGGGCCTTCCAGCCCCTGTGACACGCCGCTGCCCCAACGTGAGACATGAGCGTCCGGATCGGCGGCTCCTCACACGTCTCCCCCGTCTACTGCGGAGCGATGATCAAGTCGACCCCTGCCCTGCTTCCCCTCGCCCTGAGCCTGCTGCTCGCCTCCTGCGGTCAGGTGGCCCAGCCCACTGCCGCGCCCACCCCCAGCACCTCCCCGGCCGCCCAGCCCCAGCCGGCGGCGGGCGCTGGTGAGCTGAAGGCGCAGGCCGTGGCCGGCAGCACCACCCTGAGCGCCGGGCAGACCCGGCAGTTCACCGTGACGATCGGCGGCCAGCCCGCGCAGACCGGACAGCTGGTGTGGACGACCAGCAACGCCGGGGTCGCCAGCGTGACCCAGAGCGGTCTGGTCACCGCCCGGGCCGCCGGCACCGCCACGGTTCGCACCGCGATGGCCAGCAACCCCGCCGCGTTCATCGATTTCCCGATCGTCGTGCAGGCGGCCACCACGACCACGCCGCCCCCCACCACCCCGCCCAGCACGACCCCCAGCGGCACCTTCGCCCAGCGCGTGCTGGCGCTGACCAACGCCGCCCGCGCGCAGGCGCGAACCTGTGGCACCGCGTCCTACGCTGCCACCACGCCGCTGGCCTACAACGCCGCGCTGGAGAAGGCCGCCCAGGCCCACGCCGCCGACATGGCCGCCAAGAACTACTTCTCGCACACCAGCCAGGACGGCCGCAGCTTCTCGCAGCGCATCACGGCCGCCGGCTACTCCTGGACGCGCATCGCCGAGAACATCGCCGCCGGGCAGACCACTCCGGACAGCGTGGTCGCCGGCTGGCTCCAGAGCCCCGGCCACTGCGCCAACATCATGAACCCGGCCCTGAGGGAACTGGGCGTGGGCTACGCGCAGGGCGGTTCCTACGGCCACTACTGGGTGCAGGACTTCGGCACCCGGTAAGGTTCAAAGTGAAGGGCGGCCACGCTGATGTCGTGGCCGCCCTCATCTTTCGCCCCCTACAAGGTCGCGTCATCATCCATGTCCACCCTGGTGTCATACGGGATGGTGCCAGCCTCGTACATCTTCAGTGTGCAGCCACTGCCGAAAGCGTGGTGTTCGCCCGTGGCCCGCCGGACGATCAGCGGGCCACCTCCGACCAGCAGATCCTGAAAATCGGGTGTCTCCTGATGGATGACGCTGTTCACGAAGCAGACCCAGCCGTATGGTTTTTCCTGCGTGAACCCGTCGAAGATGACGACTTGCACTTTGCCATCCCAGTCCGGGATGCGTGGGACATTCCTCCGACTGACATACCGGTGAACGAGCGCCCGGGCTGCCAAAAAATCCATACGCCCAGGCTCCGCCACCACACAGTCTCCGCTACCCCAGCGCGATCCGGAAGCCGCGCAGCTCATAGCCCTTGATGACCTCGTTGTAGGTCATGGTCGGCTCGCGCACGATCCGCAGGTCGTTCCAGATCAGCAATCTCCGCAGCAGCGCGTCGGTCTCGCGGATCGCCAGGAAGGCGCCGGGGCAGCGGTGGTGGCCGTCGCCGAAGGACAGCATGGGCGCCTGCACCCCGCGCGGCAGGGCGCGGCCGGGGCACAGCTGGCCCGCGTCCTCGCCCGCCACGGCCGGATCGCTGTTGGTGTTCTGGATGTTCAGCGCCAGCACGCTGCCCTGCGGGATGAGCTGATCCCCGACCATAAGGTCGCTCACCGTGCGCCGATAGAGGGTGTTCACGACCGGCTCCAGCCGCAGGATCTCGTGCAGGATGGCGTGGCGCTCGCCCTCCGTGCCGTGCACGTAGTCGGCACGCAGTTCCGGATGCCTGAGCAGGTGCCACACCGCCACCGAGATGAACTCGCGGGTGGTGACCATGCCGGCCGTGCCGTAGGTCAGGCACTCGGTCAGGATTTCCAGGTCGCTGTACTCCTTGTCGATCAGGTGGCTGATCAGGTCGTCGCGGCGCTCCCTGCGGCGGGCTTGGATGGCGGGCCTCACGTCCAGCGTGTAGAACAGCGGGACATCCACCAGCTGGTGCAGCTTCGCCAGGGGCGTCTGGGTGTTGGGAGCGCCCGGCTCACTGTCGCCCTCGCCCTCGACGAAAGCCATCACGCGGCGCTGGAGGCCGGGCAGGACGCTGTCGGTCAGGCCCACCACCTGAGCGGCCACCTGCACGGCCAGCGTCAGGCTCAGCTCGTCGAGATCGAGTTCGCCCCGCACGGCGAGTCTGCCCACCAACTGGTCGGCCAGCCGGGCGATGAAGGGCTGGTACGCCGCCACCGAGGTCGGCGTGAAGTAGCGCGCGGTGTCGCGGCGCATCTCGTGGTGCTCCTCGCCCTCGGCGTACAGCACCGGCTGGTGCCTGAGGGCACTGAGCTGGGTCACCATGTCGGCGCCGAAGCCGGCCTGCACCAAGCCCTCGGAGCGCAGCACCTCGCGGGCCACCTTGAAGTCGTGCACGCGGTAGATGTCGCGCTCGTCCTGCGCTATGGGCGCGCCCGGGGGGGTGGCGACCTCGGGCCGGCGGGTCAGCGAGACGGCGCCGTGGGGAAACGGGCACCGGCCCTGGGAGGTCGGGCCGGTGGCGGACTGGCTTTCTGGGATGGCGCTGGTCATGGGGTCTCCTTGGGGGCAAGGTCGGTGGGCAGGGCGCTCTGGCTCAGCGAGGCGAGGCGTTCGAGGCCGGCGGTCAACGGCTCCAGCCCCGGCCCGAGCGCCTGCAGTGACGGCTGAACCAGGGTGGTCACGGTCTGCAGTGCGGCGTCCCAGAGGCTCTGCCCGGACAGCGTGACCTCCAGGCGGCGCGAGCGGGCATTCGCCGGATCGGTGGTACGGGTGATGGCCTGCAGCCCCGTCAGGCGGTCGAGAATGCGGGTCATCTCGTAGCGGGGCACGTCCAGCACGCGCGCCAGCTCGCCCGGCGAGGTCGGGGCGCCCTGCACATAACTCAGGGCAATGAAGGCCCGCAGGTCGAGCCCGTGCAGGCGCAGCAGTTCGCCGTTCACACGGCCCGACAGGCCCTGCCACACCGCCCAGTAGGCGTTCAGGAAGCGCAGGGGCTGGGAGCTGGGCAGCTGGGGGCTGGGCGGCTGGGCACTGGGATCGGGCGGTCGCCCTGAGCGTGGATCGGCAGATGGAGGCACCGTTGCAGTATGCAACTGTCGGGCCGGGACGCCTGCCCCCGGCCGCAGCCCGGTGGGGGCACGGCGCCGCGCTTCCCGCCTACACTGGAGGCTCAGGAGGACATATGACGGCTCCCCGCGCTGCTCTCCCCGCCGGCCTCTTCGCCCCGGACATCCTGGCCGATCCCTACCCCATGTACGCCGACCTGCGCGCCCGGAGCGGCGCCTTCTGGCAGGCGCACCCGCAGGGCGAGGGCGGCATGTGGATGTTCACCCGCCACGCGGACGTGGAACAGGTGCTGAAAGACACGCGGCTGACCAAGGACGCCAGCAGGGTGCGCGACGTGGGCGCCCAGGCCATGCCCGGCCACATGCTCGACCGCGACCCGCCGGACCATACCCGGATGCGGAAGCTGGTGGCCCACGCCTTCACGCCGCGCGTGATCGAGGAGCAGGAGGGGCACATCCGCGACATCGCCCGCACGCTGCTGGAACAGGTGGCGCCGGGCGAGCCCTTCGAGGCCATGACGGGCTACGCCATGCCCCTGCCGGTGATCGTGATCGCGGAGCTGCTGGGCGTGCCCCCGGAAGACCGCGAGCTGTTCCGCCGCTGGTCCGGCGACTTCATCGACGGCGGCGACTTCGCCACCGCCACGCCGGAGTCGGCGGCGCGGGCGCAGCAGGGGATCATGGCGCTGGGGCAGTATTTCGGCGAACTGGTCGAGACACGCCGCGCCCAGCCCAGGGACGACCTGATCAGCCACCTCGTGCGCGCCGAGGACGAACTGGGCGCCCTGCGGCCCGGCGAGCTGGTGTCGAACTGCCTGCTGCTGGTCATCGCCGGGCACGAGACGACCGTGAACCTGATCGGCAACGGCCTGAAGGCCCTGCTCGACCACCCGCAGGAGCTGGAGCGCCTGCGCGCCCAGCCCGCGCTGATGCCCGGCGCCATCGAGGAGATGCTGCGCTACGACCCGCCCGTGCAGCGCGCCCTGTTCCGCGCCGCGCTGGAGGACGTCGAGATCGGCGGCCAGCACGTGGGGCAGGGCGAGCAGGTCAGCGCCATCATCGGGGCTGCCAACCGCGACCCGGCCGCCTTCGTAGAGCCCGACCGCTTCGACATCGGGCGCAGCCCCAACCGCCACCTCTCGTTCGGGCGCGGCCTGCACTTCTGCCTGGGCGCCCCGCTGGCGAAGCTGGAAGCCCGCGTGGCCTTCGAGGAAGTCCTGAAGGTGTTTCCGCGGATGGAGCTGAAGTCGTTCACCCGCCGCCCGAGCACGATGTTCAGGGGGCTGGGGGAGTTGTGGGTGGAGTCGGGTTGAGCCCAGAAGGGGAGGAGGGAAGCGCCTGAAGTGATCGCCTCCCCCTCCGCTTCCCGTGGCCCTCCTGTGGAGCTTTACCAGCGGCCGGTCAGCATCATGAACGATGGCAGTACCAGCGCGCCGAAGACCACGGCCAACGTGTAGAAGCCGGTGATCTGCTGCAAGGACTTTCCAAAGGCCAGCACGGCGGCGAACAGCACGAACAGCACGCCGTAGCTGAGAGACATGGCCGCCAGCCGTCCATCGGCAGCCAGGACGTTGAAGGCGAACAGCACGCACACGATGGCGCCGAAGATCGAGTAATAGCCCGCCGTGGCCGCCGAGTAGCCCCACACCAGTGCCGCCCCGACCAGCAGGTACACGATGGCGAAGGTGCCGACCAGCACTGCCGCGAAGGTGGCTCCGCCCTTGGGATCGGAGGTGAAGATGAAGAACGCGGCCAGGATACCCAGCACACCGGCGATCAGGTTCATGGGGCCGACATCCTTACCCTCCAGCCGGCCCAGCAGGAACAGCGCGTTGATGAACAGCACGGCGGCATACAGCATGAGCGCGATCGGAACCATGTCAGAGTCTCCTTGTGTCTGTAGGGCACGGAGCTACAGGGCGGTTCCCGGGCCATGACAAGACCGGGGAACTCGTCGGCCAGCGGGCAGCTGGTCTGCACACATCCAGAGTCTGGCCCGGACGCGAACCTGACCAGAGTTACAATTTGAGGCTTCTGTACGTTATGACACAGTTGGTTGGAAGCACGTTGGTCGGGGCAAGCCCCTCCGCCCCAGCCTGCGCCCGGGGATCGACAGCCGAGGAGGCATCAGGGCTGCCCAGTCACCCTCTCGGATGGCCGCACCGAACCCCTCTCATACCCGTTTACAGCGGCATATTTCCGTGCTTCTTGTACGGCCGAGCCTCTTCCTTGTCCTTCAGCATGGCAAAGGTCTGGATCAACCTCGCCCGCGTCTCCTCCATCGGGATCACGTCGTCGATGTAGCCCTTGGCGGCGGCGATGTAGGGATTGTCGAAGGTCTCCTTGTAGTGCGCGACCAGTTCCGCGCGGGTGGCGGCCGGGTTCTGGGACTCCTTGATCTCCTTGCGGTACACGATGTTCGCGGCCCCCTCGGCGCCCATCACGGCCACGGCGGCGGTGGGCCAGGCGTACACCACGTCGGCGCCCATGTCGCGGGAGTTCATGGCGAGGTACGCGCCGCCGTAGCTCTTGCGGGTGATCAGCGTGACCTTGGGCACCGTGGCCTCGGCGTAGGCGTACAGCATCTTGGCGCCGTGGCGGATGATCCCGCCGTATTCCTGGGCGGTGCCGGGCAGGAACCCGGTCACGTCCACCAGGGTCAGCAGGGGGATGTTGTAGCAGTCGCAGGTGCGGATGAAGCGCGCGGCCTTGTCGGAGGCGTCGATGTTCAGCGTGCCCGCCATCTGCTTGGGGTTGTTGGCGACGATACCCACCGGCTCGCCGTTCAGGTGCGCGAAGCCCACGATGATGTTCCTGGCCCAGTCGGGCTGGATTTCCAGGAACTCGCCGCTGTCGATCAGCTCGTGGATGACGTCGTGCATGGCGTAGGGCTTGCGCTGATCCGGCGTGACGAGTTCCAGCAGGCGGTCGTTGCGGCGGCTCGCGGGGTCGCTGCACTCGCGGGTCGGCGGCTTCTCGCGGGCGTTCTGCGGCAGGTATTTCAGCAGGTCGCGGATGCCCTGCAGCACGGCCTCGTCGCCGTCATAGGCGAGGTGGGCCACCCCGGACTTGCGGGTGTGCACGTCGGCGCCGCCCAGGGTGTCGAAGGTGACGTCTTCGCGGGTCACGCTCTTGATAACTTCCGGGCCAGTGATGAACATGTAGGAACTGCCCCGGCTCATCAGCACGAAATCGGTCAGGGCGGGCGAGTACACCGCGCCGCCCGCACACGGCCCCAGGATGGCGCTGATCTGCGGCACCGAGCCCGAGTAGATGGCGTTGCGGTAGAAGATCTCGCCGTAGCCGGAGAGCGAGTCCACGCCCTCCTGAATGCGCGCCCCGGCCGAGTCGTTCAGCCCGATCACCGGGCAACCGGTCTTGGCGGCGAGATCCATGATCTTGGTGACCTTCATGGCGTTGCGCTTGCCCAGGGAACCGCCCAGCACGGTGAAATCCTGGGAGAACACGAAGACCTGCCGGCCGCCGATGGTGCCCGAGCCGGTGACCACGCCCTCGCCGGGGGCCTCCACGCCGTCCATCAGGCGGTTGCGGGCGTGCTGGACGAAGGTGCTCATCTCCAGAAAAGAGCCGGGGTCGAGCAGCTTGTCGATGCGCTCGCGGGCGGTCAGCTTGCCGCCCTCGCGCTGCTTGCGCTGCCGATCCTCGCCGCCGCCGAGTTCCACCTTGGTGCGGCGCTGTTCCATGGCCGCGATCAGTTCCTGAAGCTCTACGCTGGGCTGGGTCATGCCCCACTGTAGCGAAAAGGGCGCCGCTGCCAAACGCTCGTTTGGTCAGCGGCGTGACCCGCTTGGAGACAACCCTCAGCGCGCCGGCATGGCGCCCAGCAGCGCCCGGGCCTGTTCGGCCACCGCCGCGTCGGCCAGCAGCACGTACTGGTCGGCGCGCATCCCGCCGATGGACGTGAAATCGCGCCGTCCGCCCGACATGGCGTAGCCCACCAGACTCCAGGCCAGACCGGTGATGGCGCCCATCACGATGCCGTAGCCGATGGCGTACAGCAGATTGCCGCCGCCCAGCCCCAGCAGCCCGAACAGCAGCCCCACGAACAGCCCGATGCCCATGCCCTGGCCGAAGCCCAGGGAGGCGGCGCGCCCCCAGTCCAGGCGGCCCGTGACCTGCTCGATGGTCTTCAGGCCCTCGCCCACGATGGCCATGCGCTCCACCGGGAAGCGCTGGTCGCTCAGGTAGTCCATGGCCCGCTGCGCCTCCGGGTAGGTGGCGTAGGTCGCCACGCTCACGCGGGCGGACTGGTCGGGAATCAGGGCGGCGCGGGGGTCGGGCTGGGTCATGGGGTCACGTCCTTTGCTCCAGCGTAGGCAGCGCCGCCGCCGGTCGTCTGAGGAGAGGGTTGAAGGGTCTTTAAAGCAGTCGTCCGAACTCCAGCGTCCGGCAAAGAGCGTCCGACGCTTCCCTTCTGTGCCCAGCAGCCTGACCGGTTCCCTGTGCCCGGTGAACTTCGCTCGTGGCGCCCGGCCAGAGCGGACATCTCTTCATGGCCGACGCTTCAGCGCCCCGCCTCCACCACGATCCCCTCCGCCTCGCTCATGCGGACGATGTTCGCCAGGGTGTGGATGGGCACGTTCAGGTCGGCGAGTTTGGCGCGGCCCTCCTCGAACTGCTTTTCCACCACGCAGCCCAGGCCCAGCAGCGTGGCCCCGCTCTGGGCGATGATCCCCGACAGCGCCCGCAGCGTGCCGCCCGAGGCCAGGAAGTCGTCGATGACCACCACCCGGTCGCCCGCGCCCAGGAACTCGGACGAGATGAACAGGTCGACCGTGCCGCCCTTGGTGCGGCTGACCGACTGGGCCGTAAACGCGGGCTCCTTCATGGTCAGCGGCTTCTTCTTGCGGGCGTACACCATCGGCACGCCCAGTTCCATGGCCGCCGAGATGGCCGGCGCGATGCCGCTGACCTCGATGGTCAGCACCTTGTTGGGGGCCAGCGGCCTGAAGCGCGCGGCGAACTGCTGCCCCATCTCGCGCGTCAGGTGGGGCAGCAGTTGATGGTTGACCAGCCCGTCGACCTTCAGGAAACCGCCGGGAAGGATGACGCCCTGCTCGCGGATGGCCTGCACCAGAGACTCCATGGGGGCGAGTGTAGCGGGAGAGACGCGCCCTGGACTGAGGAGTGGGCTCTGGACCCTGAAAGGGATCAGTTTCATACCTCATAGCCCATAGCCCAAAGCTCATAGCCATCTGCCATCCGCCATCCGCCATCTGCCATCCTCCCCCCATGCCCGACCTCCCCGACCTGACCCCGGCCGAACTGGACGCCTTCACCCGCCTCTATGGCCTGCAGGGGCCGCTGGAGCGGCTGCCGTCGGTGGGCATCGTGAACCGGGTCTACGCGGGGACACTCCGGGGGGCGCGGGTCGTGCTGCGGGTGCCCATGCCGGGCGACCACGACGACACGCTGACCGAGAGCGCCGCCGTGCCCGCCGCCTTCCAGGCCGGCATCCGCACGCCCGAACTGCTGATCTTCGACGACGAGCGCCGTGTGGTCGACGCGCCCGTGACCGTCTATGCCTTCGCCGAGGGCCGCAGTCTGGAGGGCTACGGCTGGGCCCCCGGCGACCGGCGCCTGACCCGTGCCTGGAGGGAGGCCGGGCGTGAGCTGGCGGCGCTGCACGCGGGCGTGACGGCCGCGCCCGATCCGCACGGGCGGCTGGAGGTGATCGCGCCCGTGAACACCGGGCGCACCCTCCAGCGGGTGACCCAGGGTGGCCACCTGGCCCGGCAGGAGGCCGAGTGGGCGACCTGCACGGTGGCCCGGCTGCTGCAGGAGAATCCTCCCCCCACCACCCCCGCCTTCCTGCACAACGACCTGCACGCCGGCAACCTGATGGTGACGGAGGGCGGCGAGGTCACGGCGCTGATCGACTGGGGCGACGCCGGCTGGGGCGACCCGGTGCTCGACCTGTGTTACGCCGGGCCGCTCGCCGCGCCCGATCTGCTGCGCGGCTACGAGGACGTGACCGGGCTGGACGGCGGCGCCCGGCTGCGCCTGCTGGCCTACCTGCTGAACGACGCCACCCGCCGCCTGACCACGCCCCCGAACCCGGACGCCCCGCAGCTGTGGTACACCCACCCCGGCACGGCCCTGACGCAGCTCCTGCGCGTGGCACCGCAATTCCCCCAGTGGGCAGCGGAGCTGGGGCGCTGAGCTTTCCACACGACCTGCCCGCCGAGTCATGATGTTCCCCATGAAGCCTGCCCTTCTGGCCCCCGCCCTGAGCCTGCTGCTGGGCGCCGCCCAGGCCGAGCGCGTGGAGCTGGCCGGCACCAGCCTGAGCCTGGAGGTGCCGGCCGGCTTCACGAAGATGCCGCAGGACATCATCGACCTGAAGTACTCGCGGGGCCGGCCGCCGAGCACGGTCTATTCCACGCCGGGGCCGAGCTGGGCGGTGAACATCGCCTTCGACCGCCGCGACGTGGCCGTGAAACCCGAGCAGCTGAAGGAGATTCAGGGCGTGCTGGAGAAGTCCGTGCAGGGCGTCGCCGGCCTCCGCTGGGTGAAGCGCGGCCTGCAGACCAGCCACGGGCGCCCGTGGGTCGTCCTGCAGTTCTGGGTGCAGGGCCTGGACACGACCATCTACAACGATCTGCGCGCCACTTCCGACGGCGGGAAGCTGCTGCTCGTGACCGCGAACGTGACCAGGGAGCTGTATCCGCAGTACGTCCGAAGTCTGTCGGCCGCGATGGACAGTCTGAAATGAGGCTCTGGGCTTTGAGCTGTGAGCTGTGAGCTCTGAGCGAAACTTCTTTGTCAGAGCCCACAGCTCAGAGCTCACAGCCCCTCGCCCCTGACCCCTACAGCTCGTTGATCTCCGGGCGGAAGCCCACCTCGCGGATGTACTTCAGGTATTCGGCCTCGCTCAGCGCCGCCTTCTTCCCGCTCAGGGCCACGAACATCGCCTCCAGCACGTTGGTGGCGAAGTTGCGGCTGCCGATGCGGGGCGTGGTGGTGATCAGGCGGGCCACGCCGCGCTCCTTCATCCAGGTTCGGTCGGCCCCCGTGATGGTCTGGGTCAGGATGGTCTTGCCCTTCAGGTCGCCTGGGGCGTAGCGCTTGGCGTAGTGGGTGTCTCCGGCGATCACGTCGGCCCAGGCGTAGTACCTGGTGCCCTTGCCGGCCACGGAGGTCTCCTGCTTGGCGCCGGTCGGGTAGAACCAGTCCTGCGGCAGCTTGGTGATCACCGGCAGCACCAGTTTCGCCACCCGGCGCAGCGCGGAGATCGAGCGCAGCGGGATGTCCAGGTTCAGCCCGAACACGATGTCGCCGTACACGACGTCCGCGCCGTGCTGCGCGAGGGCCTCGGCCATGCCGAAGCGGTCGACCGCCGAGACCATCAGCACCTTGCGGGCACGCCAGCCCAGCACCGGGTCGAGCTGCGCAATGGCGTCGCGCTCCAGCGTGTTTTTCAGGCCGGAGCCGTCCAGCACGGGCGTGACTTTCGCGTGGGCGACCAGCTTCTGCACGTTGCCGAAGAGGTAGCGCCGGCCGTCGGCGATCACGTACAGGTCGGCGCCGCCCAGCCCGAAGGCGTCGATGCGGCCGTCCAGCGCCTGGAAGAGAGAGGCCGCCTTCTTCGCGTCGGCGTCGGTGCCGATCCGCTCCAGGATGAAGGGCTGGCCCAGCAGCGTGATCTCCTCGCGGGCGTTGCGCTTCGAGCTGCCCAGGCTGACGCTGACGACGTGTTTGTAGCCGGCGGGGGCGGGCTGCCAGCCGCTCAGGGGATCGGTCATATGGGGGGCATTCTAGTCGCCCCCGCCTCGTCCGCTCAGGCGGGGCGTTCCGGGGGGGGGCCCTCGGTGAGCCCCACCAGCCACTGGAAGAGCTGGATGAACGCCAGCGCCAGCGCTGGCAGCCCGGCCAGCATCATGATCCAGCCCGAGAGCTGCTGGTTGTCCAGCGGGGTCAGGTTCCACAGGCACAGGGCGTTCACGTAGGGCGTGTACAGCACGCGCGGCGAGTACAGCCACACGGCGGCCACGCTCATCATGGGCAGGGCGGCGAGCAGGCCGAACCAGCCGCGCGAGCCGATCGAGGCCGGTTGCACGGCGCTCAGGGGCCGCAGGATCACCGCCCAGACGAGCAGGCTGCTCAGCAGGTAGAGCGCCGGCAGCAGCGCCCCGGCCGTGTTGGCGACGATGCTGGCGTTGAAGCCGGCGGGCACGTTCCAGTACACGATCACCGCCGTCCAGACCGCCAGCGCCAGCCAGGGATCGAGGAGCACGCCCAGCACGCGGCCCAGTCCACGCCGCGCGTCCAGCGCCACGCCACGCGGCACGCCCAGCACGAGCAGCGGCGGCACGATCTCGGCCAGCATCATCAGGCGGCCCATGTACAGCGCCATGGAACTCTGGGTCAGGGTGGCGGCACGGCTCTGGGTGGTCAGCAGCAGGAGCACCATGCCCAGGCCGAACAGCACGGCCCGCCAGACCGGCCAGCGCTCCCGGCCCTGCGGGCTGCGGCGGGCCTGCACGAAGCGCCAGCCGTACCACGCGCTCGCCAGGATCATCAGCGCCAGGGGCAGCGGCTGGGGGTTCAGGGCCAGCAGGTCAGCCAGCGTGGGGTTCAGGTTGACGGCGCCAGGCAGGCTCATGGGGTGGGGGTCTCCAGGACGTAGCGCACGTCGGCCAGCACGCGCTCCACCTGCGGAAGCTGGGTGTAGTCCCAGAGCACGCGAACCCTGCCGGCGCGGTCGATCAGATAGGTGGCGGTGGTGTGGTTGATCTGGTACCCGGCGCCCTTCACGTCCACCTTCTGGTAGGCGACCCCGTAGGCCCGGGCGACTTCGCCCAGCGCCGGCTCGGGAATCCGCACGCCGGTGCCGCTGCCGAAGAAGGGCACGTACCCGGCCAGCCGCTCCGGCGTGTCGCGGGCCGGATCGACGCTGACCAGCACGATATCGAGTTGCTTCTTCTCCTCAGGGCTCAGGCGGTCGCGCACCTTGTTCAGGTACGAGAGGGTCAGCGGGCAGATGTTCGCGCAGTGCGTGAAGCCGAAGAACAGCGCGGTGGCCCTGCCCCCCTGCCCCGGCGTGAAGGCGTAGGGCCGCCCCGTGTGTGCCACGCCCTGAAACCCGCTGGCCCGCACCCCCTGGGAGGCCGTGCCGTAGAAGGGGTATGGGCTCTGCCAGCGCGCGAAGGCCCAGACGGAGAGCAGCAGCAGCGTCACCCCGGCCAGCGCCAGCAGCGCCGAGGCGTACCAGGGCCGGGCCGTGGGCCCAGGAAAAGCGGGCGCGGCGTCGGTCGGCTCAGGCGCGGTCACCTGCGGCCGGGTCAGCTCAGGCCCTGTCAGCTCAGGCCCTGTCAGCTCAGGCCCTGTCAGCTCAGGCCCGGTCATCTCAGGGCTTCCTGACGGCGGCGCTGAGCACCAGACGGCGGCCGTCGGTGGAGTGGAGGGTCACGCTGATCGTCTCGCCCGGCTTCAGCGGCCGCTTCAGGCCCATCAGCATGATGTGGGCGCCCAGGTCGCCCAGCACCAGGTGCCCGCGGGCGGGCACGGTCAGGGTTCGGGCCGCTTCCATGCCGGTCATGGTGCCGGTGGTGACCGTATTCATCAGCATGGCGTGGGCGGCCAGCGGGGCGGTGGCGCTCCTCAGGACGACCGGCCGGGCGCTGGTGTTGGTCAGGGTGCCGAACACGCTGGTCTCCCCGGTGCCCGGCGGCACCGCCACCACCCAGGCACCCGTGGCGCGCAGGGGCAGGGCCGGGGGCTGAGGAGGACGGGCCTGCGCGGGGGACACCCGTAGCGGGGTCGCCTGCCGGGCCGACGCCGACCAGCCAGGGACAGCCCAGCCCACACCGATCCAGCCCAGACCGACCCAGCCCAGCACCCAGCCACCCAGCACCGAGCCACCCAGCGCCGCGCTGACCAGCAGGGGCAGCAGCTTCGGGCGGAGGTGGGGGGCATGGGGCATCGGGACGACTCCTCGGGAGGGCGGGGCGACAGGCAAGGCCGCGACGGCCTGACCTCCAGGCCCGCAGTCTAGGCGCCTGCGCCGGCCCGATTGTCCCCA
This sequence comes from Deinococcus koreensis, assembly GCF_002901445.1. Classification (NCBI taxonomy): domain Bacteria; kingdom Thermotogati; phylum Deinococcota; class Deinococci; order Deinococcales; family Deinococcaceae; genus Deinococcus; species Deinococcus koreensis. Next base: position 1,565,524 of record NZ_PPPD01000001.1, read on the forward strand.
CCATCCGGCCGGCTCCAGACTGATGGAACCATTTCCAGCGCACGGGGTATCCTGACGGTGTCCATGCGTAAACCCACCATTCAGGATGTGGCACGTCAGGCTGGCGTCGGCGTCGGCACTGTTTCACGGGTGCTGAACAACCACACGGCCGTCAAGGGCCTGACCCGCGAGACCGTGCTGCGTGCCATCGCCGAGCTGGACTACACGCCCAACCCACACGCCCGGCGCATCGCGGGCGGCAAGAGCTATACCATCTCCGTGCTGCTGCCGGTGCTGACCACCGAGTTCTACGCCCGGCTGCTGGACGGCCTGGAAACCGCCTTTCAGGAGGCGCGCTACGACGTGGCGATCTTCCCGCTGCTCGACCGCTCGCGGCTGGAGCGCTACCTGGGCTCGCACACCCTGGCCTACCAGGCCGACGGGCTGGTCATGGCGACCTACAACCTGACCCAGATGTTCCACGAACGCCGCCTGCGGACCCAGCAGCCCACCGTGCTGGTCGACGCCTACGCCGACAACGTGGACTGCTCGTTCATGGACAACGTGGTCGGCGGGCAGCTGGCGGGCGAGTACGCCGCCACCTTCTCCGGCGCGCTGTACGCCGTGTGGGTCGAAACGGAGCTGGATCAGCTGTTCACCACCCGCGTCTTCGAGGATCGCCGCGCCGGCTTCACCCAGGCCGTGCAAGACGCCGGACGCTGCGTGCAGGCCGAGTACACCTCCAGCTTCGATACCCTCGCCGCGCGCAACACCGCCGCCGCCCTGCTCGACGCCGCCCAGGCCGACCCGGCGGGGCTGCCCTGCACGGTCTTCGCCTCGGCCGACCTGCTGGCCGGCGCCCTGCTCGACGAGGTGCGCGTGCGCAGCCTGACCCCCGGACAGGACGTGCGGATCATCGGCTTCGACGATCAGCCCTGGGCCGCGAGCCGGGGCCTGACCACCCTGCACCAGCCGGTCGAGAGCATGGGCTACGAGGCGGCGCAGCTCCTGCTCTCGCGCCTGGGCGGCTTTAAGGGCCCGGCCCGTGCCCGGCGCTTCGAGCCCAGATTGATCATCCGCGACACGGCCTGAAGAGGTCTAACAGTCGAACCGTCGAACGGTCGAACAGAGCCGGCGCCCCTCTGCGCCAGTGGCCGCTCGTCGACCCTTTGACTCTTAAACCCAGCCCTTCCTAAAGATCGGGGGGCTTGCCAGGGCTTTGGGACGAGGCTTACAGTGCAGCATGTCACGTGACATGCTCCGCGAATCCGGACGGGCCCAGCGGCCGCCCGCCGGCCTGACGCCCCGCCAGTGGGACGTCCTGCGAACCGCCCTGAGCTGCCAGCCCGACGAGGTGGTCAGCGCGTCGGTGCTGGCCGAGACCCTGGGGCTGGCCCGCCAGAACCTGCGCGAGCACCTGCTGGCGCTGCAGGCGGCGGGCTGGCTGGAATACCACGCCCGGCCGCGTCAGGCGGCGCTGATCATGCTCAGCTCACGGGCCCGCGCGCTGCGGGGAGGCCCGGCGCCCGCGCCCCAGGGCTTCCCACTGCTGGGCGAGGTCGCCGCCGGCCCGCCCACCCTGGCCGAGCAGCAGGTGGAAGGGCTGATTACCCGTCTGGATGACCTGCTGACCATGCGCGACGGTGATTTCCTGCTGCGCGTGCGCGGCGAGAGCATGACCGGCCTGGGCATCTTCCCCGGCGACGTGGTGGTGATCCGCCCCGCCGAGGTGGCGCAGAACGGCGACCTGGCGCTGGTGCTCATTCCCGGCGAGGAGGCGGCCACCCTGAAACGCTGGCAACGGCGCGGCACGGCGGTCACGCTGCACAGCGAGAACCCGACCTTCGAGCCCCTGCGCTACGCACTGGCCGAGGTGCGCGTGCAGGGCCTGCTGGTGGGCCATGTGGGCAGCGTGGACGCCCGGAGGCAGCGGGCATGAGCGCGGGCACCGTCCAGACCGCGGCCCTGGTGCTGGAGCCCTTCGCGCTGTGGGCCGCCGGACGCGGCCTCCCGGAGGGGGTGCCCCTGATCGTGACCGAGGGGGGCCGGGTGCGCCACGCCGACGATCTCGCGCAGGCGGCGGGTATCACGCCAGGGATGCGCGTCTCGGGCGCCCTCTCGCGGCTGCCCACCCTGCACGCGGTTCCCTTCAGCGCGCCGCAGGTCGCCGCCGCCTGGACGCAGGTCGTGCAGGATCTGCCCGCCTTCAGCCCACGCGTGGAGCCGCTGGGCGTGGGCCGCGCCCTGCTGACCCTGCGCCCCCCGCTGGGAGCGCAGCTCGCGGCCGCGCTGCAGGGCCGGGTGGGCCTGGCCCCGACCCGCGAACTGGCGCTGCTGGCCGCCCTGAGCGCCCGGCCCGGCACCGCCACCGTCGTGCGTCCTGGCGAGGAGGACGACTTCCGGGGCGCCCTGCCGCTCTCTGCCCTGCTGGGCATCGGCCTGAGCCCCGCGCTGGCCGAGCGCCTGGGCTGGCTGGGCCTGCGCACGGTGGGCGACCTGCTGCGCTGGAGCCGCGCCCAGCAGGCCGCGTTTCTGGGCGCCGAGGACGCCCTGCTGCGCCCCTACCTGCACGGCGCGAAGTCCGGAGGGGTCGCGCAGGCCACCCAGGAGCGCACCGTTCAGGCCACCCTGAACTTCAGCGAGCCGCTGTACGAGCCGCGCGACCTGGAACCCGCCGCCGCCGAGCTGGCCCAGACCCTGCTGGCCGCGCTCGCTGGGCGCCGCGCCGGCCGCGTGACCCTGCGCGCCCAGGTCGCCGGCCTGAGCCTGAGCGCCACGCGCGAGGTCAAGGAGGACGTGCGGGAGCCCTCCTGCCTGCGCCGCGCCCTCCTGAGCGCCCTGCACGACAGCGGCGCCGCCCGCCACGGCATCGAGGGCCTGGAGGTCACGCTGGGCGCGCTGGAACGCCCGGCCGTACAGGGCGACCTGTGGGGCCGCGCCCAGGCCCGGGACGCCGCCGCGCAGGCCGAGGCCCGCTTTCCCGGCACCACGCGGCGCGTGCAGTGGATGAACATCTTCAGTCTGGCCCCCACCGCCGCCTTCCAGTGGGTGCGCGTGGCCGATGCCCAGGCCGCGCCGGTTCCGGCTGGCGCGGAGCCCACCCGGAAGGCGACCCCCTCTCCCCCGCCCAGGGTGACGGCGTAACCCCATGCGCGTGGTCAGCGAGCCGGTGCAGGTGCAGGTGCGCGGGGGAACCCCCCAGGCGCTGCTCTGGCGATCCCGCCGCTACGCCGTACGCAGCGTGCTGGACGAGTGGCGCGCCGCCGGCCGCTGGTGGCTCCACGAGGCCCCGCGCGACTACTGGCTGCTCGACACCCCCGCCCTGACCGCCGAGGTCTACCGCACGAGAACACAGACCGGCTTCACGTGGATGTTGTCGAGAATCGCGGATTAGGGAGGGGGTCAGGCGAGGTTTAGATGAATTGAAACGTGAAATGAGCCGGCACCCCTTCCTCCCGAAAAGCACGACTCCGACCTCCCCACCAGGAACGTAAAGAGCCGAAGCGTCCCACTCCTCATCTCCAACGAAAGCCATCGTGCGCGCAGCGCGCGGGCAACGACGCGCTACTGCAACAGGCAAGTCCGCAGCCCTCGCCAACGAAGCCACGACGCAGAGCCGGTGAAGAGACCGTGGCGACCACATGCCGAGCGCAGCGCCTCGCTCCCCCGTCCCCCCTGGGGATGGGGGCTGGGGGGTGGGGAAGCCCGCGGCCGGCGCCCCCCTTCCAACCCTCCCGACCCAGCCCCCATGAGCGACCCCCGACCCCGCCTGAACACCCTGCTGGACGTGCGCTCCTACTTCACGCCCGGCGGCGGCGTGTGCAGCCCGACCACGCTGATGCGCGAGGCCGCCCGCCGGGGCTTCTCCGGCCTGGGCCTGAGCGACGACACGGGCACGGCCGGCTCGGTGGAACTGTGGCGGGCCGCGCGGGCCCAGAGCCGCAGACCGGTGATCGGCACGGCGCTGCGGGTGAGTTTCCCCGCCGGCACTTTTCCCCTCCGTCTGCTGGCCGGCAGCCGGGAGGGCTTCGCCGGCATCAACGAGCTGCTGACCCTGGCGCTGGCCCGCGAGGGCCGGGCCGTCACGCTGGCCGAGCTGCTGGCCCACGCGCCGGACGTGTTCCTGCTGACCGGCGGGCGCGACTCCTTCCCGGCGCAGCTCCTGGCCCAGCGGCGCATGGGCGAGGTGCTGGGCCTGCTGGACACCCTGCGGGGCGCGTTCCCCGGCCGGCTGTTCGTGCAGCTCTTCCACGGCGGCTATCCGGGCGACGGCCGGCGGGCGCGCGCGCTGTGGCTGCTGGCCCGCGAGGCCCGGCTCCCTTCGGTGGCCGCCCCGCTGGTGCAGCTGGCCCGCCCCGCCCAGTTCCCCCTGCTGGACGCGCTGTGCTGCGCCCGGCTGGGCATCGACCTGAACACGCCGCACCCGGAGCGCCCCCGCAACGACTCGGCGGCGCTGCGCACGCCCCTGGCCTGGGGCCGCCTGCTGCCCTTCCCGGACGCGCTGGCGAACGCCGACCGGCTGGCCGCCGAGTGCCGCCTGGAGCTGCTGGAGGGGGGCTTTTCCGTGCCGCCCCCGCACCTGCCGCCGGGCGTGGAGGCGCACGCCCACCTGCGGGAGCGCTGCCTGCGGGAGCTGCCCCGGCTCTACCCCACGCCCCAGGGGCAGCACACCGCGCGGGAGCGGCTGGAACACGAGCTGGCGGTGGTCGAGCAGCATGGGCTGGCGGGCTTTTTCCTGGTGGCCGCCGAGGTCACCGACTACTGCCGGGGCGAGGGCATCCTGGCGGCCGGGCGGGGCAGCGCGGCAGCCTCGGTGCTGTGCTACCTGCTGGGGGTCACGAACGCCGACCCGCTGCAGCACGACCTGCTGTTCGAGCGCTTCCTGCACACCGGGCAGACCCTGATGCCCGACGTGGACATCGACATCGCCTCCCACCGGCGGCGCGAGGTGCTGAGCTGGGTTGAGGAAAGATTCAGAGGGGGCGGCAGCGGCGAGGCGATGGTCGCCAACCGCATCACCTACCGCCTGCCGGGCGCGGTGCAGGATCTGGGCCGCGCGCTGGGCCTGCCGCCCGAGTGGCGCGACCGCCTGACCCGCTCGCTGGGCCGCGACTTCCGGCACCTGCCGCCCCACGAGGCCCATAAAGCGGCGCCCGCCTTCGACGAGGTGCTGGGCGAGGCCCCGGTGCGCGCCACGCTGCTGGAGCTGCTGCACCTGATCGAGCCGGGCTTCGTGCGCCACCTCGCGCCGCATTCGGGCGGGGTGGTGCTCAGCGCGCGGCCCCTGACCCGTTACTCACCGCTGACGACTTCCTCCGGCGGCATCCGCATGCTGCTGCTGGACAAGGACGACGCCGAGGACGCCGGCCTGATCAAGCTCGACCTGCTGGGCCTGCGCACCCTGTCGGCGCTGGAGCGCGCCCGCGAGGAGGTCGTGCGGCTGGGTGGGCCGTACCTGGATTTCGGCGCGCTGCCCGACGAACCGCGCGTGTGGCGGCGCATCGCGCAGGGGGACACGCTGGGCATCTTCCAGATCGAGAGCCCCGGTCAGACGCGCCTGAGCACCCAGCTGCGCGCCCGCAATCGCCTGGAGCTGGCCCACCAGATCGCGCTGTTCCGCCCCGGCCCGATCCAGTCGAACACGGTTCACCCGTATATCCGCCGGGCACGCGGGCAGGAGGCGGTGCCCCCCCTGATGGAGCCGCTGGACTCGCTGCTGCGCGCCACCCACGGCGTGATTCTCTTTCAGGAACAGATCCTGCGGATCGCGCACCACTTCGCGGGGCTGTCCTGGCTGGAGGCCGAGCGCCTGCGCAAAGCGCTGGGCAAGACCCGGCCAGGCACGCCCGAGCGCGATCAGCTCCGCCGCGCCTTCGTGCTGGGCGCCGCGCAGACCGTGGGGGCCTTCCCCTTCGAGTCCGAGGAGGTGTTCGAGTGGTGCGCCGCCTTCCAGGGCTTTGGCTTCGCGGAGAGCCACGCCCACGCCTTCGCCTTCCACACCTACGCCTCGGCCTGGGTGCGCGAGCACTGGCCCGCGCCGTATCTGGCAGGCCTGCTGGGCGAGGCGCCGGGGATGTGGCCCGCCGCCACGCTGGCCCAGGAGGCCGGGCGCTGGGGCGTGCGGCTGCGCCCCCTGTGCATCAACGCCTCGCACCTGCGCCCGCGCGCCGAGGACGCCCGCCACGTGCGCGTGGCCCTGGGCGGCGTGACCGGGCTCAGCGAGGACGAGGCCCGGCGAATCGTGCTCGCGCGCCATCTGGACGGCCCGTACCGCGACCTCGCCGACCTGCACGCCCGCGTGGAACTCCCCCGCGGCGCGCTGGATGCCCTGGCCCAGGCCGGCGCCTTCGACACGCTGCACGCCCGCCGCGAGGCCATCTACCGCGCCGGGGTGCTGGCCAACGCCCTGCCCGCCGGCCAGCGGCCCCTGCTGCAGCCGGTGGGCGAGCCCCCCACCTTTCCTCCTTTAAGCGACACCGAGCGCCTGGAGTGGGATCACCGCCGCAAGGGGTATTCGGAAGGCGGCCTGCACCCCATGACCCTGCTGCGCGGCGCGCTGAACGACCTGGGCTGCACCCCGCTGGCGCGCGTCCGGGCGGGCCGCACCCTCACGGCGGGCCTGATCATCTCGCGCCAGCGGCCCCCCACGGCGCGCGGCTACGCCTTCTTCGTCATCGAGGACGGCCCCTGCCGCGCGCAGGTGGTCATCCACCCCGAGCTGTGGGAGGCGCACCGGCAACTGCTGCGCGACGCCCGCGCCCTGATCGTGACCGGAGACGCGGTGCGGGGGGGCCTGCACCTGACCCTGCGCGCCGAGGCGCTGGCCGAGGTGGAGACGCCCTACCGCGAGCGCGGCTACGAGTACGCCTGAGGCCCCGCCGCGCGCTTACACTGCCCTCATGTTCATGAACGCGCTCCTGGCCTTCATCCCCATCAGCCTGCTGCTGAAATACGCCTTTCAGGCACCGCCGCTGTGGGTGTTCGCCACGGCCGTGCTGGCGATCGTGCCGCTGGCCGACTGGCTCCGCAAGGCGACCGAGCATGTGGCGGTGCACGCCGGGCCGACCATCGGCGGGCTGCTGAACGTGACCTTCGGGAACATGGCCGAGCTGATCATCGCCATCTTCATCCTGATCGGCGGCAACACGCAGGTCGTCAAGGCGCAGATCACCGGCTCGATCATCGGGAACGCGCTGCTGGGGCTGGGGCTGGCGATCGTGGTGGCGGGTTTTGCCAACAAGGGCGCGCGGCAGAAGTTCAACGCCGCCAACGCCGGGCAGCTGTCCGCCATGCTGTTCCTGACGGTCATCACCCTGACCCTGCCCGCCATCTTCGACTACACCGAGCAGCTGCCGGGCTTCGCCGCCTCCTCGGCCGACCGCGCCAACCTCGACGAGCGCCTGAGCCTGGGCGTGGCGGTCATCCTGATCGTGGTCTACCTGCTGAACCTCGTGTACACGCTGGTCACGCACAAGGACGTCTTCGCGGTCGAGGAAGGCCACGGGCACGGCCCGGAGAAGCCCTGGACGCTGCCGGTCGCGCTGGGCGTGCTGCTGGGCGGCACCGCGCTGATCGCCCTGGAATCCGAGATGCTCTCGGGCGCGCTGGAGGCCACCGCGAGCACCCTGGGCCTCAGCGAGTTCTTCCTGGGAATCATCGTGCTGGCGGTCGTGGGGAACTTCGCCGAGTACATCGCGGCCATGTATTTCGCGCGGCGCGGGCAGATGGATCTGGCGGTCAACATCGGCATCGGGGCGACCGTGCAGGTGGCGCTGCTCACGGCGCCGCTGCTGGTCATCATCGGCTATTTCCTGGGCCACCCCATGAACCTGGTGTTCAGCTCGCCGCTGGAACTCATCGCCATCATCGCGGTGGCGCTGATCGTGACCAGCGTGACCAAGGACGGCGAGACGACCTGGTTCGAGGGCGTGCTGCTGCTCGCGGTGTACCTCGCGCTGGCGCTGGCCTTCTTCTACGTCACGCCGCGCGGGGACGAGCCGGAGGCCGCGCTGCACCTGTTCAGGGCGCTGACGGGCTGAGCCGGTCGTCGTCCGCTTCGTCTGCCACGTCATCGTCTGGCGCGTCGTCGTCTGGCGCGTCGGCGATGGCCTGCAGCGCAGGGCGCAGGGCGGGCAGCTCGACCGTCGCGGTCTGCCACACCAGCGCCGGCTCGATGCCGAAATAGTCATGCGCCACGAGGTTCCGGATGTCGCGCAGCAGCGCCCAGGGCACCTCCGGGTGGGTGTCCTGTACGGACTGGGGGATGAACTTGGTGGTCTCGCCCAGCCGGGTGAGCAGGTGCAGGGCGGCGTCCTGCGTGCGCTCGTCGCGCTGGAAGGTGGTCAGGCTCAGGCCGGCGGTGTGCCCGGCGAGCCGGTCGAGGATGGCGAGCAGCCCCACGACCCGCCAGCGCCAGCGTTTGCGGCGGTGCGTGCTGGGCGGCGGCGTGGGCACGGCCAGCACGTCCACCGCGTCCTCCAGAATCTCGCTCCGCAGCGGCGGGCGCAGGGCCGCCTGGGTCACCACGTCCACCCGGCGCTCCAGCAGGTCTTCGAAGACCTCACGGGCGCGCATCAGCCCGAGCAGGCCGCGCGCCGGGCCGGGAGAAAACTCGATCAGCAGGTCGATGTCGGAGGCCATAGTCGCCTCGCCCCGCGCCACCGAGCCGAAGACCCACACCCGCGCCACGCCCACCGCCTGCCAGCGGGCCTGCCCCTGACGGATCAGGGCGGCGATGGTCGGCAGGCGGATGTCCGGGAAGAGGGACGGAGCCGGTTCGGGCTGGGGCGGCGGGGTCACGGCAGAAGCATAGGGCGCGCGGCCCGTATGCTGGGCAGGTGATCGTCGCCATTGGACACGACCTGATCGAGATCGAGCGCATCCGTGGCCTGCTGGCGCGCGAGGGAAGGCGCGCCGAGAAGCTGTTCGCACCGGGCGAGCTGGCCTACTGCGCCCGCCTGGCCGATCCCGCCCCCAGCTTCGCCGCCCGCTTCGCCGCCAAGGAGGCCTTCCAGAAGGTCTGGCCGCGCCCGCACCGCTGGCAGGACGTCTGGGTCGAGCGCGAGCGCACCCCGGGCGGCCCCTTTCCCTTCGCCCCCCCGGTGCTGGGCTTCGTGCCCGAGATCGCCGCCGAGATGGCCCGCCACGGCTGGGTCGCCCACCTGACCCTGACGCACACCAAGGAACACGCCTCGGCCGTGGTGGTGCTGGAGGCGAGGTGAGGGGATGAGGTTCCTGGGGGGTGGCGGCATGAACCCCTCTGCTTCGCAGCTCTGCAAGTCAGTCCGTGGATGGAAGTAGGCGGGCTCGTCGCTGAGCCGCCCCCTCACCCCAGCCCTCTCCCACGAGGGGAGAGGGAGCAAAAAACGAAGCGTCCCACCCTGCCCCTCTGCTTCGCAGCTCTCCGAGCCTGGGGGATGGGCTGGGGTGAGGGCTGCCCGCCGCCGGCGCCCACCCAGAACCCCTACCCTGAGACTCCATGCCCATCCGCCTGATCGCCACCGACCTCGACGGCACCCTGCTACGGAGCGACCTGAGCGTCAGCGCCCGCACGAGAACGGCGCTGGACGCCGCCCGAGCCGCCAGGATCGAGGTCGTGCCCGTCACGGCCCGGCAGCCCCGTGGAGTCCGACGAATTGCCGAGCAGGCCGGCTTCACGGGCTGGGCGCTGTGCGGCAACGGGGCCCACGGCGTCCACCTGGGCACCGGAGAAACGCTGTTCGAGGCCCACGTCCAGGCCGATGTCCAGACCGCAGTGGCCCACGCCCTGATCGAGCGTCTCCCCGGCGTGCTGTTCGTCTCCGTGCGCCAGGGTGGTGAGGTCTTCGTGGCGCAGGAGGGCTACGCCGCCCTCGCCCACTTCGAGGATCACAAGCGCGAACCCGCCGACATGGGCGGGCACCCGCTGGACGCCGTGCTGGAATATCCCAGCCTGAAATTCATCATGCGGCATCCGGCCTTCACGCCGCGCGAGCTGCTGGCCCATGTCCACGCCCTGAACCTGCCGGGCTTCGCCGTCACGCATTCCGGCGCCCCCTTCCTGGAGGTGCTGGCCGAGGGCGTGAGCAAGGCCTGGGGCCTGGAGCGGCTGTGCGCGCACCTGGGCATAGCGCGGGACGACGTACTGGCCTTCGGCGACGCCCCCAACGACACTGAAATGCTCGCCTGGGCCGGGCGCGGCGTGGCGGTGGGCAACGCCGACCCGGAAGCGCTGGACGCCGCCGATGAGCTGACCTTGACGAACGATAAAGACGGTGTGGCGGCGGTCATCGAAACTCTGCTCGCCCAATCGTCAGCGGGCTGACATCCCGGCGGGGCCAGGGAGCGCACCGTAGATCATGAACCGCATCCTCCGGGTGGTGACCCTGGCCCTGACCCTCGTTTTCCCCGCCGCGCAGGCGCAGGCAGGCGCGCCGACCGCTCGCCCAGAGACGACCGCCCGCAGCGCGGCCGAGACCTTCGCCCTGACCCGGGGCCGGGCGCTGATGCTGGAGTTCTACGCGGTCAGGCTCGATGGCCTGTGGGACGCCTTCACGCCGGGCGTGCGCGGGCAGTGGGGGGATCTGCCAGGCTTCCGCGCCTTCCGGGAGACCGGCGTGCGGCAGTACGGCAGGGAAACCCAACTGGTCGAGGAACGAACTTTCGTCCGCGCCGGGGAAACCTTCTACGTCCGCAGCGCGGTCTTCGAGGGCGCCCCGCAGCAGGTCTGGGCGCTGGTGATCGGCTTCACGGGCCTGCGGGTGACCACCTTCGCCATTGGGCTGCAGGAAGACCGCTCGGGTGATCAGGTCGCCTGGAGCGCGGCCCGCATTGCCGAGTCATTCAGCATGGGCGGAGGATCAGGACTGACGCACGGGCCGGGCCTTCACGAACCGCTGCTCTGACGGGCCAGCGGCCGGCCGTCCGGGCCGCTGACCGTGAAAGTGTAGGCCCGCGCGTTCAGGCTGAGCCAGTTGATGCGCTGGGCGACGCAGGTATCGGGCACCTCCAGTTGCGCCGGGGCCGGGTAACGGCGGTCGATAGAGTTCTCCCGGTAGGTTTCCAGGGTGCGGGTCAGGTCGTTGGCGCAGTTCTGGGCGCTGAGCTGGGCCTCGGAGACGGTCGGCCGGTCGGCGCGCGCCTGGGCGGCCCGGAGCACCTGAAGCTGCGCCTCCAGCGCCGCGACCCGGCGGGTCAGCTCGGCGTTCTGCGCGCGTGCCTGGGTGTCCTGGCAGGCCGTCAGGACAGGAAGGAGCAGCAGCGGCAGCAGACGGATGGTCACGCGGGGCAGGCTAACGCGCGGGCGTGACCCCCTCATGAATGCAGGCTTCACCGGCCCCTGGCCTGATGGGGTCAGCGCTCCAGCACGCTCAGGATCTCGACGTGGCTGGTCTGCGGGTAGAAGTCGTGGGGCGTGACCTCGCCCAGCCGCCAGCCGCGCCGGGTCAGGTCGCCCACGTCGCGCGCCCAGGTAGCGGGGTCGCAGGACACGTAGACCAGGCGGTCGGCGGTGGAGTCGTGCAGGTGGTCGCGGGCCTCGTCCTCCAGGCCGGCGCGCGGTGGGTCGACCACGATCACATCGGTGCCCAGTTCGCTGAAGCGGGCCGCGTCGCCCAGCCGGTACGAGACGTTGCTCTCGCCGCTCTGGGCCACGTCCTGGCGGCCACGGGCCAGCGAATCCGCGTCGGAGTCGAGCACGGTCACGCGGCGGAAATTCTTCGCCAGATGCCGGCCGATGGCACCCGCCCCGCCGTACAGGTCGACGGCATGGTCGCCCTTGCCGGCCAGCTCGGCGGCTCGGCGGTAGGCCAGGGTCGCCGCCGGGGGGTTCACCTGCGCGAAGCCCGTGGCGCTGATGCTCACCTGCACGTCTCCGAACTGCTCGCGGATGCCGGCCTCGCCCGCGATCAACCTCACGCCCGCACTGAAGCGGCGCCCGGCTGGCTGCGCCAGCGAGACGCCCACCACGCCGGCGTCCATCAGGTGGTCGCTGGCGCGCAGGAACTGCCGGGGCTCGCCC